>JAOMCX010000020.1 GCA_028345195.1 Candidatus Nitrosopelagicus sp.
TTTCCAATAAAGTTAATCTTTTTTCTTAGTTTTCTTCGCTTTTCTGAAACCATGTGAGAAGGTTTTATCATATAATTTAGAATATTCATAAGATTTTGGTTTTATTACATCACCAATTATTACAATTGCAGTCATTTTGATTTTTTCATCTCTTACTTTTTTTGCGATATCTGTAAGTGTACCAAGAATTATTTTTTGATCTTTTCTACTTGCTTTGTAAACTACAGCAACTGGAGTAGTTTTTTTGTATCCACCTTCAATTGCTTCTTTTGATATTTTATTTAGTAAATGAACACTAAGATAAAAAATTAAAGTTGCCTGATGTTTTGCAAGTTCAGAAATTTTTTCACGTTTAGGAACTTTAGTTCTTGATTCTGCACGTGTAACAATCATTGTTTGTGTAATTCCAGGTAGAGTTAATTGTGTTCCAAGTGCTGCTGCAGATGCCAAAAATGACGTAACACCAGGTACGACAATTGATTCTACATCTTTTTTTTCTAGATTATCAATCTGTTCTCTAATTGCACCATAAATTGCAGGGTCACCATCATGTAATCTAACTACGGTTTTTCCTTTTTTTGAATTTTTTAAAAGTAAATCAAATATTTCTTCACGAACAAGTTTTGCTGCATCGTGTTTTTTGCCTTTTTTATTAAATTTTAGAATCTCAGGAGGAATCAATGAGCCTGAGTAAACGATTACATCAGCCTTTTGAACCAATTTTTTTGCCTTTATAGTGATTAAATCAGGGTCGCCAGGACCGCAACCAACAAAGTATACCTTAGACACGCTTTATCACCAAAATTGAAAAGTACTTTGTTGTAAGTGTGTCATCATTTACTTCACCTAGTCTTAATTTTCTAATAATTTCTTTGTCTGTACCTAAATCTTGACCAATTGCAAATATAGAATCCTCTGGGAATCCAGACTCCCTAACTAGTTCAATCACTTGATCAAAATATCTACCGTCTTTAAGAAATACCAATACCTCAGAATTTTTTGCAATTTCTTTAACTGAACTTAGATCATAGCATGATGGAATAATTGAAACTTTTTCTGCCCCTTCAGCTATACTTATTCCAACTTTAGATGCAAAGGTGAACATTGAAACAATTCCAGGTATTACTGTAATCTTCATTTCAGGATGTTTTTTACTAATTTCTCGGTGCATGTAGATCCATGTGCTGTAAAGATATGGATCACCGACAGTTAGATAAACAACATTTTTCCCTGACAAAACTTTTTCTGCCATAATTTTTGAATTTTCTTTCCAGTGTGCTTCAAGAATAGCTTTATCTTTAGTCATTGGAAAAATCAGTTTTACAATTTCTTGGTTTTTTGATTTATCAATTAAAGTGTCAACAACTGACAGAGCAATACTAGGTCTATCTTCTGCTGATGCAGGACACATTATCATATCAGCATCTTGAATTGCTTTTACTGCTTTTACAGTAAGTAAATCTGGATCGCCAGGACCGACTCCAATTCCAGTTAATTGAGACATAAGAAAGATGATTTTGTTCCCAATTAAAAAGCTAGATTATTTTTTTGTAGCAGAGATAACATTAACTGGGTTTCGTGCAAGCATCATTGTGCCTGTTTTGGTCTTTCGACTCTTTCCAATTGTAATTTGTGTGATATCAATTGATTCAAAGTCTAATTTTTCAATTGTTTTCAATACAGCATAAAGTGTTTCAATTAGAATAACACCAATCACAATTCTTCCACCAGATTTGATTTTATTTTGACATAATTCTACTATATCTTTTGTATCACCACCTGTTCCACCAATAAATACAGTATCTGCTTGAGGAAGTTCTGAAATTTTTTCTTTAGCGTTTCCTTCAATTAATGTATAATTTGGAATTCCAAATTTTTTTAAATTTTTTTCTGTTAATTCAATTGCATTAGGATCAATGTCAATACCAATTACTTTACCTGATTCTTCAACTTGAATTGCAGCTTCTACTGTTACAGAGCCACTACCACATCCAATATCTAAAACTGTTTGTCCTACAGAAAGTCTACCTTTACTAATTTGTATAGCACGAATCTCTTCTTTAGTAATTGGTACAGACTCTGTTCTTTCAAATTCTTCATCTGGAATTCCAGGTGTTTTTGATTTCCACATTTTGTAATTATAGACCAGGAATCATTGATTGACTGGTGGTAGCATTAACTACTGTGTAAGTAAATATCCAAATGAATAGGTACATGAATACAAAACTACCTATTCCAGTTGTAACATATTTTTTTCTATTTGCAATTCTAATTTTCCAAGACTTGGCAATTATTGCAGTTGCGATAAATAACATAATCATAAAAACAATTGATGTCCAACGTTTTTCTTCAACATCGGCAATATCTTCAAATGCAAATGTTGCTATAATACCACCAGCAATTGCAACAGCAATTCTTAACCAAAATAATCTATCTGTAAGTTTTTTTGTTGCAGATTTATCCATTGGGTCCTCGGTAGGATCAGGTTTAGGATCAAGTTTAGATTCAGATTCAGTTTCTTCAGTAGATCCTGTTGCTTCGGCAATTGCTTTTTTCTCATCTTCTGTTGCTTCAATTTCAGGAAGATCGTCATTTTCATCCTTAGGATCTGGTTTATCTGCTGAAAATTTCTTTTTTTTGAACTTTGCCATTTGAATTTCTTGAGTTGACTCAGAAATGCCTCGTTTAAAATCTTTGGCAGTCACTAGGCAATAGTAAGAGTATAATTTCCAGAAAAATTTGCAATACCATGACTCTTGCGGGAATTGAATTAGTATATCTGGTAGATGACATTGGAGAAAAGACTAGTGGATACTATGCAAGTAATATTTGGGGAATAAATCGAAATAGTCTTTTATTCAAACTACATCATACAACAAAACCCGATATTATGTTAATGGTTTCTAGTATAGGAATGTGGATTACAGATAAGAAAATAGATACAATTGAACCAAATAAAATGTTAAGACGATTACGTAGCGATCTTTTACGGGCAAAACTAACAAAAATTGAACAAATTGGAACAGAAAGAATTGCTTATTTTACATTTACAAACTTTGAAAAGGAGTTTATTCTAATTGTAGAATTTTTTGGGGATGGAAATATTATTTTATGCAATGGCGATAAAAAAATTCTAGCACTTTTACACTCGATTGATGTAAGACATAGACAACTTCGTGTAGGATTAGATTACATTCCACCTCCAGAAGATGGATTAGATATTTTAAATTTAACAAAAGAATCATTTAGAGAGTTATTTTCTTCTAGTGGAATTGGAAAAACTATAGGCAGAGGATTAGGTTTACCAAAAAAATATGTTGAAGAAATAATTAGATTATCAGGAATTGATTCTAAAAAACCAAGTAATGAGATTACAGATGAAGAATTTGAAGCATTGTTTGAAATTATTACATCAACTCTTTCTAAAGTGACAAAAGGTCCACATGATCCATCTGTCATAATTGAAGATAATGTACATGATGCATATCCAATAAGATTTTCAGATGATAACTTGAATGCAAAAAAAGTAAATAGTTTCAATGAAGGATTAGATATTGTATTTACTGAAGAAATTTTAGAAAAAGGAAAATCATTATTCAGTAGTCCAGCAGATAAAAAAATAGAATCTCTAGAAACAACATTAAGTGAACAAAAAAATGCAATTACTGTAGTAATAGAAAAATCAAAAGCAATAGCAGATGTAGCAAATTTACTTTTTACAATGACATCTCAAGGTCAACATAATGTTAGAGATGAAAGTATCACCAGTTCACTAAAAGAAAAAAATGCAGAAATAATTAGTGAGAAAGGAATTTCATACATGAAGATTAATGAATCAAAAATAAGAGTAGACCCTGATTCATCTCTTCCAACAATTGCTTCAAAATTATTTGACGAGTCAAAGAAACAAAAAGGTGCGGTTAAATCAATTGAAAAATTAATGAAGAAAACAGAAGAGAAATTAGAAAAAACAATTGAAAAAGGAGAAATTGCAAAAGGTTCTGTTGGATTCAAAGAAATAAGAAAGAAAAGTTGGTATGAGAGGTACAGATGGTTTTTCACATCAGACGGAGTTTTAGCAGTTGGAGGAAGAGACAGCTCATCAAATAGTGCAATAATTAGAAAATATTTAGAAAAAAACGACAAGGTCTTTCATGCAGAAGTTCATGGTTCACCGTTCTTTTTGCTAAAAGCAGAAGATGAGGAATTATTGCCATTAAGTTTGGAAGAAGTTGCACACGCAACAGTTTGTTTTAGTCGTGCATGGCAAATATCTGCATATGGAATGAGTAGTTTTTGGGTTAATCCAGATCAAGTGAAAAAAGGTGCTCCAACAGGACAATCAATGGCCAAAGGCTCATTCATGATTAATGGTACAAGAAATTTCATCAAAGTTTCATCACTAAAACTTGCGGTTGGAATTTTTAAAGAAGATGAAGATTATTTACTAGTTTGCGGACCACCAGAGCCAATTAAGAAAAAATGTTTGTGTTATGCAGTAATCGAACCTGGTGGCTCAACAATGTCAGATGTTTCAAAAAAGATTAGAGCAGAATTTGATAAAACAGATGAAGGATTTAAAAAAATATTTTTAATTGATGATTATGTTAGAGCACTACCAACTGGTTCAAGTAAAGTTACAGAAACTGGTTCAAGTAAAGTTACAGAAACTAATTAATTAAAAATATTTTCAGATTTTGTGTCAACCGTAATTTTATTACCATCTTGTATAGAATTAAATTCTTCATTGGACACTACAATCATGGGAATATTTGCAAGTGCACAACCTGATGCAACAGTTAGATCTGCTTTTGTACATATCATTGCAACAGGTGCAGAATTATTAGATTTTAATGAATAAATTGTATATGCACCAACACTACTTCCAATACCATGTGGAAATACTAGTATGGTATCTTTGATCGATTTTTTAAAAATATCATATTTTTCATCACGGATTGTACCTGTTTTCTTATCAACAGCACCAAGAAAATTAATTGGACTAGTAGTTTTTAGAACTGTTCCCTGTGCCATTCCTTGAACAATTATTTTACTCATTTTGTTTCATCCTCAATAATTTTTGCAAGTGGTTTTAGGTTTACATCTACACCTGTAGAATTTTTCAAATAGTACGCACCTTTAATAGAATTAGTAGTAATTGCATCAGTTTCATTAGTATCAATTAATGGTGTAAGACATGTACAACAATCAGATAAAATTTCTCCACCTGCTCTTTCAATTTCATTAATGTAGTCAAGTGTGCGTGCTTGTTCTTGGACAGCTCTTGAACAAAATATCATGCAACGCTTTTCAAATGATTTTCCTTTTAGCATTTTTGATAAATCAGATAACTCTTCTAATCCTAGTTGAGGACTTCCAAGAGTGATAATATCACCTTTTTCTGCAGTGTTTAATTCATCAAAGACTTCATTCATCTCTTCTTTTCCAAAATCAACTTTCTCAGATGTTGTATCTTCAGTATCAACAAATTGGAATTTAGCGCATGTACCTGAAGTTCCCATTCCTCCACACAAGGCTTTACAGCTACGTCGGTTTGGTTGTGAGACTCCTGATATGTTAACAGATGTATCACCAACTTTTCCTGCAAAAAATCCAAGCATTCCAAAATCTAGTTCACTCGGATTATCCATTTTCATTCGTATCGTCATTGGAGTTGAAATGTTATCTTTTCGTAAATCAGAATATGGAGATTTTCCAGTTATTGCGCTTGCTAATGCACTAAATGCACTTTCTTTGTTTGTTTTTAGACCACCAAGCGAGTTTGCAAAGATTGCAGCATTACTTTCAGCAAATGAAACTTGAGTGTTTTTTTCCGGTAAATCAAAAATATCATATGGCGTGCATGAAAATGTTGGTTCAACTCCCATCCTTATGTAAGAATCACGAATACTTGCTTGTTTTTTGATAAATTCATCATCAATGTGATTAAATTCGGAGATGTGATCAAAATCAATTCCCATTGGATTCACAGTTGCTTTAACCTTAACACGAGCATCTTTACTTAATTCTCGAAGAAATTGTTCACCAGCATCACCAATTGTATTATAATTAACACCTGAAAGATGTGCCCATGTTATAGGAATGAGTTTTTCTGCATTGGTTGCCTCACCTGTTGCAACTAGAATTCTGTATGCAGTTTGTAATGTATCACCATGTTCACCATTTAGTGCAGCTTTTTCTTCAGAGGTTAACTCCATAATCATTACAAAGGTTTTACAGATATAAGACTTGTATTGTAATAACCACGTATGAAAAAAATTCTTAATGGAATGCACAAAACAATGAATTCAGTAAAAACTCCAAGAATTACTGCATTAAGAGATCTACATGATGCCGAAGACCATGGGCCATTTAGTATTTTGATTGGAACAATCTTATCTGCAAGAACAAAAGATGAATCAACTACAAGAATTGTCAAAGATTTATTCAAGGTATACAAAAATGCAAGACAATTATCAAAAGCTAAATTAAAAGATGTAGAGAAAATTATTAAATCAATAGGGTTCTATCATGTTAAGGCAGAACGTATTATCGAGGTTGCAAAAATTATTGATTCAAAGTATAAAGGAAAAGTCCCGGATGATTTAGAAAAACTAGTTGAATTACCAGGAGTTGGAAGAAAAACCGCAAATTGTGTACTAGTTTATGCATATGAAATTCCTGCAATCCCAGTAGATATTCATGTTCATAGAATTTCAAATAGAATTGGACTAGTCAAAACAAAAACACCTGAAGAAACAGAGTTTGCGTTAATGAAAAAAATTCCAAAAAAATATTGGCTTGATGTAAATGATACATTTGTAATGTATGGTCAAAATATTTGCAAACCAATTTCACCAATGTGCGAAGTCTGTAAAATAAGAAATGGGTGTGAATATTATAAAACTAATTCCGCTTCTTAGTGAAGAGTAAGAATGCTACTATAATACCTAGACACCCAACTACATAAAACGGAAACATGTGTAATGGACCTTCTTTTGGATCACCAGAAAGAACTTCAAAATTTAGAAATCCTGCAACAGTAGCAGGTGGATCCTGTGAACCTTTCAAGCCCCAAACAGAGTATGAGTTTATTGCAAATCCCTCCACATCTAGATTTGTAATTACAATTCGCTCTCCATTGTTGATTGTCAATCCAGCGGTATCAGCATATGCTAAGATAACCTTTCCAGTTCCAGGCCAACCTCTGTCAAGTTTGTCATGAACAACCACATATCCTTCCTCAGGAAGTTTAATTGCGACCCAAAATGGTCTATCAGGAATTGCGCCCATTCCTATTTCTATGAATTTATCTTCAATATTTGCATCATACAATCTTACTACTGCAACACCATCAGGATTACCATAGAGCAATTCATTTTGTAAATTTACTTGCCACGTTGTATGATGAAGTTCATCAAGTGGAATTATTTCTGCATCTCGTGCAGGCAAATTGAATTCATCCCAATTAATATCAAATTTTGCAACAGAAAGTGAGTCGTTTGGTGTTTCCCATTGTCCAAATGCAGGAAAGACCATTAAAGATGCAAAAAAGATTATAGAAATTTTATATTTCATATTCTAAACTTTCCAGATCTTGATAAAAAGCTACTCAACAAATGGTTTATCATAATCAATGATTACTTTAGCAACTTCAGGTCTTAAGATGAATTCTGATGGAGATTCACCATTGTTAATCATCTCTCTCATTTTTGTACCAGAAATTTGTTCTCTATATTCTGGAGCACATGGACAAACATTTGGATTTGTAAATGTAAGACATTTTTTACAGTAAAAGAATGCTGGGAAAAAGATTGGTTCTATCTCAAGTTCAGGATAATCATCAAATATTTTGTGTGCTGCAAATGGATCGTAGAATTTTCCAACTCCAGCATGATCTCGTCCTATAATGATGTGTGTACATCCATAATTTTGACGCATAATGGCATGATGGATTGCTTCTCTAGGACCTGCATATTTCATTTCTGTATGTAGAGTTGCTAATTGGCATTTGTTTTCTGGATAGTATTTTTCAATCATTGTTTCATATGCTTTAACAATAATTTCATCTTTAAAGTCACCAGATTTTTTCTTTCCAATTAGTGGATTTACAAAAACACCATCACGTGTTGTTATTGCAGTTTTCTGTAGCATTTCATGTGCCACATGTGGAGGATTTCGGGTTTGAAATGCGACAATGGTTTTCCATCCTATTTTTTCAAATAACTCTCTTGTTTGTGTTGGAGTCATTCTGTGTTTTCGAATTTCAGTCTCGTTTTGTCTTTTAATATAATCAATTTTTCCACCGACAAGAAAATCTTTCATTGCGTTAGTTTTTGCAATACCTGGATGAGATTCATCGTTAGTTCCATAAACTCCATTCATAGTAGCTTGTTTATCATAAGAGTAGACATCTTCTACATGTAAAATTGCAATTCCTATTCCGTCTGGATTTTTAAGTAATACATCACCTGCATCTTTCATTTTTTTACCGGTGTCATCATCAACATCCAGAACAGTTGGCATAGTCCATGCCATACCATTTGCTAATCTTCCTTTTGAAATGACAGATTCAAAATCTTGTTGATTAAGAAATCCTTCCAGTGGTGAGAATATTCCATCTGCAATATTTTCTACATCATTGGCTAAATCTGCAGAAATATCAATTGAAATAAGTCCAGATGGATCAACATCTTTAACTCGATTTACTAATTTTCCACCGTGTGCATTAATCAATATGAATCAGTTTTGTATGATTAATTTAATTGTCGTGATTCATATGCAGACCACATTCCTTGTTTGTGTCGTTTTCCCACCACCAACGACCAGCTCTTATGTCTTCACCGATCTTAATTGGTCTAGTACATGGCTCACAACCAATACTAGGATAACCTTGATCAAGTAATTTGTTGTAAGGACAATTATTTGTTTTTACATAATCCCATGTTTGATCATAAGTCCAGTCAACAAGTGGATTAACTTTCACAATATCCCCATGCATTTCATCAATTTCAAGCATTTTAGCTGCAGAACGATTTTGATTTTGATCATTTCTAAGACCAGTAATCCAGCCGTCAAGTGTTGCAAGCATTTTGTTCATAGGATGAACTTTTCGTATACCACAACATAGTTTTCTATTATCAATACTGTCATAGAAACAGTTTAGACCTTTTTCTTTAACCATTTTTTCAACTTCGTTTTGATCAGGATACAACTTTTCAATTTTTGTATTATACTGTTTTTCGACCGCATCCATTACATCAAAAGTTTCTTGAGGTAATCTTCCTGTTTCAAGTGTAAACAATCTAGAATTTGAATTAATTTTGAACATCATATCAACAATTGCCGCATCTTCTGCACCAAAACTAGATGCTTTTGCTAATTTTGGATGAAGATTATCAAATGCCCATTTCAAACAATCCTCAGGGGTAGACAAAG
>JAOMCX010000021.1 GCA_028345195.1 Candidatus Nitrosopelagicus sp.
AACTGATGATGATTTTGATTCTGTTTGTCCACCAACTACGAATGCAAATTCTGTTTGCTGTCCACTACCTGAGATATTTGAAAATCTAGCAACCGTTAACCCTGTTTGTTCTTCTGTAAATGTAAAGTCTGTAAAGTCTGCACCAATTTTTGCAAATCTATCTTCAGAAAAAATTGTTTTACCATCTTGTAATATTGTAAATGTGTAATCCGAATTTCTAATTGGACCCAAGTCTGTCGTATCTCTGAATGTATAGATGAACTTGACTTTCTCTCCAGGAATGATAACTTTAGGATCCCATGATAAATCAACTTGATATTCTTCACTAAGTGTTAAGGTCCGTAATGGAAATTCTATTTCTTTTCCCTTATTGAGCACTAAATCAATTGAATTAGGTAATACTACAGATGAACTATCTGTATCCATCTTTTTTAATTGATTCTTGATGTGTCTTAGATGATCTGGCAGTAGTACAAAATGAACTATACGATTATCTTCTTCAGAATAATCGTCGATAAATATAGATGATTTGAATAATTCTACACCATTACCTGTCCCTGAATAATTTGGCGAAAGAAATTCTAGTGTATTTTTTGGAAACATTATTTCTGTGTGTATTACATTTGTATGTGAAATGTTTGTTTCAGAAAAATCAAATGGAAAACTAATCTTCGCAACGTTTTCTTTTGCATCATACTCAAAACTGCTAATTTTATCATAGTATGATTTTACTCTAAACTCTGTGTCTTTTTGCCCTGTATTTTCTTGATAATATGATACATCAGTTACGCTTACTTGTACTTCAAACTCAACATTACTGATTATTCCAATCTCGTCTTGTGCATCAAGTATAATCTTGAATGTGTATATTCCACCTTTGTCAAAAATCGGCCCAGTTACAATTAATGGTGTTGTATCTGTTTTTTCCCATAATCCAAAATCATTTTTCTCTCCAGAAATCTCAATAGTATCCCTACTTGTAACAATTACATCTGGATCAACTTTTAAAATTAAATTTCCGTCTTGTGTGTAAAACCATTCATCTAACATTAACTGATTATCATTGAAAATTTGAACTTTGAAACTAGCATTTGTAATGGTTTCACGGTTTGTATGGTCATACGCATCAATCTTGATTATTTTCTCATCTGATTTGTAAAAATCGGCTGGCAGTAATTCTACTGTAACCTTGACTTGTCTATCATTAGTGAAAATTAATGGTGATGCTTCAATACCTGCACCATGACCATATGCTGTTCCAATTGAAAATGTAACAAAAAAAGCTAATAGTATTCCGAATATGATCTTCATATTGTAAAATTATTCTTACTCTTATTTTACTTAGTGGAAATTAACTCGTCAATTTTTCTCTTATCTCTTATACTCTTAACATAAAACAACGATGTTGCAATAATCCCTGCTGCAATAATTGGAGCTACTAATTCTACATACATTATACTTTGAGATGTTTCTTCTTGAACTGTTACTATCTGACTAGGTACTGCACTGATTGAAACTTTACCAAGTTTTCCTCCTCGTTGTTCTACAAACCAAATATCTCCATTATCGTCTGCAACAACAAATTGTGTGAATGAACCTTCAGTTGGTATAGCAATTTCAATAATTTGATTACTGCTTTGATCATACACAACTAAACTGTCTATCACATGTTGTGCCACCCACATGTTATCATATTTATCAAAAGCCATTCCAAATGGCAATGAGTCTGGATTTGAAATTTTTATCTGCTCAAAATCTTCTAAAATTGGATTGAATTTTGTTATTGCAGGACCAATATGTTCTGCAATCCAAACATTTTCTTCCTTGTCAATCATTAATGCAAACGGTTCTGCCATCGGTTCTATTTGAGGGGTAAATTCAGTTACCTCTTTTGTATTTGCATCAATTTTACCAAGTTTTCCTACTAGTGATTCGGCAAACCACACGTTGTTTGAACTATCAATCTCAATTGCAGTTGGACCTGCTTCAGGTGTGATTGTATTTACTATTTTGAATTTTTTTGTAGATTGATTATACTCTAACAATAATGATTGATCAATTACTGCCACCCAAACATCATTATCATTATCAACTGCTACAGATGTTGGCAATGATTTTTTTATCGCTAAACTAAATTGTGGTAATTGAATTGTTTCAAATTTTTCTGTTTTAGGATCAAAACTTCCAATTTTTGAATTAGGTGTATCTGTAAACCAAATTTTACCATCTTTACCGATATCCATGAAAATTGTTGTTAATCCATCAAATGTGTATGGTGTAAATTGTTCGTCTTCTATTGAAAATTTCCAAAGTCGTGGTTTTTGTGCATCAGAAATCCAAATATTTTCTCCATCATAAACTGGGAATAATGGTGCTACCTCGTCTGCCGGAAAATCATATTCAGTAATCTCTGTTCTAATATCATTTAATGATGGTTTTATCTGAAGATTGAATATTGCATTTTCATTAGAGTTTTCTGTTCTTTGGGCTTCTAACTCAATTTGCCAATTTCCTGCAAATCCAAATGTTGCATCTCCTGAATACTTTGTAATTGAATCTTGTATGTTCTCTGTAACATCAGCTTCTATTGGTGAAATATTTTTTTGTGGATTTGAAACTTTGATTTTTACGCCAGAAATATCTGCAAGTGGTTTATTATCGTATGATGAAACTATAACTGAAATTGTATTTGATCCAATACCTGCTGGTAATACTTTGACATCAAACTTTGCATTTTCAGAAAATAATGTAGATTCAAATCCAAACGTTCCTTGTAGCGCATCAGCTGATTGAATTTCTCCTGCAGGTAATGAAGAATTTACTAAAAGTGCCACAACTGCTAGTAAGGCAATTCCTAACCCGGCTTCAAATTTTAACGGCTTGCTAATTTTTTTCGAAATGTTCAATTTCTCAAAATCGTGTGGATTTTTTAAGAATTTGACTTGATACAAACCACCAAATGCAATCATTACTGCAGCAATTCCAATTTTTATTAAAATCAATTTTCCATATGTGGAGTCAGTGAGTGAGGCTACATTATCATCTAGGAACCATAGTAAAGTTGGACCTGTTATGATTAAAATTCCGATTGCAATTATGAATAATCCTGAAAATCTTGGAATCAAACTTAGCGCAATTTTTTCTTTTGTTGAATTATCAGTTTTTGTAATTGTTGGTAATGCAACAAATGCAAAAAATATTAATCCACCAATCCATATTGATGATAACAAATTGTGAGTGTAATCTAAAATCCATGGAGCTTCTAATTCAGTTGATGCACCATGCCCCATCATTGTAGTAGTTGCAATCAAAATTAATGATGCTACTAACAACGGAATTTGTCCTTTTATTGTAATCTGTTTTTTTCTTTCCATCCAGAACCAAAGTCCAATTATGATTATTGTGATAATCATTCGAATTAGCCATGTTGTACCAAATGTAGTTCCAATAACATCTAATGGAGAAGTTTCTAATCTCCATGTTTGAACACCTAGCATTATGAAATTTGATGCAAAGGTTGCAATAACTCCATACCCAATAATTTTTGAAAATTTTAGTTTGAATTGTTCATTAATGTCAGCAAAAACTTCTCTAAATCTTGTTTGTTGTGATGACCAAATTGTAATTGAAACTATAACTCCACCTAAAACTATTGTTTGTCCAACTAGTCCTGGAAATCTTGCAATTGATTCTGGAATGAATGTACTCTCTGAGGTTTCTTGTTTTTCTAATAAAGCTGAATCAATTTTTACATCTCCAACTCCAAATACTATTGCTGCTTGAACTAAATGACCATCAACTTTTGATAAAACTTTGCTAGTTATTGTATAAACTCCATCTTCAAGAGGTTGTGTAGTAATTATCAGTGATGTTTCTCCATCATTGTATGCTGTATCTCTGTTATCAATTTGATTTCCATTTGCATCATATACTTTTAATTCAGAAAAACCAATCTCTACTGCTTCGGAATAATTTGTAATAATTTGGGTGGTTCCTGCTGGCGCATTTTGACCTTGTCCAGGTTCAGAATCTAACAAAAATGGGTGTGCGCTTGCTAAAGGAAATCCTAAAAAGAATACTAGCACAGGCAGAATCCAAATTTTTTTCAATTGTATGAAATTCGTTTACTTATAATTTAAAGAAATGCCTATTTGAAAATTATACCATCTTAGTAAAGATAATAATGTAATGAAGAAAATGATATTTGTTGAAAAAATCTTTTCTCCTACTAAGCATTCTTTTAATTTCAGGTTTTGGAATGTCTTCAGCATTTGCACACACGACCATTTACATCGACCAATATGAGATTGAGGCAGGTTGGGGAGATGAACCTCCAGTCGTTAATTTACCTAACAAAATTGTAATTGAGGTTGCAGAATCTGGCGAAAAAGAAGGACTAAGAATTGGAGTAAATAGCGCTTTCAAAAGTATGACCGCAACTCTAGTTGCAGGTGGTGCAACTAAAGAGTTAGACATCAACTCTGATCCTCGTCCTGGTCACTATTATGCAAAAATTCTACCAACTAAAACAGGTTCAATGTCTGTAAAATTGGTAGGTGAACTAAATGGATTACCAATTGATGTTGTAATTCCTATAGAAGATGTTGAGAGTCAATCAGTTATTGCGTTTCCACCAGTTAGCGGTTCATCTTCTGCTGGTGAAATTAGTGCGGTAAAAAATGCATTATCATCATTACAAAAAGATGTCTCTAACATAAAATCAAATGTTGGTGAAGTAAGTCTTACAGCAGGTGGAGTTGACATTCAAAATGCTTACAACTTTGGTGTATTTGGTTTATCACTGGGTGCTGCTGGTGTTATTCTAGCAGTTATAGCAATGCTTAGAAGAAAATAAAAATAAAAAGAGAAAAAAAAGCCTTTTCTAGATTCTTGGCATAAAGCTAAGTCTTGATTTTGCAGATACTGCAATTATTGAAACAATTGCTACTGCTAGAATCATGGCTGCTATTGTACCAAATTCTGGAACTGCTTGAGCATCGCTGGTTAATCCAATTGGGCCAGTGAATTCTTCACCTGGTACACCAAATCCTTGGAATGTTACAGTGACGTCAATTGGCAAATCATCAGATGCATCTGCTGCGAGTGCTGATGTAATGTGTTGACCTTCTCCTGTATGTGAGTGATTACCACTTTCATTTAGGATTTCTTCACCACCGTGAGTTGCAACAATGTCATAGTTAACGTGTTCACCGCTAATTGTAACATCAATTGATACTCTTTCACCTGCTTTTGCACCATCTGCGATATCAATTGAGATATCTGCTGCAGTTAGTGTTTGCATTTCCATTTCACCGTGATCTTTCATGTCGCCGTGTTCGTCGCCATGTTCATCACCGTGATCGTCGTGACTTTCTTCTTCAACAATTACTAATCCTTCCATCCATGGGTGTACCATGCAGAAGTAAGGATATTCACCTGCATCTAATGCTGGAGTTGTGTATGCTGCTCCCATCATTACTAATGAGCTGTCCCATGCACCACTTGGTCCATCTGCTGGAGTACCAGCTGTAGATGTATGTGCTGCGGAATCATTGTTAGCGAATGTAACCATTCCACCAGCACCGATGGTAACTGTTGCTGGGATGAAACAATCTGGTTCACATCCCGGGGTTGAAGAACCTGCTGCGTTCTCTACTGTTGCATTCATGCTGTGTTCAGCAAATGCACCAGGTGCTGCAGTCATTCCGATTGAAACAATTGCAAAAAGAACGAATAAGGAACTTACAGTCTTGTTATTCATTAGATAAAATTTGAACTTTGATAATAAAAATGATCTCCAATTTTCAGCCTATATCATTGAAAATTGTACTACTTTGACTTTTATTCAAACCATTATTCCATAATTTATGAAAAAAACACATCTAATTGCTTTACTTTTGATATCTCCTTTATTCTTGAATACTGCATTTGCACATCAGTCTGATTCTGTTGGTGATTATAGAATTGAGATTGATTGGAAGAATAAGCCGATTGTAACTGGCGAATCAAATGCAATTATTGTTTATGTCAGTTTAATGGATAAGAGCAAAGAAGCAGCAGATCAACCATTTAATTCTAATACAGGAGTTGAAGGTTTGAAAAAAACTTTGAAAATAAAACTAATTGTTGAAGAAGAATCAATTACTCTACCATTACAACCAACTGACATTCCCGGAAAATATGAGTCAGCAATCACTCCTACGTTTTCTGGTTGGTCTCAACTAAACTTTCTTGGAACAATTAACGAACAAAATGTGAATTTAGCGTTACATCCACTAAAGGTACAGGAACAAGAGATTTTACAATTCCCTTCAGTTGAATCAACTGTTGTTGAATCTGGTGACTTTGAACGTGAGATTAATGATTTACGTGGTGATATTAGAGAATTACAAGAAACAATTAATGAATTAAAAGAACAAACTGAAATTGATAATGGAATTAGTAGTATTATGATAATTGCTGCTATGGGATTAGGAATAGCAGGAATAGTAATTGCTTCTGCATCTTTTGTAAAGAAAAAATAATTTTATTTTCTAATTTTCTTTTTAATTACAACAATTGCTGCTGCCGGTGCTACAAAGTACATTCCAACGTTTAGTAGG
>JAOMCX010000022.1 GCA_028345195.1 Candidatus Nitrosopelagicus sp.
GTTTAGAATGTACAAAAATGGCCATAACAATAGGAATACGAAAATTTGTATGTCTTGATGAATATCCAGAAACAGATTATGATTTAATTAAAGAAGCAGGAGTTGAAATTGAAATTTTGAATAAAGAGAAAATTGAGAAATGGGCAAGAGAAATGATATCCTCAAAGAAATAGACATGGAAGCTGTAGAAGATTTCAAACAAGATAAAGTAGCAAATATACCAAATTCACTATTAATTTCTGCATCATACAATGGAAAAACAAAGAAAGTTAGCCTCAAATTCTACAATCCCGAATCAGAGAAAATCTATCTGTGGGAAGACAAAACAGGCCATCAGCCATATTGCTTTTCAAAAATGGCACCAGAAGATTTAGATTTTCTGTCAGAAAGAGATGATGTAGTAGAAATCAAAACTGTAAAAAAAATCGATACACTGAAAGACAAAGAAATTCCAGTCTCAAAAATCATCGTTACAGACCCACTGGCAATAGGAGGTACACAAACAACACAGAGTATTAGAAATGTGGTGGAAGCATGGGAATCAGATATAAAATATTATGAAACGTATCTTTATGATAATTCATTAATTATTGGAAAATACTATAGAATTGAAAATGATACGATAATTCCACATGACTTTGAAATGTCTGATGAGACAAATTTAGCAATGAAGAGTATGCTTTTTGATAAATTAGGAAATACAGGGATGACAGATACAAAACAATTCCAAGAAGAGGTTTCAAATTGGGCAGAACTTCTAGATCAGCCTGTACCAAAAATTAGAAGAATGAGTTTAGATATAGAGGTAGAAACAGACGGTAGACTTCCAGATGTCAAAATTGCAGATAAAAAAGTTACAGCCATAGGATTTGAAGCAAGTGATGGGATGAGACGAGTATTTGTTTTAAAAAGAGATGGAATTGAAGAAGGAGTAAATGATTTAGACAAAAATATCGAAGTCATATTTTATGAAAAAGATCAGGAAAAAAAATTAATTGAAGATGCCTTCGGATTGGTAAAAAAATATCCTGTGTTGATTACATACAACGGAGATGGATTTGATCTTCCTTACCTGTATAATCGTGCAAAAAGACTAGGTATTTCTGATGAAATAAATCCGCTATACATGATGAGAGATTCTGCAACTCTAACAAAAGGTGTGCATCTTGATTTGTATCGAACGTTTTCAAACAAAGCATTTCAGATTTACGTATTTTCACAAAAATATAGTGACTTTTCTCTCAATAGCGTTTCAAAAGGAGTTCTGGGAGAACAGAAAATGGATTATGGTGTAGAAATTGACAATATGACATATTATCAGATTGCAAAATATTGCCAAAACGATGCATATCTAACATTCAAGCTAACTAGTTTTAATCAAGATTTACTCATGAATCTTCTAGTTGTAATTACCAGAATTGCAAGAATGCCAATTGATGACATTTCAAGAATGGGCGTTTCACAATGGATTCGTAGTCTCCTGTATTATGAACATAGAAAAAATAATTTTCTCATTCCAAGACGAAATGAAATTGAAGAAAAATCATCGGGAATGGCAAATGATGCAGTTATCAAAGATAAAAAATATCGAGGAGGATTGGTCATAGAACCAATAGAAGGGGTTCATTTTGATGTAACAGTAATGGATTTTGCAAGTCTATATCCAAGTATAATCAAAGTGAATAATCTTTCATATGAAACAGTAAGATGTCCACATGAAGAATGTAAGAAGAATGCAATACCAGGAACCGCACATTGGAGATGCACAAAGAAAAATGGATTAACATCATTAATTATTGGCTCATTAAGAGATTTACGTGTAAATTATTACAAGAGTCTTTCAAAAAAAGAAAACATAACAGATGAACAAAAACAACTGTATACCGTAGTAAGTCAAGCTTTGAAGGTTATTCTTAATGCAAGTTATGGGGTAATGGGTGCAGAGATATTTCCACTATATTTTCTTCCAGCAGCAGAAGCAACTACTGCATTAGGAAGACACATCATTATGGACACAATTGAGAAATGCAAAGGCATACAATTAGAGGTTCTATATGGAGATACAGATTCACTTTTTGTAAAAAATCCAACGGTACAACAAATAGATGATGTCATAAAATTAGCAAAAAAAGATCATGGCGTTGAATTAGAAATTGACAAAGAGTACAGATATGTAGTATTAAGCAATAGGAAGAAAAATTATTTTGGCGTTACAAAAAATGGAAAAGTCGATGTAAAAGGATTGACAGGGAAAAAATCACATACACCTCCATTCATTAAAACATTATTTTATGAATTATTAGACATACTCGCAGAAGTTCAAAATGAACAAGAATTCGAAAATGCAAAGAAGAAGGTAAGTGATAAAATTGCCGTTTACGCAAAAAAAGTTCAAGACAAAAGTATTCCATTAAAAGAATTAACATTTAATGTGACACTCAGTAAAGCCCTATCAGAATATGTGAAAACAATTCCTCAACACATACGAGCAGCAAAACAACTTGAGACTACTAGAGAGATAAAAAAAGGAGATATCATATCATATGTTAAAATACTCAATAAACCGGGCGTAAAACCAGTGGAACTGGCAAGACAAGATGAAATCGACTCTGGAAAATACATGGAGTTTATGGAAAGTACTTTGGAACAAATTACATCATCCATGGATCTAGATTTTGACACCATTCTTGGAAAACCTAAACAAACAGGGTTGGATCAATTTTTCTGGAATTGATATGTTAGACGAATTTACGTTAGGGATAGTTGCAATATTGGCAGGAATTTTAATCCTGATAGGATGGGTGCCACAAATCATTCAAGGATATAAAACAAAGAAACTTGAAGATGTTTCAAAATATCTAGTTTCAGCAATTTTTGCTGGAGCCGTATTGTGGCTTGTTTATGGAATTGAAATTGATGACATGTACATAATAGGAGTTAACGTAGCAGCGATGTTTTTAACAATGACAGTCCTCATAATGAAGCTAAAATATGAGAAAGCCTTTGAATCAATCAGGAAATAAAATGTTTATAATAAATTGTAAAAATTATGAAGAGATAGCAGGAGATAAAATTGTTAAAATTGCAAAAACTGCTGAAAAGATTTCAAAGAAATACAAAGTGCCAATTGCAATATCACCGCCACATCATCTAATTCCATTAATTACAAAATTCAATATTACAGTTTTAGCCCAACATGTAGACGATAAGAAGGTTGGAAGTACAACAGGATTCATGATTCCTGAAATTGTTAAAAAATCAAAAATTAATGGATCTATAATTAATCACAGCGAACATAGAATTTCTGAAAAAGAGATAACATCATTAGTAAAACGTCTAACAAAACTTAAACTGAAATCAATCTTATGTGTAAAAAATGTCAATGAAGCAAAAAAGTATGCAAAATTGAATCCAACATTTATTGCAATTGAACCACCAGAATTAATTGGAACTGGAAGAGCAATTTCTACAGAGAAACCAGCATTGATCACAAATGCAGTACAAGCAGTCAAGTCTGCTAAAAATTCTACAAAACTTTTGTGTGGGGCAGGAATTGTTTCAGGTCAAGATGTTTCAAAAGCAAAAGAATTAGGTTCTAAGGGAATTCTTGTCGCAAGCGGAATTGTCAAAGCAAAAAGCTGGGAAAAAAGTATCTCAGAATTGTGTAAGGGTTTAAAAAGCCAGTAAATCGACAAAATTCTGCATGGTAAAAAACAAGCCAGTTTATGCATTCGAAGAAGCAGATAGTAAAAACAGAATGTTGTTAGGTGGAAAAGGTGCAGGATTAAGCGAAATGACACGCCTAAGACTTCCAGTACCACCAGGATTTACCATTACAACAGAAGTTTGTAACAATTACTACGATAACGGCAAAAAACTTCCAAAAGATGTGATGCCATCAGTAATGAAAAATATTGCAAAGATGGAAAAAAAAGACAGGGAAAAAATGGAACTCAACCAAAAACCCACTTTTAGTGTCAGTTCGCTCAGGAGCCGCGATTTCAATGCCAGGAATGATGGATACAATTTTGAATTTAGGATTAAATGAAAAAACTGTAGAAGGATTTGCACAACAAACAAAAAATCCTAGATTCTCATGGGATTCATACAGGAGATTTATTCAATTATTTGGTAAAGTTGTATTTGGAGTAAATGATGAGAAGTTTGATCATGTTTTAGATTCTGCAAAGAAAAAACAAGGCGTTGCAGACGACAGTAAACTTAACGTGGAATCTTTAAAAAAAATTGTTTCAGAATACAAGAAAATTTGTGAAAAACATACAAAAAGAAAATTTCCAGATACACCTAATGAACAGTTAGGATTAGCAATTGAAGCCGTTTTCAAAAGCTGGATGGGAGAAAGAGCAATAGTTTATCGTGAAAAAAATAACATTACAAAAGATATTGCAAATGGAACTGCAGTTAATGTGGTTACCATGGTATTTGGAAATATGGGTGATGATAGTGCAACGGGAGTTGTGTTTACAAGAAACGGATCTAACGGTAAAAAAGAGATAGAAGGAGAATATTTGATCAATGCACAAGGAGAAGATGTTGTTGCAGGAGTTAGAACAGGAAAAAATGTAGATTTATTGAAAAAAGAAATGCCAAAATCACATAAAGAATTAAGCAACGCATGTGCAAAATTAGAAAAACATTTCAGAGAACCCCAAGATATTGAGTTTACAATAGAACAAGGAACATTTTATTTATTACAAACAAGAACTGCAAAGATGACTGCAGCAGCATTAGTGAAAACATCAGTAGACATGGTTAAAGAAAAATTAATTGATAAAAATAGAGCACTCACAAGAATTCCAGCACAGCAATTGGAAGCATTGTTACATAGAACAATGGATGAATCTAAAATTAAAAATTATAAACAACTAGCAAAAGGAATTGGAGCATCTCCGGGAGCTGCTAGCGGAATAGTAGTGTTTGATGTTAAAAAGGCAATAGAACTAGGAGACAATGGAAAGAAAGTCATCCTAGTAAGAAAAGATACGAAACCAGAAGACGTTCCAGCATTCTTTTCATCAGAAGGAATTTTGACTAGTCAAGGAGGAAAATCATCGCATGCAGCAATTGTTTCTAGAGGAATGGGAAAATCATGTATTGTTGGCTGTTCAGAATTAAAAATCGATTATGATACCAACATAGCAACTGCAAATGGAATGACAGTAAAAGAAGGTGAA
>JAOMCX010000023.1 GCA_028345195.1 Candidatus Nitrosopelagicus sp.
GTACCAACTTAGTTTAAAAATTGCAATCATAAAATTGCTATTTTCATTAGATCTCTAGTTTAAATTGTAATAAATTTTAGAAAAAGTATGCAGATTGGTGCGCATATATCCAAATCTGGGACTTTAGAGAGTTGGGTAGATAATGCAATTGAAAGAGAATGCTCAGCATTTCAAGTTTTTACTAGAAGTCCAAGAAGCTGGTTTGCAAAAGATTTGGATTTAGAAGAAGCGGAGAAGTATAAACAAAAGCTTGAAGCTTCAGAGATTGATAGAATGGCAACATGTGCACATATGCCATATTTACCAAATCTCTCTACACCTGAAGATGAAGGTTATGAAAAGTCAATAAAATCAATGATTGAAGAAGTCAAAAGATGTGACAAGTTAGGAATCCCATATCTTGTTACACATCTCGGAAGTCACAAAGGTTCAGGAGAAGAAAATGGAATTAAGAGACTCACTAATGCATTAAACGAGGTTGCAAAAACAAAAGCAGATGTTATGATTTTACTTGAAAATACTGCTGGACAAAAAAATTCTGTTGGTTCTGATTTTAAACAGCTTGCTGAAATTTTTGCAAAGTGTAAACCAGCAAAAAAATTTGGAGTTTGTTTAGATACATGCCATGCATTTGTTGCAGGATATGATTTGAGAACTAAAGCTGCTGTCAAGAAAACAATGAAAGAGTTTGATGATACGGTTGGATTAAAAAACTTGAAAATTCTACATCTAAATGATTCAAAAGGAGAATTAAATTCGAATTTGGATAGACATAATCATATTGGATTAGGAGAGATTGGAAGCGAAGGACTAGGAGAGGTAGTTAAAATTATGAATAAAAATAAAATTCCAATCGTTTTAGAAACACCAATTGATGATACGAGAGATGAGTTTGAGAATATTAGAAAGGCAAAGTCACTTGCATGAGTAATTACGCATTTATTCCATGATTGTTTTAGAGTTTTAGTATGAATTACGAAAGCGTGATGAAACTTGCACTTGAAAGAGCATTTTATTTTCCAAGTTGTGAGGTTTATGGAGATGCCCAAGCAGGTTTTTGGGAATATGGACCAACAGGTGTTAGTATAAAAAATAAATTTCTTGAATTATGGAGAAGAGAACTAGTAAGAAGAGATAGAATGCTTGAGATTGATGGCTCACAGATAATGTCAAAATCAGTTTTTGAAGCATCAGGTCATCTTGGTAATTTTGCAGACCCAATAATAAAATGTAAAAAATGTGGATCAACATTTAGAGCTGATAAATTAATTTCAGAAATAGCTAATGTTGAGATTCCTGAAAGTGCGGATTTAGAAGATTTTGATAAAATGATTCAAGAAAAAGATATCATGTGTACAAAATGTAAAGGTGAATTTGACTCTGCAAAAAAATTTAACATGATGTTTAGAGTTGGAATTGGTCCTGAAGATGTAGAGGCATATCTCAGACCTGAGACATGTCAATCAATATTTGTTGATTTTCCAAGATTATTCAAAACAATGCGTGGAAAACTTCCATTAGGAATAGCTCAAGTAGGAAAAAGTTTCAGAAATGAGATCGCTCCGAGACAAAGTCTTTTGAGATTAAGAGAGTTTTATCAAGCAGAAATTGAGGTTTTTTGTAATCCAGGTAAACTAAACGATTTGGAAAAATTCTCAGAAATTGAAAATACTACATTACGAATACAAATTTCAGATGACATTCAGGTAATGACATGTAAAGAAGCAGTAGACAAAGGAGTAATCCCAAACAAGTTTGTTGCATATTATCTTGGATTATTGACAGAGTTTTATGAAAAGACTGGAATCGATATGGAAAAAAGTAGATTCAGAAAGCTTGGAGAAAAAGAAAAAGCATTCTATGCGGATGTTGCATTTGACTTTGAAGTGAATACAACAATTGGATGGCTAGAGTTAGTAGCATGTAACTACAGATCAGATTATGATTTATCAAGTCATGCAAAGAAGAGTAAAGAAAAGTTTGAGGTCATGGATAATGATGAGAAAGTTTTACCACATGTATTTGAAATTTCAATGGGAATTGACAGAAGTCTTTACACAATTTTAGAACATTCACTAAGAGAAGATAAAGAAAATGAAAGAATGGTTTTATCAATTAAACCATATTTAGCCCCAACACATGTGGGAGTTTTATCATTAGTGAAAAAAGATGGGCTCTTAGAAAAAACAGATGAGATTTATCGTCTTATTAGAACAAAATTTGATTCCTTTTTAGATCATTCAGGTGCAATTGGACGAAGATATAGAAGATTAGACGAAATTGGTGCACCATTTGCAATAACAGTAGACCATCAAACAAAAGAGGACAACACAGTAACCATTCGAAGAAGAGACGATATGGCCCAAAATCGTGTTAATATTTCAGAATTAGAGTCAATTCTTGCAAAAGAGACAGCATATCCATAAGATATTTCTTCTAAGATAATGGTGAAATTTTATGAAATTAGCAATTGTAATTCCAACGTATAATGAAGCAGAAACTATTCCAAGTCTAATCAGCGAATTATTTGAAAAAATAAAGCAGTTAGTTGAAAAATTAGATATTTTAATTATAGATGATTCTTCCCCGGATGGAACTGCAGATATTGTAAGAAAATTAGGTACAAAATATGAAAAAATTACAGTAATTCAGAGACCAGAAAAGATGGGATTAGGTGCAGCATACAAAGAAGGATTTAGGTATGTTTTAGAAAAACTTGATTCAGAGTTGGTTCTTCAGATGGATGCAGATCATTCACATCAACCTAGCGAAATTCCAAATATGTTAGAAAAGATAAAAAATTTTGATTTCTTAGTTGCAAGTAGACATGTAGAAGGTTCAGATGTCGTAGGATGGGGAATTGGAAGAAAAGCAACACATTCTATTGCAGGTGCAATTGCCAGGATTTGTGCAAAAATAGAGATCAAGGATTCAACTAGTGGATTTAGAATGTTTAAGAAAAAAACACTTGAAAAAGTTAACTTTAATAAAATTCGTTCAGATGGGTTTGCATTTCAAATTGAGGTTTTACATCAGCTAAAACAACTAGGAATGAAAGGATTAGAAGTTCCAACAGTTTTTGTAAACAGAACAGAGGGTAGCTCAAAAATGGGAAGTAGTGAGATGATACAATTCATCACAATGTGCATTAGTTACATAGGTAGAAAATAAAAGAAGAAGGCTAACTACTCAAAACTTGAAGTTGATGTTGTTTGTTTGTATTCTTGAGTTGGAAGCTCCATTGAAGGTACTGATGGAAACTTGTCACCGATTTGTTGCTCTGCAACTGCGGATGCCTCTTGAAGAATTTTATTTGTTTCTTCACTAGATGCATCTGATTCCATGTTAAATGAATCACCGGATATCGAGTCGACCATAAGTCCGTTTAATGTCTGGGTCATTGCGTTCAATTCTGAATCTGCTTCTGGCATGAATTTACCTAATGATGATTGTAGGCTCTTCATTGTACCCATTGCAGGTCCAATTGCAACCATTGCATCACCGAGGTCATGAATTGTTGAAAGTCTTAATTGAACTTGTTCCAAGGACATTCTTGCACCGCCAAGCATTTTTTTTACTTTTCTAACTTCTGCTAGTTCGTTTGATAAAACAGTGCTTGCACTTTTATCATGATTTTGAACTGCTGTGACGACACGTTGAAATAATTGTTGATCTCGTTGTTCAAGTTTTCCCAACATAGTGTCCATCTTAGAAGTTTGTGTCTGTAATTTGTTAACAGCATTCTGAATTCTTGGTTTCAATGCTCCTTGAGGTTTCAAGGTATCACGAAACTTGTCAGTCATACCTGCTGTTTCTTGACGTGCCCATGCTTTATGGAATGATGGCATGTGTAGTCTCGAAAAAAATGCTCTTAATTAGAAGTGTGGAATAAGATCAACACTAGACTAAATTTAGCTAACCAATCATACATGAATGAAGATGAAAATTGTTGTTTTTGACTCAGGATTAGGTTCTTTATCGATAATTAAGGCAATTCAAAAAAAGACAAAATCAGATATCATCTATCTGGCAGATAAAAAGAACTTTCCATATGGAAAGAAAACAAAATCACAATTATACAAAATAGTTTCAGATACAATTAAAAAAATTTCAGAAAGATTTGATCCGGATGTAATAGTTCTTGCATCAAATACACCATCATTACTTTTTAGAGAAAAATTACCAAAAAATATAATTACAGTTTTACCCCCACTTGAAAAAATTCAGAAACCAGGTAACATTGCAATACTTGCAACAGAGATTGTTGCAAAAAGTAAAGAATTGGATAATTACATATCAGAATTTAATGATTTGAAAGGTGTATGGAAAATAAATTGTTCAGAATTAGTTGAATTAGTAGAGAGTGGAAAATTTTTAACCGATGAAAAAAATTGTGTTAAAACTATACTAAAGGTACTAAAAGATGAATTTAAAGAAAATAAAA
>JAOMCX010000024.1 GCA_028345195.1 Candidatus Nitrosopelagicus sp.
AACTAGATTCTTCAACTTTTGATTTTGTACATTTACATCGATTAGAGTCTTCACCACACTCGAAGCAAATTAGGAGATTTCCTTTTTTGTAGTCATAAAGTGACATTTCCATATATTATTACAAAATTTGTATTTAATGATACTTGGGCATATAGATCAAGTATGACTACTGTTTTCTTATTTTAAGAGTAGACTTAAGATTGCTGCACGAGTAAATTTTCCGTATTCAGCTTGTTGGAAGTATTTTGCTTGTTTTGTAGAATCAACATCTGTAGAAATTTCGTCAATTCTTGGAAGAGGATGTAATAATATAGAATCTTCTTTCATTTTATTTACAACATCTTGACCTATTACATAACTACCCTTTACTTTGACATATTCTTCTTCATCAGGAAACCTTTCTTTTTGAATTCTTGTTACATACAAGACATCTAGATCTTCTATGTACTCATCAAGATTTTCAGATTCAGTATATGATAAATTTTCTTTAAGATTGTATGTAGAATCACTTCTAATTTTTAATGATTCAGGAGATATCAGATGTACATTAACATCATAATGGCTTAATCCATACAACAAAGAGTAAACTGTTCTTCCATATTTCAGATCACCAACTATTCCAATATTTTTTCCATCGATTTTACCTAATTCTTTTTTTATCGTATACAAATCTTGAATTGCTTGTGTAGGATGTTCTTCCGTTCCACTACCTGCATTAATTACAGGTTTTGTTGATACTTCTGCTGCAAATTTACTGGAACCATCTAAGGAATGGCGCAGAACAATTGCGTCAGTGTATCCAGCCATTATTCTTACAGTATCAGCTAGACTTTCACCTTTTTGAACAGAAGAAGATGTTGCATCGGCAATTCCAAATGATGTTCCCCCAATCAAAGCCATCGCAGATTGAAAGCTAAGTCTAGTTCTAGTACTTGGTTCGAAGAAAAGATATCCTAAAGTTTTTCCTCTGGCTATTTCCCGTCTTTGTTCTGCCTTCATTTCGATTATTTCATTAGTTTTAGAGTAGATTTGCTCTAGATCATCCTTGGATAAATCACGTATAGATATGATATTTTCTTGAGAAAAATTATTCATTCTTTGAATCATATATAGTGGCAGATATACAAACTATTCTATGGAACAATCTGATCTTATAGTCAGACGTATCAAAGATGGGACGGTAATTGATCATATTAACGAGGGAAAAGGCCTCAATGTTTTAGAAGCACTTGAAATTGACGGTAGTCGTGGAAATGTAATAACAATTGCATTAAACATGCCTAGCGGTAAATTAAAGAAAAAAGACATGATAAAGGTAGAAGGTAGATTTCTAGAAGACGATGATACAAACAAGCTAGCCGTAATTGCTCCGTCTTCGACTGTAAATATTATCAAGAATTACAAATTGGTTGAAAAAAGACGAGTTTCACTACCAAATCAGATAGAACAAATTTTTAGATGCTCAAATCCAGATTGCATAACTAACAGTCAAGAACACATTGAATCTACAATGGAGGTCATGGATAAAGAAAATCTTGTGCTAAAGTGTAGATACTGTGGAAGAATTTTAGATGTTAATGATCTAAAAATCAGCAAAAAGAATTAAAAAATTTTAAAAAAATTATTTTTTTTGATTATTGTCCTAAGATAATGAACATCATGACGATACCGTAGATTGCAATTGATTCTACCATTCCGATGAAGATGAACACTTTGGATTGTAATGCTGGGTTTTCAGTAATTACTGCTAAACCTGCAGAACCAACATAACCTAAACCAATTCCTGCACCCATTGCGGCAAGACCAAATGCAAGACCTGCACCGATTAATTTTGAACCATCACCGCTACCAGAAGAAGCGTCTCCTTCCTGAGCATGTGCTACGCCGGTTAGTCCTGTAAATGAAACTGCGATGACTGCAAGTAAGAATATTGATAGGGGTCTCATTTTCAATTTTTGAATTCTAGTAACCATATTTAAACCAACACCCAATTTTATTAGATCTTATCCAAAGTTTTCTTTTTTGCAGTTTGGAGTTTATCTTTAATTGATTTTGATGAATTTTCGTATTCTTGATCTAAAGTTTTCTTAGAATTTTCAAGTAATCTTTTAATTTCGTCTTTTGCCATTTTATTGCCTTTTCTCCATTGAAGCTTTCACTTTTTTTAACCTTGCGAATTCCTCTCTTTCTCTTTCTTCTAGGGTAGCAAGTATAAAGCGAACTCGCTGTTTGTATTGAGGAATAATTACATTTTCTAAAGCATTTAGAAGTTTTTGTGTCTTTTCAAGAGCTTTTGCTAGACTAAAAATAGAATTTTCATATTCGGCAGCCTTACAAATTTTTGGAAGTAAATCTTTGATTAATTTTGCACCACGATCAATTGATGCATTTGTATCTGCAAATCCATAAGGAATTGATTTTGTGTCTTTTTCAGTGACACTTAGTACAGGAATAGTCACATCTACTACACGTTTTACATCAGATTCTACCTCCATTACACCAGGTGTAGATTGTGCTACAGAATCAACTGTTGCTACACCTAAAGATAGGTATGATTCGTTAACGGATTTGTAAATATCTTGTAAGGGCTCCCAAATTCCACCTCTAGTTTTTTGTGCTTCAGCAATCATTTCTTCAATATTTTTTAGTAAAACTTTACGTTTATCATCTAAAATTCCCTGTACCATAGTAGCAACTTGACTAGAACGTTTGTACTTGAAAAGCTCAATCTTTGTTGCTGTTACGTTTTGTCCAAATGACATTAGAATTATTCCTTGTAGTATTGGTCTACGTATTTGTCTTTAACTTTGGTTAATTCATTCTTTGGAAGTTTTGAAACACAGTTCCATTGTAAGCCCAGTGTTTCTTCAATTGTTCTATTTTCATCAATTGCCTGTGTCAAGAATTTCTTTTCAAATTCATCACCAAAGTTCATGTAATTAAGATCAACTGGTGTAAGTCCTGCTTTTCCTACAATTCCTGCTAATGCTCTTACTTCTTGAGCACGAGAATATGCATCATAATTTTGATTTGAGATTTCTTGATGATCAGCACGTGTACTTCCTTCACCAATTCCGTCTTTCATGATTCTAGAAAGACTCATCAAGATATTGATTGGCGGGTAAACTCCTTGTCTAAACAAATCACGTCCTAGTACAAGTTGTCCTTCTGTAATGTATCCAGTAAGATCTGGAATTGGATGTGTAATATCATCAGATGGCATTGTTAAGATAGGTACTTGTGTTACGCTTCCTTTTTTGCCTTTTAATCGTCCTGCTCTTTCATAAATTGTAGAAAGGTCAGTGTAGAGATAACCTGGATAACCTTTTCTTCCCGGTACTTCTTCTCTTGCTGCACTAATTTCACGAAGTGCTTCTGCATAGTTTGTCATATCAGTAAGAATAACCAGTACATGCATTCCTAAGTCATATGCAAGATATTCTGCTACAGTTAATGCAACTCTAGGTGTGATAATTCTCTCAATTGCAGGATCATCTGCAAGATTCAAAAATAGTACACTTCTTTTGAGTGCACCAGATTCTTCTAGACTTCTTTTGAAATATTCTGCTTCACTGTATTGCACACCAATTGCTGCAAATACTACAGCGAAACTATCGTCTGTTCCAATAATTGCTGCTTGACGTGCAATTTGTGCAGCCAAGATGTTATGTGACATACCAGAGCCTGAAAATATTGGAAGTTTTTGTCCTCTTACAAGAGTGAGCATTCCATCAATAACAGAAACTCCTGTTTGAATGAAATCTTTTGGATATTCTCTTTGTTCAGGATTCATTGGTGCTCCGTTAATATCTAAAAATGAGTCTGCAACTGGTTCAGGTAGACCATCTTTTGCTCTTCCTAAACCATCGAAAACTCTACCAAGTACTTGTTCTGATACTGGCATTTCCATAACTTTGCCAACAAATTTTGCATTTGTTCCAGATACAGAAAGACCTGTTGTTCCTTCAAAGACTTGTACAACTGCTTTACCGTTTCCAACTTCTAAGACTTTACCTAGACGTCTTTCACCTTCAGTTGTTTCAATCTCAACAAGTTCATCAAATGCTGCATTATCAACACCGTCAACAATTACAAGTGGTCCTTTAATCTCAGCAATTTTGCTGTATTGAACTCCACCTTGATTACTCAATTTTGAACCTTTACTCCTGTAACACTATTGAATTGTTCTATCATATCAGTTTCTATTTTATCTAATTTTGGCATCTCATCATCTTTGACATCCATTCTTGCTTTTA
>JAOMCX010000025.1 GCA_028345195.1 Candidatus Nitrosopelagicus sp.
TCTTGCGCCAACTATTGGTGCTGACCTAAACGTAATGGAACGTGATGCAAAGATTGTCAGAAAAAATAAACCGTATGTTTTGGTAAATTGTAAAACAGATCAAGGAGTCGAACAGGTGGCACAGCACATAATCCATGATGTCTTATTTGATGAACCTCCAAAAAATATGCTCACTCAGGTGAAACCATGAATCTAGAACACTGTACTCCTTCTGATATTCCACATGAAATATCGCAATATGACGGAGATGTTGCGCAGATGAATGTTGGTAAATCTGGGAAGATTGGATTCTTGGAATTAGAATTACAAAATGATTCGGACAGACAAAAAACCATTATTACTCGAAAGCAGACACAAGTTCCACTATATGTGCAAAAAGCCTTGCACTATGACTTGGATTATCCTTCCATGGCACATGTATTCATTCTATCTCCATCGGGTGGAATTTTACAAGGAGATCGCTACAGAATGGATGTTGAACTAAAAAATAATGCAATATCTCATCTTACAACTCAAGGTGCGACTAGAATTTACAAAATGGAATCAAATTATGCGACACATATGGTGACTCTTAATTTGAAGGATAACTCGTATCTTGAATTTATACCTGAACAAATTATTCCGTATAAAAATTCACGATTTTACCAAAAAACAAATTTAGATATCGATGAATCATCCACAGTTATTTACTCTGAAACGATTGTACCTGGAAGAATTGCAATGGGTGAGATGTTTGATTTCGATGTATGTTATCTAAAAACTGAAGGAAAAATAAATGGAAAAACAAAATTTAGGGATTCATCACTTTTAACTCCAAAAACACAAAAAATTCAAGCTCTTACAATGTTTGATAATAAAACAATTCTTACCTCTGTCTATGTATTAACAAAAAAAGATGTAACAAAAATCAATGATTTGATTAATGAACTGTTTTCTCATATGGAAAATCTGTCTGGAGGTTCTAGTTTATTGCCTAATGATTCTGGAATTTCAATTAGAATTTTAGGAAATTCTTCAGAGGATCAAAAAATAACTATCTATGAAATTCTAAAAATTATACGAAAAGAAATTTTACCTGATTATCTTTAATCTATTCTATCATTTTCAATGTATCTGATGCGGTTATTATTCCAATAATTTTTGTTCCTTTTCTAACTAGAATACATTTCGAATATTTTATGAGAGGCGCTAATGTACTTGCAGGTGTTTCATTATCCACTATTGGAGGTGTTGATTCCATTATGTCTTGAATTTTGATCTTTTTTGAGACTCCGACGCTCATGTGACCAATAATTCCTGAATCTGAAATTACTCCTACTGGAATATTATCGTCAAAAATTGGAATTTGACTAATTTTTTCTTTATCCATTTTTGACATCGCTTCTCCAAGTGTATTGGTTGGTTTCAATTTTACAATTTTTTGACTACATAATTCTCCTGCATTATGTGTGGATGCCTCGCTTTCTTTACTTGCTAAAACTTCGAATATTCTTTTTGCAGTATTATAACTTGGAGCGCTTCGACCTGATTCTATTTGATTGATCATTGATGTACTTACTCCTACTAATCTAGCAAGTTCTTTTTGAGTCATATTGATTTTGAGTCGTTGTTGTTTTATACTCTCAATTGATGGTAACATGTTAGATTCTGATTCCTATCACTTTTCTAGTTTTTCTAATAATGCCTTGTACATAAATGGGAAAACCGTTGTAATCTCTGCATGAATGGTTGTTTCTGTAGCATCCTTTGTTACTTTGCCCCAAGATATCGCCTCTCTTACTAGCGCACCGCTTAAACTTCCATCAAATTCTTGTGCTGTTGTAACATACACTGCATAGTCTAATCCTTCTCTGTATTGGTTCCACCATAACGTATGATGTTTTGGAACTCCTCCTCCTAGCATCAATGCTCCTGACTTCTCTGCCTTGAATACCAATCCTGAGAGAAAATTTGCATCTTCGATTATGTTTAATTTAAAATCAGAATGTTTTTGTGAGAACATCCATACTTGACTACCTACTGCTCCATCCATAATTCCTGGAACTACTACCGGAATGTCATTTTTGTAAGCCCAATACAAAAATGAATCTTCGCCCATAGCTTTTCCTATTTCTCTGTTAATGTCTGCAGTTGACATTTCTTTTTTACCTTCACTGTATGCTTTTTCTAAAATCTCTTGAACCTTTTCTTCAATCAATGGCCCATAGCTTTCCATTGGTACAAGAACATTTCCTAGTCTGTGAATATTTTGATCTGCTAATTCTCTATCGTCCATTGTGAATGATCCTTCTTTGTATTCTGAAAAATGTCTTGCAATATCGTGGTCCAAAGCACCACATGTTGTAATTACCACATTACACCATTTTTTCTTGATCATATCTCGTATAATTCCTCTAAATCCTGTTGAAACAATTGCTCCAATAAACGACAAAAATTTCGTACATTTTTCATCACTAATCATATTGTAAAGAATATCCACACCTTCTGCTACGTTTCTTGCCTCAAATCCTCCTGCCTGTGCAAGTTCTTTGAATATATCATCTGTGTCAGAATTTCTAGAGATATCTACATCTTTGACAGGGCGTCCAGGTGTAATCATGATATTTTGAAATATCTATTTGCCTAGATATTCCTATCCCTTTTGTGATAATACGTTATTAATTCTAGACCGCCTCTTCCTATGTATAGTGAAAAGAATTCTCATTTTAGGTGGTGGTTTTGCCGGAATAGAGTGTTGTTTGAAACTTGAATCTTATTTTCAAAATAATTCTGAGATTGAAATTACTCTAGTTAGTGAAGATAATTTCATACTTTTTACACCTATGTTACCGCAGGTGGCTTCTGGAACAATTGAAACCCGGCATATTGTTACTCCAATTCGAACCTTGATAAAAAAAACAAAATTCTATGAGGGAAAAATAAAGTACATAGATCCTCATGGGAAATCTGTTGCACTGTATGGTACAAATGAAAATCGTGGAATGTTAATTCATTATGATTTTCTTGTTGTGGCATTAGGCAGTCAAACTAATTTCTTCGGTATGAAGGATGTTCAAGAAAACTCATATCAAATGAGCACCATAAATGACGCAATTTTACTTCGAAACCGAATTATTGATTTAATGGAGCAAGCCGAAAATGAAACCGACCCCATTCTCCGAAAGGCTTTACTAAAAATCGTCATAGTCGGTGGTGGTTTTGCAGGAGTCGAAACTGCTGGAG
>JAOMCX010000026.1 GCA_028345195.1 Candidatus Nitrosopelagicus sp.
TATGGCTAAAAATCATCTTGAATGTAGAGAATGTAAGAAGGAGTATGAACCTACTTTCAAGTATATTTGTGATGAATGCTTTGGACCTTTAGATGTAAAGTACGATTTTCCATCTGTGAATAAAAATACATTTAAGGATAGAGAGCAAACATACTGGCGTTATTTTGAATTATTACCTATCGTAGATAAAAAAAATATTGTTAGTATTGAAGCAGGAATGACTCCATTAGTAAAGGCAGAAAAACTTGGAAAAGAATTAGGTTTAAACAATCTTTACATAAAAAATGATTCTGTAAATCCAACATTTTCATTTAAAGACAGACCAGCAGGTGTAGCAATATCAAAAGCAAAAGAATTTGGATTAGAATCTGTTGGATGTGCATCTACTGGTAATTTAGCCTCTGCAACTGCTGCACATGCTGCAAAAGCAAACATGCCGTGTTACATATTTGCACCAAGCGATATAGAAACTGCAAAAATTGCTCAAGCGCTATCATATGGGGCTGAATACATTTCAGTTGATGGTACTTATGATGAAGCAAACCGAATTGCCGCACAAATTGGTGATAGAAAGGGTGTCGGTGTGGTAAATATCAACATGCGTTCTTACTATGTTGAGGGATCTAAAACTTTAGCTTATGAAGTTGCAGAACAACTAGATTGGAATGTTCCAAATCATCTTATAGTTCCTACAGGAAGTGGTGCTATGTTAAATGCAATATGTAAAGGATTTGAAGAATTACAATCTGTTTCATTACTTGATGATTTATCATCAATGCATATGCATTGTGCACAACCACATGGATGTGCTCCAATAGTTGATGCATTTGATAAAAACTCTGATAAAGTAATTCCTGTAGAACAACCAGATACAGTTGCAAAAAGTTTGGCAATTGGTGATCCTGGAGATGGCCGTTATGTTCTAAAAAGATTGAAACAATATAATGGAATTGCAAAAGAAACAAATGATAAAGAAATTTTGGATGCAATTTTACTTCTAGCAAAAACAGAAGGAATTTTTACCGAACCTGCAGGTGGTGTCTCTGTCTCTGTTTTGAAAAAAATGGTTGAAGAAGGAAAAATTGACAAAGATGAAACCACTGTTTGTTATGTAACCGGTAATGGTTTGAAAGCTACTGAATCAATTATGACTGTATTAAAAAAGCCACAAGTGATGCAAGCTGATGTTGCAAAAATCTCAGCAGCGATAGGATAGTTGTATTATGACTAAAATTACCTTTACAATTCCATCTGTTCTTAATTCAGGCGGTGGTGAAAAAAAGACAGAACTTGAAGCATCAACTCTCAAGGAATCTTTTGAAAAAATCTCTGAAATCATGGGTGATGACTTTAAGAGAAAAGTTCTAGAAGCAGACGGTTCACCACGTTCTCTAATTAACATTTACATCAATGGAAAAAATGCTGCATTTGATAATGGTCTTGATACTCCATTAAATGAAAACGATGAGGTTTACATTTTACCTGCTGTTGCAGGTGGTTCAGATTTGTCTGAAAAAGAATTAGATAGATTTTCACGTCAAGTTATGTTAGAACAAATTGGCTACGATGGTCAACTAAAATTAAAAAACTCTAAAGTTTGTGTTGTTGGTGTTGGTGGTTTAGGAAATCCAATTACAACAAGACTTGCTACAATGGGTGTTGGTAAACTAAGAATTGTTGATAGAGATGTAATAGAATTATCAAATTTACATAGACAAACAATGTTTGATGAAGATGATGTTGGTCAAGTAAAAGTAGAAGTTGCACAAAAAAAATTACAGAAACTAAATCCAGATGTTGAAATTGAAGCTTTGCCAATTTCTATTAATGATTATAATGCAGCTGATGTAATTGATGGATGTGATGTTGTAATTGATGCACTTGATAGTGTCAATGCACGTTATGCATTAAACAAAGCATGTGTAGAAAAAAATATTCCATTTGTAACTGGAGCTGCAGTTGGTGTTACCGGACAAGTTTTTACAGTTTTACCAAAAGAAACTGCATGTTATCATTGTATGTTTCCTGCATTAGATGAAGATGCAATGCCAACTTGTAGTATTCAAGGTGTACATCCTCCAATACTTTCTATTGTTGGTGGAATAGAGGTGTATGAAGCAGTTGATGTTTTAATTGGGAAAAAACCAAAGTCTTCAGAAAAATTTCTATCAATAGATTTAGAAAATTTAGAATTTTCATCTGTTAGAACTTTCAAACAAGATGCGTGTTCTGTTTGTGGTTCTGGTAAAAAAATTGAAACTCCAAAACAAGAATTAATCTTGGAAGAATTATGTGGACGAAACATGGGAAAGAGAACATTCTCAATCACTCCTACATATGAGGTGAATCTTGATGTGGATGATGTAACGATTGTAGCTAAAGAAAAAGGTTTCACAGTTGAGAATCAAGGGGACTTAGGATTATCTATGCGAACAAACGATCTTTCAGTTAATTTCATGAAGAAAGGTTCTGCGGTAGTTGTTGGTCCTGATAATGAAGAGGACGCAATCATTCTTTACAAGAGTCTTCTAGGCACAAAATCCATTAGCGCATAGTCATAATTGGAAATTTTCATTCTAAAAGTTTGTAATAATTACATTTTTCCATACATTTTTCATAATATTACATAGATTACATAGACTATGTAGATAATTATTACAATAAAATATTAATAATAACAAATATTATTGAAGAAATTGATAAAAAATGT
>JAOMCX010000027.1 GCA_028345195.1 Candidatus Nitrosopelagicus sp.
TTAATTCTAAATGTTCATTATACATTGGTGATTCAATGGAGGATCTCATGATGGTTGAGAAATGCAAACAACATGGTTATGATGTATCATTTTGTGGGATTTATGGTTCTAGTGATGAACCAGAATTGAAGTATGAATTATTTCAAAAAAATAAAGCATCATTCATTCTTGAATCAATACGAGAACTTCCGAAGGCATTAAATCTGGTATAGTAGAAATCAAACAAGTATATCATGAAATCTAGAAAAACAACTATCAAGCGAGAAACAAAGGAAACTAACGTTTCAGTTACCATTAATTTGGATGGAACTGGAAAAACCACTATCAATACCGGAATTAAATTTCTGGATCACTTGATTGGCTCATTTGGCAAACACTCTATGATGGATTTGACTGTTAACGCAAAATCAAAAGATGGAATTGAACATCACTTGATTGAGGATACAGGAATAACTATTGGAAGTGCAATTGATAAAGCACTAGGAAATAGAAGTGGAATTACAAGATTTAGTTTTTCATCTGTACCTATGGATGAAGCTCTAGCTGAAACATCACTTGATTTAGTCAAAAGACAGTATCACAAAATAACTCTCTTAACAAAAAGAACAAAGATTGAGGGTATCTCAAAAGAAGATTTAGAACACTTTTTCTTCTCTTTGGCACAAAATCTGAATTGTTGTATTCACGTTACTGTAAAGTATGGAGATAATGATCACCACAAAGTTGAAGCTGCTATAAAATCAATGGCTGTAGCAATACGTAATGCAGTGTCTAATGATCCTAAACAAAAAGGCATACCAAGTACTAAAGGCGCAATGTAATGGTAGATGTAGCAATATTTGATTATGGAGCAGGAAATATCTTTAGTCTAAAGACTGCACTTGAAAAAAATGATGCTAATGTTGATATCATTACTAGTTTTGATCAATCAAAGAAGTATGATGGTTTATTATTACCTGGTGTAGGAAATTTTGATCCAGCAATTAGAAGTATTAGAGATTATTCTGCATTAGGATTTCATGATTTTGTAAAAGAAAAAATTCCAGTTCTTGGAATATGTTTGGGCATGGAAATGTTTTTCCAACAAAGCCAAGAGGGTAAAGAAAAAGGTCTTGATGTAATGAATGGTGAAGTCGTATTACTTCCAAATGATATGAAAATTCCACATATGGGATGGAATAATTTAGAGATTACAAAAGATAGTAAAATCTTGGAAGGTATAGAAAATGATTCATGGGTATATTTTGTTCATTCGTATAGGGCAAAACCACAAAATGAAGATATTATTGTGGCTAGTGCAGATTATGGAATTAAAGTTCCTGCTGTTGTTGAAGATAAATTATTCTTTGGAACTCAATTCCATCCTGAAAAATCAGGTAAGGTTGGATCATTAATGATCAAAAATTTCCTTAGAGTGTGTAGTAAATGAAAATAATTCCTTCAATTGATCTGATGGATGGTAAAGTTGTACGTTTGTACAAAGGTGATCCTAAAAATAAAACAATTTACAGTGATAATCCTGTAGAGATTGCAAAAAAATGGGAATCGCTTGGAGGTGATATTTTACATATTGTTGATTTAGATGCAACCCTTGGTAGCGGCGAAAATTTTAAAACAATTAAAGAAATATCTGAAAATACATCAATCCCTTTACAAGTTGCTGGTGGACTTAGGACTGAAGAAAAAATCTCTAAAGTTTTAGATTTTGCATCTCGTGCAGTAATTGGAACTATTGCAATGCAACTTAAAGAAAGTGAACAAGATAATATTTTAGGTGACTTTATTCAAACATTTGGATCTGAAAGAATTGTAATCTCTATTGATCATATTGATGGAAAAATTGTCACTCATGGGTGGCAAAAAAGTACTGATATTGATCTGTACGATGCAACCAATGAATTTGTAAAGTATGGTTTCACCGAATTTTTAACTACAAATGTTTCAAAGGATGGAACATTAGAAGGCCCTGATCTTGAATCACTAAAAAAAATATGTAAAATAGAAAATTGCAATGCAATTGCTAGTGGTGGAATATCTAAAATACAGGATATTCATGATGTAAATAAAATTAATCCATTTGGAGTAATTTTGGGAAAGGCACTTTATGAAGGGCTAGTTTCAATAGAGGAGGCAAAAAAAATTGGTTCTAACTAAACGAATTATTCCTTGTTTGGATGTTGCAAATGGACGTGTCGTAAAAGGACTAAATTTTGAATCAATAAAAGATGCAGGCGATCCTGTACAATTAGCTGAAAAATATTCAAATGAAGGCGCAGATGAATTAGTATTTTTAGATATTACTGCATCATCTGAACAACGTGAAACCATAAAATCACTTGTTAAAAAAATTGCCGAAGTAATTGATATTCCATTTACGGTCGGTGGTGGTGTCAAATCATTACAACATGCAAGAGATATACTACTTAATGGTGCTGATAAGGTTGCAATTAACACTGGAGCCGTAAAAAATCCTGAAGTCATTACTGAATTGATGGAATTATTTGGTAAACAATGTGTTGTTGTTGCAATTGATTCAAGAAGAAATTATAATATTGAAAAAGGGAAAAATATTTTTTCAGAAAATGGAAAACAATTTTGGTTTGAGGTGTTTATTTATGGAGGAAAAAAAGGCACTGGGTTAGATGTTATTGACTGGTCCAAAAAAATTGAAGAATTAGGTGCAGGCGAAATATTGC
>JAOMCX010000028.1 GCA_028345195.1 Candidatus Nitrosopelagicus sp.
TTTCAAGAATGAGTCATTCAATTCCATTTGCAGTAATTGTGTCTATAGTATTTTTTGTAATTCTACGAGGAAAAGATATCAGAATTTGTGCTGTTGCGTTTGGTGCGGTTTTATCACATATTGCATTTGATGTTTTCTTAGCAGATGCTTTACTTAATTCAGCCACAGAATTCCCATTGTTTTCACCATTTACATTTGAAACAGTATCATTACAGGGATTAGATTGGCTCGTAATACAGATTATTGGAGTTAGTATAGTGGCAATTACAAGCTATTTTTTCAAAAGAAAGGAGATTAAAGTAAAAAATAGTCTTACGAAAACTTAAGAATCCGTTTTGATTCGTTGATTTAATGACAAAATTTACAGTTGTTGGTGGAGATGCATCATCTGATTTAGCTAAAAGAATTGCTAGAAAATTAAAATCACCCTATATCAAAACCGAGAAGAAAATATTTCCTGATGGGGAAAGTAAAATAACAATTAACCAAATTCCAAAAAAAAGTATAGTTATAGTTGTTCAATCAACTAACCCCCCAGTTGATTCAAATCTTTTAGAATTATTGAGTATTGTTTCAAAGGTACAAAAATTTTCTTCAAAAGTGTATGCAGTGATTCCTTACATGGGATATGCAAGACAAGATAGAGAATTTCTTGGGGGGGAAATAATCACTATTGGCGTGGTTGGAAAATTACTCAAAGCAGCAGGTGTAAAAAAAATTCTCACAGTTGACATTCATAGTAAATTAGCATTAAAAGAGTTAAAAATTCCATCAGAAAATGTTTCTGCAATGGAAGTACTAGTCAAACATTTTAAGAAAATGAAAATGAAAGATCCATTGGTTGTATCTCCAGATTTAGGGGGTAAAGAAAGAGCTGAAAAATTTTCTAATCTTTTGAAAACAGATTTCATTGCATTGAAAAAACATAGAGATAGAAAAACTGGAAAAGTGAATATCCTTTCTGGTAAAGTTAATGTGAAAAATAGAGATTTAATTCTGGTAGATGATATGGTTAGTACTGGTGGAAGTATTGTTAAAGCAACCCAATTTTTAAAGAAACAAAAATGCAAACGTGTTTTTGTTGCATGTACGCATGCATTATTGGTTAATGATGCTACAAAAAAGATCAAAAATGCAGGTGTTACTCAAATTATTAGTACAAACACCATACCTGGTGAATCAGCAAAAGTAGATGTATCAAGAGTTATTTCTGATGCATTGAGATGAAAATAACATTATGAAAATAGTTTATCTTGGAACTTCAGCTGCTGCACCAACCGTTGACCGTTCATTGACATGCATTTGTCTTGTTCGTGAAAATGAGGTTTTGATGTTTGATGCAGGAGAAGGAGCCCAAGTTGCATATTTGAAAGCAGGTTTACCATGGAATAAAAAAATGAAAATATTTGTCACACATCTACATGGAGATCATTGTTTGGGTGTCTTGGGTCTTTTACAAACAATGTCATTACAAAAAAGAACAGAAGCTGTTGAGATTTACGGTCCAGCTGGAATTGAAGAATTCATTACTGCAAATATCAAAGTATTAAATTTTGGATTACCATTTCCTGTTTTTATAACAATTGTAAATGAAGGTAATGTTGTTAACGAAAAAGAATATCAGATAAATTGTTGTGAAGCACAACATGGAATTACTGCGTATTCATATTGTTTTGAAGAAAATGAAAGAGCTGGTGTTTTTTATCCAGAAAAAGCAAAAGAGTTGGGAATTCCAGAAGGAAAAATGTGGCAGGAGTTACAAAATGGTAATTCCATAGAAGTAGAGGGGAAGAAAATTAACTCATCACAGGTAACAGGTGAAAAAAGACCAGGTAAGAAAATTGGAATTTCAGGTGATACACGTCCTACTGAAAAATTACAGACATTTTTCAAAAATAGTGACTACATGAGCTTTGATTGTACATTTTCATATGAACTAAAAGATAGAGCAATTGAGACAAATCATTCAACTGCAAAAGAAGCAGCAGAATTGGCAAAAAATGCAAATGTAAAAAATCTCATTTTAACACACTTTTCAGCAAGATATAATGACGAATCAATTTTGCTAAATGAAGCAAAACAAATTCATGAGTCAGTTATAGCTGCAAAAGATCTACTTGAAATTGAGATTTAGATTATTCATCAAATTTTAAAAAGTCAATCTCAGGGATTTCTGTTTCATCAATAGTGTTTTCAACTTGACCTGCAACATCTACTACTGTATCTCCTGCCTTTAATCCAACATCATACAATGTATCACCGACTTGGCTTGTATGCTGATTGTATTCCTTAATGTTAGTGGCATCTGCAACTAATGCATCAAGAACTAATGTACCTGCAGGAAATTGACTCATTGTTTCAGGTAAGAATAAAATTCCACCAGCTACCAATACTGCGCCAATTATTGCTAATTGTATTTTCATAACAAATGCTGTAAAAATCGATTTTTCATAACTGAGCTAAAAAAAAGCTCTCAAAATGGATAGAAATAGCTAGTTGTCTAATTTGTGATAGAATCAATTACTTGTTCTATGTCGTTTGAGCGTAAAATTATCTTAATTGGGCCTAAAGATGATTCGTTTGCTTCACTGCATAAGGCTACAGTATTTACAAATGCTGCCTGTTTATTGAGATAAAACCAAGTCG
>JAOMCX010000029.1 GCA_028345195.1 Candidatus Nitrosopelagicus sp.
AACCTTCGCTGAAGGCGGAGCAGTTGAAGGTGATCCAAGCACATATGGTAACGCTATGGGTGCATACCTTACAATGGCTTCGGCAGGAGGCTTAATCTTTGGAGTTATCAATATTGTAGGAAACTTTGGAACTGTCTTTGTTGACCAGGCTTACTGGCAACGTGCAATTGCTGCACAACCAAGTTCCACAGTAAAGGGTTTCTTACTTGGTGGAATGTGCTGGTTCGCAATTCCATTTACACTAGCAACTACTATGGGACTGACGGCGGTGGCGATAGATGTTGAGCTATCTCCAGAGCAGGTGCAGCTCGGACTTGTAGTCCCAGCAGCAGCATCAGTACTAATGGGTGAGATAGGTGCCATCATGGTACTAGTCATGCTATTCATGGCTGTGACTTCGGCAGGATCTGCAGAACTAATCGCAGTATCTTCGTTGATTACATACGATGTATACCGTACTTACAAGAATCCACAGGCTACAGGCAAACAACTGTTGAAGGTGAGTCGTGGTGTTATAGTTGCGTTTGGACTTGGAATGGGTGCGCTTGCGGTCGTACTGTTAGGAATGGGACTTAGTTTAGGATTTGTATACTTAGCAATGGGAATATTGATTGGCTCTGCTGTCATCCCGATTGCGTTAACGATTATTTGGAATAGAACAACTCGTGCCGGTGCGGTAGCGGGCGCACTAATAGGTGTCTGTCTATCACTAACCACTTGGACAAGTGTTGCAGCCTCTGAAGCCAATGGAGTCATAGATATAGCATCACTTGGCGGTGCATTCCCAATGCTTTATGGAAATGTAGTTGCGATATTATCATCAGGATTAATCTGTGTAGTCATCAGTTTGGCTCAGAACAAGAAATACGATTGGAAAGAATTGGACCAACACATGTCCCTTGTCACTGACGACATGGAACAACACGAAATCACTGCTACCGAAGTTGCAAAGCGTGAACAAGATGAAGCACAACTAAAGAAAGCCTTCAAGTTCAGTGTTAGAGGTGGAGGCTTGCTCACTTTGATAGTTATCATATTCTGGCCAATGCCATTATACTTCTCAGGATACGTCTTCGACTTTGGATTCTACGGACTATGGGTAGGAATCGCAATCGCCTGGGTCAGCACTGCAGCAGCAATCATCATATTCATGCCGATTGTGGAAGCACGGAAAGGCTTCGCAGAAGTGTTCTCAGGCAAGAAGCACGCCTCTGCAAAATAACCTCCCCCTTTTACCATTTTAATTATGTATTCAACAAATTGCTACTTGGATTTTCATCCAAAATTCTTTTTAATGCTAGGATTGATGCTTTAACATGACGTCTTGTACAGGTTGTGGCATCGTACTTGGTATGAAAAAGTACAAGTTCAATAAATTTTGGAGAGTACCTGGAAGTTTCTGTAAACCATGCATGCTAAAAGTTGGTCAGGATTGGGAAAAAAATGGCAAAGTAACAATACCGCAAAAACCATGTGATTTGTGTCAAACTGAATTCTTCTTCCTACAAACTGCATGGCAAGGAAAAAAACAAAAGCACTTTTGCGATGTTTGTCATAAAGTAGCCGCAAGTGGTGTATTGCCAGACAAAAGTCGTGGGGATATGAAACAAAAACTTCCAATCCCAATGCTCATTATTGGTGCTTTGGGCGGTTTGATGATGATTCTTGGAATGGTCTTTACATTAACTGGAACTTCGTCTGGTGAGATGAGTATTGTCAATATTCTATTTGGCGCATTTACAACAGCTGCCGGATTTATGTTAGTACGAAGAACGATTAACAATAGAAAGATGTTGTTAGGTAATATCTAGAATAAACTATACAAACGTCCTAGTGATACTTCTGTAGCAGGATCAACTGTAGCGATTTCACCATCCACTTTTACCTCATATGTTTCTGGGTCTATCTCTATTTTTGGTGTAGCGTCATTATGTACCATGTCTTTTTTCCCAATGTTTCTACAATTTTTCACAGGAAGTAATTTTTTCTCAATTTTCATTTTTTCTTCCAAGCCGTTATCAAGTGCAAGTTGTGATGTGAATGTGACTGATGTAGTTTTCTTTGCTTTTCCCAATGCTCCGAACATTGGTCTATAGTAAACTGGCTCTGTAGTTGGGATTGATGCGTTAGGGTCGCCCATCAATGCATATGCGATGAATCCACCTTTTATGATCATTTTTGGTTTGATTCCAAAAAACTGTGGCATCCATACAACAATATCTGCAATTTTTCCTGGTTCTATTGAACCCACGTAGTCTGATATTCCATGTGTAATTGCAGGGTTGATGGTAATTTTTGAAATATATCTTTTGATTCTAAAGTTGTCATTATCTTCATTATCTTCTGCTAGTGGCCCTTTCATCTTTCTCATCTTATCTGCTGTTTGCCAATTTCTTGTTGTAACCTCTCCTACTCTTCCCATTGCTTGACTATCTGAAGACATCATGCTAAGTGCTCCCACATCATGTAGAATGT
>JAOMCX010000003.1 GCA_028345195.1 Candidatus Nitrosopelagicus sp.
GAGATATTTTGTATGATATGGCATCAAATTTTTTAAAATTAAACGATATTGAACAATTTCTCAAATTTCTTCAAAAAGCCGTAAATGTAATGCCCAATATAAAAAATAAATCTAAAAATAATAAAGAGTTTGAAAAATTTTTCACGAATCAGAGATTTGTGGATATCACATCATAGGAAAGAATCTTATTAAAAACAAATTAAATGGAATATTATGATTTCTGAATTCTTTTTTCAGATTGCAGAATTAAAAAAATTACCGCGGTCAGGATGGAAAATAAAAGTAGGATTAGAAGATTCAGAATCAGTTGCAGAACACTCCTACATGATGTCTGTAATGTCAATGGTATTGTCAGATATGAAATCTCTTAATTCAGAAAAAGTGATTAAAATGGCAATCTTACACGATTGGGCTGAATCAAAAATAGGGGATTTTATGCCCGAACAAATTGGATATGATAAAAAATCAGAATTAGAAAACTATGCAATGAGTGAAATTTTAGAATCACTTCCACAAAAAATTCAAGAAGATTATACGAATATTTGGAATGAGTTTTTGGTTAGAGATACACCTGAATCAAAATTGGTTCATGAATTAGATAAACTAGAGATGGCACTACAGGCAAAAATATATGAAAAAGATACAGACCCAGAAAAAGTTAAACCATTTATCATTTCTGCAGTTGAGCAAATAATGGATCCGGATGTAAAGAAGATCTTAATGGACATCTTAAAATAAATACAAATTTACTTTTTGGTGAGCAATAATGTCTGAAAATAATGATGAATTGATAAAAGCACAAAATGAATTAATTGGGATTTTATTCGAGATTATCAAACGTCTTCAATCTAATAATGATTTGGATGCAGAATATTTTCAAATTATTAGTAAAAAAATTAGAACTGAAAATGAAAATTCAAGATTAGAACAAATTACCAAAGAGCGTGAAGAAAATGCAGAGATCGTTTCAAGATTGTTAAAACAGATAGAGTCTAATTAATTACCACAACTACATGAGTCGCCGTCATTACAAGTATCATCCACGATTCTAAACTTGTTTGTTTGTTCAAATTTTGATTGTGCATAATGTGAAATATTTACAATTCGTGATCTAACTTCTTTTACATTCCAACTACCTTCATTTTCAAACCATGATTCAATTTCATCAACATCATACCTTTCACCTTTTTCATTAATTTCTTTAAAAATTTGTTTTATGAGAGATTCATTTTCCGATGTCAAACCCGATTTATCTTCAATCAGAGTTGTAATTTCGTTTAAACGCATTATTGTTGTATTTAGCAGAGGCATAGAATTGTTAATTTATATCGCATTTATAATATTTTTATCATATGCAATATTTTCAAGCGTTAAAGATGGGCCAAAAAAGAGTTGAGGCGTCACGTGCATATTTGAATTCAATATCAAATGATAGGGCAATGCCAGCTTTAGCATTAAGAGATAACAAAACCAATGTGTGGGAACCTGTTGGGGAAGAAAATCTATATGCAGTAGTTGATGAATCATCAGGGTTTGTGTTAACAGACTCTAGCGGATATATTATTGCAATATGTGATTCAAAAGGCACCTCAAAATCACTAGTTCAGAGTCTAAATCAAGAACAAAAAGACAACATTGTAGAATTATTGAAGAAAGATAACATTGTAGAGTACAAAGGCAAAGTAGCTTTACCTGTGTAGATTTTATTAATGCCATCTATTATCATACTAAGATGAACAAATATTCAAAAATCATAGAGGTTCGAGGTCATCTCATAGATTCATTGGTTTTAACAAAAATTTTTGACAGAGTAATGGATCTTGAAGGAAAATTTGAAGTCATGAAAATTTCAGTTGGAAAACTGAAAACAGATGAAAGTTATGCGAAGTTGCGAGTTATTGGTAAAAATAGTACACATCTAAATGAAATAATGACTGCATTGCACAGAGAAGGTGCAACTACAAAAACCCAGAAAAAATGTAAAACAAAAACAGCTACAAAAAATATGGTATTTCCAGATAATTTTTACAGTACCACAAATAATCATACATCAATTTATCACAATGGAAAATGGATTAATGTAGATAACATGATGATGGATAAATGCATCATAGTAAAAGGAAACAAGGCAGCTTGTGTTCCAATTAGAGAAGTTAGAAAAGGAGACAAAGTTGTTGTCGGAGAAGATGGAATTAAAGTTACAACCCCAGAACGTCCGAGAGAAGGAATGAATGTTTTCCAATTCATGGGAAGTGGAAGTTCTAGTGAAAGACCAACTCAACACATTGCACGTAAGGTTGCAGAAGATATTATTAGAACAAAAAAGCAAGGCGGAAAAATTGTTTTAGTTGGTGGTCCAGCAATAGTACACACTGGTGCAGCTGATGCCGTTGCAAAATTGGTTAAATCAGGACACATAAACGCGGTATTGGCAGGAAATGCACTGGCAGTACATGATGTGGAATATGCAACACTTGGGACTTCATTAGGAATGAAAGTTAAAGATGGGACGCTTGCAGTAAGAGGTCATAGAAATCATATGGATGCCATAAACTCAGTATTCAAAGCAGGTTCGTTAAAGAAAATGGTGCAGCAGAAAAAACTAACACGTGGAATAATGTATGAATGTATTAAGAAAAAAATCCCATTTGTCTTAGCAGGTTCATTGAGAGATGATGGGCCATTACCAGATGTAATTACAGATATTGCAGTAGCTCAAAAAGAATACAAGAAAGTTTTGAAGGATGCAAACATGGTCATCATGGTATCTACAATGTTACATTCAATTGCTACAGGCAACATGCTTCCAGCAAATGTCAAGGTAATTGTAATCGATATCAACCAACCAACTGTGACAAAACTTATGGATAGAGGAACGTGGCAAGCATTAGGAATTGTATCTGATGTGGGTGCATTTCTACCAATGGTTGCAAACCAAATTGGTGGTAAAAAATGACAGTAAAAGAAGTTGAAAATATTGATTTTGAAAAAGGAGACGGACTTGTTCCAGTAATAGTTCAAGATTCAGATTCAAAAGATGTACTTACCCTAGCATACACAAACAAAGAATCACTAGAACTAACTAAAAAAACTGGAAATTCATGGTTTTGGAGCCGTTCTAGAAATAAACTATGGATGAAAGGTGAAGAATCTGGAAATACACAGAAAGTGAAAAAAATACTAGTCGATTGTGATTCAGATGCAATAATTTACTTGGTGGAACCATCAGGTCCTGCATGTCACCTTGGAGAACAAACCTGTTTTCATAATGATATGGAATCTTAGAATTTATTGATTTAATTTTGATTTAATTAATTCAAGTGTTTTAACAGGATCAGCTTTGCCTTTTGTTTTCTGCATTACTTTTCCAACTAGGAAATTCACTGTTTCAGGACGTTCTTTTGCGTCAATTACTGCCTGTTTTTCTTCTTCAAAAATTTGAGATATTATAGTATCAATTTCAGATGAATCCGAAACTTGACCCAAATCCATTTCATCCAATACAAATTTTGTATCTTTACCAGATTTCATAATTTCTTGAAGTGCAACTTTTGCAGAATTTCTAGTTATTGTTTTCGAATTTATCGCATCAATCAAGTCAGATAGGTGTTTAGAGGTAATCTTTGAGTTTTGTTGTTTTTCTTTAGTATCTATGAAACCTATCACATCAGTCGTTATTAGATTTGCAATATCTTTTGCATTATCATCAGAGTATGCATTTTCGAATAATTTTGAATAGTATCTGTCTGATGCTATAATATCTGCAACCTGTGGCGCGATGTCGAATTTTTCAATATATCTTTCTTTTTTAGAACTAATACTTTCAGGCATATTTTCTTTTAATCTATCTCTTGTACTTTGATCAATTGTTACCCAAGGTATGTCATTTTCTAAGAAGTATCTGTAATCTTGGTCTTCTTCTTTACTTCTAGAACTAACTGTTATCTTTCTTCTATCATCCCAGTGTCTGGTTTCTTGAGCAATTTCGATATCTCTTTCAAACAAACTTTGTTGTCTTGTAATTTCAAAGTGTAATGCTTTTTCCAGGTCATGAAATGAACCTATATTTTTAATTTCAACTTTATTTCCTCCTTCAATTGAAACATTTCCATCTGCACGCATTGCACCTTCTAAACCAGGTTCTGCAACCCCTAGGTTTTCCAATAAATCCGATAAAATATTCAAAAATACTCTAACTTGACGTGGGCTTTCAAAATCAGGGTCTGTCACAATTTCGACTAACGGAGTTCCTGCACGATTGTAATCTACAAGTGTGATTTTGGTCCTTTCAGATGCACCCTCGTAAATTATTCGTCCAGGGTCTTCTTCTAATTGAATACGTCTAATCTTAATTTTTTTATCTTCAACACTGACATATCCCTCTCCTCCCACGCTCATATCCCCATAAACATTGAGTTGTGTAATTTGAAAATTTTTTGGTAAATCTGGATAAAAATAATTTTTTCTAAAAAATGCAATTTTTTCAGGAGTATCACAAGTTAATGCAAGTGCAATACTGGTTGCAGATTCAACTGCTTTTTGATTCAATCTAGGTAATGAGCCAGGTAACCCCATACATACAGGACAAATGTTATGGTTTGCTTCAAACTCCCGGTAATTTGCCTTACATGAACAAAATAATTTACTTTCTAACTTTGTTAATTGACAGTGGATTTCCAGTCCTATTTTTGTCATAATGGAACCTCCGGTAAATTGGTCTTTGATTCTAATGCATATGCAGATTGGAATAGTGACTTTTCGTTCAAACTATTTGCCATGATCTGCATTCCTATAGGAAGTCCATTAATCACACGGTATGGAACAGAAATTGCAGGCTTGCCAGTAAGATTTGCAGTAACGGTATTGTAATCTAATAGCATTAGCGTTACAGGATCATCAATTTTTTCTCCAAATTTAAATGGCTGTACAGGTGCAGTAGGGGAAATAAGATAATCAAATTTTTCAAATGCTTTATTGATCTCAGAGATTAATTTTGATTTCACTTTTAGTGCCTTTAAGAAATATTTGCCGGCATGCCCTGCAGATGGTACAAACCCTCCTAGAATAATTCTACGTGTTACTTCAGGTCCAAATTTTGCGCGTGATTTCGATATGTAAGAATTGTATTCATAACCTTCAGATTCTAATTCATAACCATAACGAATGTTATCATAACGTGCTAAATTACTACCCGCTTCAGTTGAAGTTATCGTATAATATGCAGCAACAGTATAAGGGATGGTAGGAAGTGTTACTTCTTCACATGAAGCACCTAAACTCTCAAAATCACCTATAGCGTCTTTTGTAGCTGTGGAAACTTCTGAGCTTAAACCTTCAGACGTGGTCATTTCTTTTATAATTCCAATTTTCTTGCCTTCAATTCCATCTTCAATATTTTCCAGATAATTCACATTATCATTATCGATCGTGGTGTCATCATTAGCATCTTGACCAGCAATTATGTTTAACAAAAATGCAGAGTCTTTTACAGTTTTTGTCATTGGGCCAATCTGTTCAATACTATTTGCATAAGAAATCAGACCATATCTACTGATTAATCCATATGTTGGTTTTAGACCTACAACTGAACAAAAACTAGCAGGGTTTCTAACAGATCCTCCTGTATCAGAACCTAGGGATGCGAGACATTCATTTGCAGCAACAGATGCAGCACTTCCGCCTGAAGATCCTCCAGGTACATAGTCAAGATTCCAAGGATTTTTTGTAGGACCAAATGCACTAAATTCAGTAGTCAAGCCCATAGCAAATTCATCCAAATTTGTTTTACCAGTAATTACTGCATCTTCATCCTGTAAGCGATTTATAACCGTGGCAGTGTATGGAGCGATAAAATTTTCTAATATTTTTGAAGCACATGTAGTTTTAGTACCTGTGATGCAAATGTTATCTTTGATTGAAATAGGGAATCCATAGCATTGACCAATTTTCTCTCCAGATGATATTTTTTGATCAATTAGTTTTGCATCGTTTAGTGCAGAATCATTTAATGATAGATATGCATGTACGTCACTATCTACATCTTTAATTCGTTGTAAAGTTTCAGCGGTAAACTCTTCAACAGTAAAAGTTCCAGATTTCACATCTTCGATGTATTTTAGAATAGAAGTGTTAAGGTTCATCTAATTCATCTTTGGAGCACGAACATAATGTTCACGGAAGTTTTTTAATGATTCAATTAGTTTTTTATCATTTGGAATAAATTCATCTTTTCGTAATTCGTTTAAGGATTTTTGTTGAGCAGTGATTTCTTCAGAAGATAGATCAATTTGGTCTAAAATATCAAAATATTCGAGCATTTTCTTTACACGGCTTACGTGTTCACCATGTTCTTCTAGATCAATTTTCATTAATTCTGCTACTCGGATTATTTCTTCTTCATCAACCATGTTTTGAAGTAAAATATCCCATAGATATTATTTTGCTAGGACGATTAAGGCGTTAGTCTGTCGACATCTCTAGGGTAGAACGTTGTATCTCGAATATTTTCAGTTCCAGTAAGAGCCATCATTAATCTTTCAAGACCGATTCCACATCCAGCATGAGGTGGAACACCGAAATCAAATATGTTAAGATGGTAATCAAATGCCTCAGTTTTCATGCCTTTATTCTTCATTCTATCCTCTAATTCAGATTTCTTTTCAATTCTTGTGCTTCCAGAAGATAATTCCAAATCTCCCCACATCAAATCAAATGATTCAGATATTTTTTCATCGTCTTTTTTCACCTTGACATAGAAAGGTTTTGGGCCCATTGGCCAGTCAATAATGAAGTAAAATCCAGTTAAACCGATTTTTTGCAGGTTTTTTGGATACAAATCATCACCCCATTGTGCCTTGACTCCTGCAGCCTGCATCTTTTCAATTAATTCTGCATATTTGTAACGTGGAATTTTATCAGGAATATCGGGAACGTTAAATTCAACATCTGGGTTTTCTTTTACAAAATTTTGAACCGTAGTGATACAGTTTTTGATTAGGTCTTCGATTCTGTCCATCACATCATTATAATCCACATATGCTTCTTCAAAATCAATAGAAATTGCTTCAGACAAATGTCGATTTGTTCTAGAGGGTTCTGCTCTAAATATTGGAGCGATTTCAAAAACTTTTTCAAAACTCATTGTCAATTGTTCTTTGTAAAGTTGGGGGCTCTGAGCTAAGAATGCTTCTTTATTGTAATAGAAGATTGGAAATAATGCTGCACCGCCTTCGGTAGCAGTAGCAATCATTTTTGGAGTATTAATTTCAACAAAATCTTCTTTTCCAAAATAATCTCGTAGTGCTTTTAGTGTGATACTTCTTGCAAGAAATATTTTTTGTAGAACATTTCGTCTAAGATCAATAGCCCTTACTTCTAATCGAGTATCAATATTTTTCACAGTTTTTGCATACGGTTCAAATGGCGGGATTTTTTCAACTTCTGAAAAAACTCGCATCTCACTTGGAACTACCTCGATTCCTGTAGGAGATTTTTCATTTTTTCTAGTTTTACCAATTACTGCAATTGATGAATGTTCTTTTAGATGTGATAGTTTTTCACGAATATCATCGTCACATTCTCCACTTTTTGTGATAATCTGAATATTTCCTAATTTGTCACGAATTGTGGCAAATACAATATTTCCATGACCTCGAACTGTTACGACCCAACCCATTACAACTACCTCTGTACCTTCAGCCAGAGAATTTAATTCAGTTGAATGATGTGTTCGTCTAAGATCTCCTAGTTCAGTTCCAATCATTTAGTTTAAAGTAATTTTTCGGGTTTATTTTACATTTGGTTTACAATTTTTATTTTAGAGTATAATTGACAGTATATGAATACGCGAGAGCAAGCTATTGCCTACATATCAGGGGCTATTGCCACATATTCTCTTAGAAAAGAACGTGGAGAATTGGAAGATCAGGCATCAATGTATGATTTTCTAGCAAAAACCATTCCTGAAGATCTTGAATCTGAAGCAAAAATAGAGTTAATCGATGAGATCTTTCAATATGTATCGACCAGATTATCTAGGGAATAGATTCAAAAAGCCAATCGGATAAGAAAAAATACTCTTGACAAGCATTGCCACTTTAGGGTCTCACTGTTCATTACAAGTTTTGAAAGGTGCAAAAGATGAAGGATTCAAAACAATACTTGTTTGTGAAAAAAAACGTGAGAAATTATATAGACGATTCAAGTTTATTGATGAATTAATTATTGTTGATAAATTTTCCGAGATATTAGATGCAAAAATACAAGATAAACTCAAACAACAAGATGCAATATTAATTCCTCATGGAACATTAATTGCTCAAATGAGCTCTGAAGAGATTGAATCTATCACGGTTCCAATTTTTGGCAATAAATGGATTTTGAGATGGGAATCGGATAGAACCATGAAGGAACAACTCATGAGAGAAGCAACCCTTCCAATGCCAAAACCCGTAACAGAACCAAAAGATATTGAAAAATTAGTAATTGTGAAAAGACAAGGAGCTGCTGGAGGTAAAGGATATTTTATGGCAGCTAATGAAGAAGATTACAATACAAAAAGAAATCAGTTAATTTCTGAAGGAGTGATCTCGAAAGATGAAACGCTTTACATTCAAGAATATGCAGCAGGCGTTCTAGCCTATTTACAATTCTTCTACTCCCCGTTAACTGGAGAATTAGAATTCTTTGGAGTGGATCAAAGACACGAATCAGACATAGAAGGTTTAGGAAGAATTCCATCAGAACAACAATTAAAATCAAAAAAAGTTCCATCCTTCAACGTAATTGGAAATAGTCCTCTAGTTCTGAGAGAATCTTTATTGGACGAGGTGTATAAAATGGGTGAAAATTTTGTTGAAGCGGCAAAAAGAGTTGTATCTCCTGGCATGAATGGTCCATTTTGTATTGAAGGTGTGTATGATGAGAACGCTAAATTTACGTCATTTGAATTTTCAGCAAGAATTGTTGCAGGAACTAACATCTACATGGATGGTTCACCCTACTATTCATTATTGTTCAATGAAAGTATGAGTATGGGAAAAAGAATCGCAAGAGAGATTAAGATTGCCGAAGAAAAAAATCAAATAGAAAAAATTGTTACCTAGAACTATTGTAATGCTCTGGGAATCTTTTTGATTAGATGTGAAATAGAGATTCTACCGGGACCACTAACAATTATGACTAGACTTGCAGCAAGAAGAATCAAATCAAATTCATAACCCTTGTCACCCGTAAGACTAGTTGCACCTTTAACAAGAAAGATTGCTCCAAGCATTACTATTGATAGTAATGCACCAGATAATCTTGTTAGAACTCCAATTAAGAGTAAAATTCCAGGTACAAATTCAGCTAATGCTATAGGAATTTGCATTTCTGCAGGAATACCCATACTAGCTATCCATCCGCCGAATCCAGGATTTCCGAATTTTCCAAATCCGTGAACTATGAAGATAACACCAATAGTTGCACGCATTCCCATGTGTGCAATATCATGAAGTTTACTTGTAGAGAGTTCTGCATTCATATTTTCTGCATTTTTTTATGAGATAATAATCAATCGGGTGTTTTCTAAATAGACTAGAACGTTAACGACATTCGAATGTGATCAATTCCAACTCTTTGGAATATCTCTCCTTCTTCAATAAAACCACACTTTTTGTAGAATCCCCTTACAGAGTAGATGGAATCCAATATCAGTTGAGAAAAGTTTTTTGTAGAATAATATTCCGTTATTTGTAAAATACAGTTTTTTCCATAATTTTTTGCTCTAAACTCTTTAAGGATAGCCATCCTCTCGAGCTTTATTGTATTTTCTATAGAACGAATTCTTACAGAACCAGCAATTTTTTTTCCATTAAATATTAAAAAATGATCACATGTTTCATCATGTTTATCGAATAATTCAGATTCTGAAATTCCTAATTCCGTATTAAAAACAGATTTACGTATATGTCGAATATGTAAAAAATCTTCATCATTAAAATTTAATTTTAATATGTTAATTTCAGACATGGATGAACATTATTTCTTATTAGAGTTGTTTGGATAAAGATGTAAAGTTGCATCGTTATCATCAAATGTGATTTCAGCTCGTCCAATTCTACTCTTGTAAAGTTTAACTTTTTTACCTTCTACAAAATTAAATTTTTCAATTTCTACTAATGTTAATTCTTCAAGTTTTACCAAAGTTTTGTAAACTGCAGATAGTGATATGTTCAATTCTTCGGCGATTTTTGGGGCATCTTTTGAATCCTTAGTTATAGAAAACAATACCGAACGATGACATGCATTAGTTAACGAATCCATGATTTTCTGTGTTATGTCATATTCACTTAATTGTAAAATATTTGGCTTAGGAAGAGCTTCACGAACAATACTTTTCTTCATATTATTTGGCGTCATTTGGAGTCAAGGTTAATGATGCCTCAGGTTTTTTTATACTTATCTCGGCATCCTTTATTCTACTTCGGTAAACCTTGAATCTGCGACCTTTTTCAGAAATTTGCCAGCTGTCTACATGAATTAATGTGAGCTCCTCCAAATCAGAGATTTTTTTATAAACTGAACTTAAAGGAATTTTATGTTTTTCAGATAATTCTGCAGCAGTTTTTCCTTTTCGGATAATTGAGAAAATAATTGCACGTGATTCTGCATCGGCTAGCATTTCAATAACTTTCTGAGTTACATCATATTTTTTTAATTGAGGTAAAGTTATTCGTTTTGCCATGAAAGTTTCATAAATAAAGTATATTTAAGACACATTATATATTCTTAGAATTTAGAATGAGACTGTAGAATGAATTAATGGCAAGGGAAACCAGCGGCATGTCTCATATCATGTGTTAATTCATGTATGAACATTTCATCAAATGCTTGTTCACCCATAACTACACTGAAAATATGTCCTTGATCAAAACCTACTATGAATAATCCAAATCCAAATACAAGCGCCAATACAGCAATTGCAATTTTAGAAACACCTGAACTAGTAATCGTAGTTTGTTCTTGTGACATTGGTTTTTTGAAGAAACTTATCTATTTAAAAGTAATTAAAAACCGGCTCATTGTATGAAGATCTATTTTTTAGCAATACCAATTATTATTGGAATGCTCATAGGAATTGGACTTGTTAGTAACTTAGAGCAAGACTCCGGTAATTCATCAGTTTTAACCAAAGAGAATTTAATCGAAGGATCAATCATAATGGGCAGTCCAAATGCCAAGATTACAATAGTTGAATTTGGAGACTACCAGTGTACTTTTTGTTATAAATTTCATGATGAAACAATGAAGAAAATTACCGATGAATATATCAAAACAAATAATGTGAATTTTGTCTACAAAGACTTTCCATTGAATGGCGAACAATCGATTTTGGCATCTGAAGCAGCCTATTGTGCAGAAAAACAAAACAAGTTTTGGGAATATCACAATACATTGTATAATAATTGGGGTGGGGAAAATACAGGATGGATAACTGAAAATGTTTTACTAGGATTTGCCAGAGATTTAGAAATGAATCTGGATGATTTTAGTCAATGTTTAGGAAATTCAGAGTTTAGACAAAAAGTGCTGGATAATGAACGATTTGGAAGAGAAATTGGCATCAATGCAACACCATCATTTTTGATATTCAATGATAATGAGATATACAGAATAATTGGAGCACAGCCATTTGAAAAATTTGAACAGGCATTTCAAAAACTTGGAAACTCATAAAATCGATATTTCAACTCAATAAAGTGTACCAAAAATTAATAGAATTTAGCCATCGTAACCAATAGTTTTCATACCATAACAAGGCTTGTTTCCCTTACTCCAGCATTTACAAGAACAAGAAACAGCTTTTCCAGTTTCTAAATCTTTCACGACTTTATGAAATACTCCTTCTCTAACTTTTGATTCAATGGATATTGTTTCATATCTGTCATCTTCTGAGTCAGCCATTATTGTTAGATAGTATATCTCCTAAAAAAAGTTAAAAAAATAGAGATATTAGTTTAATGATCAGTTATGGAGAATAAGTTAGGACATGGAATATTAACGTCGTATTCTAAAAACATCTATGGATGGTGAAACGAAATATGTGGCTTTGGAAAAATTCTTAATGGATAAAACTGAGAATATTACTCTAACATTCATAGAAATTAACGAAATAATTGGAGAAAAACTTCCAGTGCCAAGCGATTCAGCAGTATTCAAAGCAGGTTACAAAGTTGAGAAGATTGATTTTAAAACAAAATCAGTGATATTTTCAAAAATTGAATAATCAACTAAAATTCCGTTAAGATAAGAACAATCACTAATGTTAATATTCTGAGCCAAGGACTATTAGAAAATGGGAAAATTTGAGGTTCAAAATGTAGATTCGGTAAAAATGTACAAGATTAGAAAAACATTGGAAGAATTAACTCAACATTCAGGTCGGGGAACCGAACTTATCACGGTGTATATTCCAAAAGGTCAACAACTTCATGAAGTAATGACACAGTTAAGAGAAGAACAAGGCACTGCAGATAATATAAAATCAGATTTGACTAGAACTCACGTAGTAGATTCATTATCAAAAGTACAACAACGATTGAAACTATACAAAAAAACACCGGAGAAAGGATTGGTAGTATTTTGTGGTGCACTTCCAAGAGAAGGAGGAGGCCCACCAGGAAGTGAAGTTGTAAAAATATACGAAATCGACCCACCTAAAGATTTGACCACATCATTATACCGATGTGATGATCATTTTCATACAGATATTTTGAAAGACATGTTACAAGATGACAACATCATTGGACTATTGGCAATTGATGCAAAAGATGCAGGATGGGGATTATTACATGGAGATAAATTAGAAGTTTTAAAACAAACAGGTTCAGGAGTTGCAGGAAAACATAGACAAGGAGGACAATCAGCAAAACGATTTCAGAAATTAAGAGAAATGGAATTACAGTATTACTTCAACAGAGTTGCAGAAATAACTAGAGAGTATTTTATCGACATATATCAAGTAAAAGGGCTGATAGTATCAGGTCCAGGTCCAACAAAAGAGGAATTTGTGAATAAAGAGTATTTAGAATATAGATTACAAAATAATATTATTGCCACAATTGATGCATCGTATTCTGGTGCAGAGGGAATCAGAGAAGCATTTTCAAAATGTTCAGATATTTTATCAAACTTTAGAATGGTAGAAGAAAAAAAAATAATTGAAAAATTATTTCAAGAAATTAATACAAATTCAGGATTAGGGAGTTATGGTCTAAAAGAAGTAATTGAGATGTTAAAAAATAACATTGCAGGAATGGTGGTTATATCAGATGATATCAATATGAGTCGAATTCAAAAAACATGTAAAAGATGTTCAAATGTAGAAGATGAGCTGATTGAATTTGGAAAAAGAATTGCGAGAAAAACAGAAATGAAGAATATAGCATGTTCGGAATGTAAATCGACGGATTTTGAAATAATTGATCAAGATCTTGTAGACTATATTGCATTAACTGCAGCTCAAACGGGAACTAAGGTGGAGGTTGTTTCAGGAAAAACAGAACACGGTGTGATGTTAGGTAGTTTAGGAAATATAGCAGCTATACTTCGTTATAACCCAAATCGCAGTTAGAAAGAATCTTTAATTTTTTGTTGTAGAGTGGATAATTCATCATCAGCAGGAATTTCTCTCTTGGTCCACATGGTGGCCTTGTCTGCATATCGAGGAATAATGTGTATGTGTACATGAGGAATAATTTGTTTTGCCTCTTTGCCATTATTTTGTGCAATACTAAATGCAACAGCCCCCGTAGCTTTAAGAACAGCATTTGCAATTTCAGGAACCAGAGAAAATAATTCCGCCACTTCATTTTTTGGCATATCTATAATTTTCTCATATGGTTTTTTTGGAATAACCAAAGAATGACCTGTGTCTATAGGATATTTATCTAAAATTGCAACGTGGTTTTCATCTTCAAAAATAATAAAACCTGGCCTCTCACCTTCAATAATTTCAGTAAATATGGTCATTACAGATGCATAGACTCAATGATACTAAAAATGATACGGATTGATTGATTTATTTAATTGATGAATTTCAAATGAACAATGGGCAAAAATAGACGTGAAAAGAGAGAGGAAGAGCGTGAAGGATTTGCAAGTAAGAGAACTTCCCAATACAGATCAAGAAATCTTAAAGCTTTAGGAATTTTATCTATGATTGGAGTTATTGTTGCATTTGCTTGTTACGAATTTGTTACATCTACAAATAATGTTCCAGGTGCCCCAGAGAATGCAGGAAAATTGGGAGACGAGCATATCCATACATCTCTATTAGTCAGCATATTTGGCGATAAATTTGACTTTTCAACACCGAACTATCAAGTGAAAACACCATGGATTCACTTTGAAAATCAAGATGGCGATACCATACATAGACATTCGACAGGAGTTGAGCTTGAATTTTTATTCAATTCAATGAGTATTGGTCTTGATGAAAATTGCTTTGTTTTCCCTGATGGAAGACAGTTTTGTACAAATGAAGATTATTCATTAAAGTTTTACATTAATCAACAACTGGTTGAAGACATACGAAAATACGTCATACAAGAAGATGATAGAATTTTAATCACATATGGAAATGAAGACCAATTAGCTATTGACAAACAGCTAGCAGAGTTAAATGCACAAGCAATCAATAGATTGTGAGTAAAATGAAAATTTCAAGTAGGAATGTTGTTGAAGGTACAGCTCGAGCACCACATCGTGCAATGTACAAAGCAATGGGACTTACCAACGAAGATTTAAGCAAATCATTTGTTGGAGTATGCCATACTGGTAACGAGGCAACTCCTTGTAACATACATCTTCCAAATCTTGCTCAACAAGCAAAACAAGGAGTAACAGATGGAGGTGCAACACCGAGAGAGTTTAGTACAATTGCAGTCAGTGATGGAATTGCAATGGGTCATGAAGGAATGAAATCATCATTAATCAGTAGAGAAGTAATTGCAGATTCAATTGAATTAATGGTAAGAGCACATCAATATGATGCACTAGTTGGAATTGCAGGATGTGACAAGAGTCTTCCAGGAACAATGATGGGAATGATAAGACTCAACATACCTTCAGTATTTGTTTATGGTGGAACAATAATGCCAGGAATGTTAGATGGAAGAGAATTAACAGTAGTAGATGTTTACGAAGCTGTTGGATCATACGATGCAGGAAAAATTTCTGCAGAAGAGTTAGAAAATATTGAAAATGTAGCATGTCCTAATGCTGGTTCATGTGGAGGAATGTTTACTGCAAACACAATGGCATCAATATCAGAAGTTATTGGATTATCATTACCTGGAAGCGCAAGTCCTCCAGCAGAGGATGACAGACGAAATAAAATAGTATTTGAAACTGGAAAAGCATGTGCAAATTTACTTCAATTAGGCATAAAACCACTGGATATTGTAACGTTTGAGGCATTTGAAAATTCAATTACAATGTTAAATGCAGTTGGAGGATCAACAAATGGAATTTTACATTTGTTAGCAATGGCAAACGAGGCAGGAATTAATCTCACATATGATGATTTTGAAAGAATTAGGAAAAAGACACCACATCTTGCAGACATGAAACCTGGAGGAAATTATGTAATGAATAGCTTGGATAAAATCGGAGGAATTCCGTTAATCATGAAAAAATTATTAGATAAGAATTTGATACATGGAGATTCAATGACTGTCACAGGTAAAACAATTAAACAAAATTTAGAAGAATTAGCAATTATAGAAGTTCCAGAACAACAAATTGTTAAATCAGTAGAACAGCCAATACATGAAGTAGGTACTGCAGTAATTCTAAAAGGTACATTAGCACCAGAAGGAGGAGTAATTAAAACTGCAGGAGTTGAAATGAAAGAATTTACAGGAACTGCAAAGGTTTACGATAGAGAAGAATATGCATTTGAAGCAGTTTCAAAAGGCGAGATAGATGAAGGAGATGTAGTAGTTATCAGATATGAAGGTCCAAAAGGAGGTCCAGGGATGAGAGAAATGTTATCGACAACTGCAGCGCTTGTAGGTCAAGGACTAGGAAAGAAAGTTGCAATGGTCACAGATGGTAGATTTTCAGGAGGAACACGTGGATTCATGGTAGGACATGTTGCACCAGAAGCATTTGTTGGAGGACCAATTGCACTTGTGAAAAATGGAGATAAAATATCGATTAAATTAGAAGATAATTCACTCAACCTACATGTATCTAAAGAAGAATTAGATATTAGAAAAGAACAATGGAGAAGACCTGCACCAAACTATACTACAGGTGCACTTGCAAAGTTTGCATCACTTGTAGGATCTGCAGCAAATGGCGCCATTACAAAACCTGCGCAGTATTAATTATTCAAAATGTTTTTCACACAACATTATATTTTTTGAATCTAAAGTTTTTGCAGTAAGAGAAGTTCCATCCTGAATTCCTTTTTTGCAAACATAGCAATTCATCTCATGTGCATCAGTTCTCAAAAATACCGGGTCTGTTTTTAAAATAAAATCTTGAATTAAAGCAGATTTTCCAGAATATATCAACTGGCTCATATGCTGTTTAGAACACAATGCGATATAAAGGTACCGTACTTTACTGTAATATCTATTTAGAGTTTAAATACCGTATTCTAATAGCATGCCTATGGGTGAACACCTTTGGAAAACGCAGCATTGCTAAGATTCCTCTAGTGTACACTGAAACTCAACCATTTGACGTTTACAATAAAATATCTAGAAACTATACGCATTCTTTTTTGTTCGAATCATTAGAAGGACCAGATGAACTTTCAGAGACCTCCATCATGGGATTCGACCCAGAATTGATTGTGAAAGGTTACTTTAACAAAATAACAATTCAAGACAGAGATGGAAAAATTGAAACAATTCAAACAGATACACCTCTAGATGAAATCAAGAAATTGGTGAAGAAAACAGATGATATGTCTTACCGATATCTGGGAGGAGCTGTAGGAAATATCGATTATGATGCTATCAGATTATTTGAAAATATACCTGGAAATAGAGATTTAGAAAAACCAATAATGGAATTTGGAATTTACAATGATGGCATCCTATATGACAATAAAAAGAAACAATTTTTCTATTTTTATTATGATGAAAATAGAAAAGATAGTATAAAGAAAACAGATGGAAATATGGGCATTTTTGAGATGTCAGATATCAATCCAAATCTAAATGAAGATGAATTTGAGAACATTGTAAAAAAAGCAAAAGCATATGTTCACAGTGGAGATGTATTCCAGGTTGTCCTTTCTAGAAGATTTTCATTTGAAGGGAAAGGAGATTATCTTAGAGTGTATGGAAAACTACGAGAATTAAATCCATCACCATACATGTTTCATCTTAAGATGAATGATGATATAATTATTGGATCAAGTCCAGAAATGTTACTAAGAGTAACTGGAAGAGATGTGGAGACATTTCCAATAGCAGGTACAAGAAAAATTACCAACGATGAAGAGAAAAATGAAAAATTGAAAATTGAATTATTAAATGATGAAAAAGAACTTGCAGAACATACAATGCTTGTAGATTTAGGTAGAAATGATATTGGAAGAGTTTGTGATTATGGAACCGTGAAAGTAAAAGAATTAATGAAAATCAAGAGATTTAGTCATGTTCAACACATAGTGACACATGTAGTGGGTAAATTAAATGAGAAACATGACATGTATGATGCTTTTCAAGCCGTTTTCCCAGCAGGAACAGTATCCGGAGCACCAAAAGTAAGAGCGATGGAAATAATTCAAGAATTAGAACCAACAAAAAGGGAAACATACGCAGGAGCCGTAGGTTATTTTTCATTTAACGGATGCTGTGATTTTGCAATAGCAATTAGGAGTATTTTTGTAGATAAGGATAAAGGATTCGTACAAGCAGGAGCAGGAATTGTATTTGATTCAATTGCAGAAAATGAATTCAAAGAAACAGAACATAAAGCAAATGCAATGATTACAGCGTTGAAGGAGGCTTCAGAATGAAATTTCTAATTATTGATAATTATGATTCTTTTGTATACAATATTGCTCAGAGATTAGGTGAATTAGGTATAACATCAGATGTTATTAGAAATGATAAAGTGACAATAAAAAATATTGAAGATTCAGATTATGACGCCATAATTATTTCTCCAGGACCAGGAACTCCCGATGATGAAAGATATTTTGGAATTTGTAAAAAAGTAATTACTAAACTTGGTCCAAAGAAACCAATTTTAGGAGTTTGTCTTGGACATCAAGGAATTATTTCATGTTTTGGTGGAAAAGTTGTCAATGCAGAAAATATTCGTCATGGAAAAACAAGTCAAATTAGACATACTCATGAATCATTATTCAAAGGAGTAAAAAATCCATTTAGGGCAACTAGATATCATTCACTGGTAGGAGAAAAAACAATCATACCAAATTCCTTAAAAATTACTGCAGTTGCGGAAGATGATGGAGAGGTGATGGGTGTAAGTCATAAAGAATATCTGATTGAAGGAGTTCAATTTCATCCCGAATCAATATTAACAGATGAAGGATCAAAGATATTTTCAAATTTTATAAAAAAGGTAGAGAATCATGAAAAAAATTAACGGGAATTTAACATTTGATGAAATGTCATCAGTGATGAGTGAAATACTAAATGGAAAAAATAGTGATGATGAGATTGCAGAATTTTTCAAAGATTTATCAAACAAAGGGGAAACGAATGAAGAACTACGTGCAATGTTTACAAAAATGAATGAATATTCAGTCAATATCAATCCACGTTGTCATGGAAACTTAATTGATGTATGTGGTACAGGTGGAGATAATTTACAGACATTCAATATTTCCACATCTGCAGCATTTGTTATTGCAGGAGCAGGAGGAAGTGTTGCAAAACATGGAAATCGTTCAGTTTCAGGCATATCAGGCAGTGCAGATATTTTTGAATATTTTGGATTTGATTTGAATTCAGAACCATGGGTTGTGGAAGAAATGATTGAGAAAATAGGAATAGGATTTATGTTTGCACCAAAATTTCATCCTGCAATGAAAAATGTTGCGACAGCGAGAAAAATAATTGGTAAAAGAACAGCGTTTAATCTTTTAGGTCCATTATGCAATCCAGCAAAAGTAAGACATCAGATGATAGGAGTTTTTGCAGATAATTATATTGAAAGAATTGCAAAGATTATGCAAAAGAATTTTTCAGATACAGTGTTAACAGTAAGATCTGATGATGGCATGGATGAACTGTCAACAACATCAAAAAATAAAGCATGTTTATTAAAAAATGAAGAGATTACAGAGTTCATTATTGATCCAAGTAAATACGGTATGGAAAAAGGAAATATATCAGACATCCAAATTACAACAAAAAAAGAAGCCATAGATTCATTTGTAAAAGTATTGAATAATACATCAAATAAAACAATGAAAGAAATTACAATCTTAAATTCTGCAGGAGGACTTCTTGTAGGAGGAATATGCAACAAGTTTGAAGAAGGTGTAGAATTAGCTCGTCAAACAATAGATAACGGAAAAGCATTTGAAAAATTAAAACATTTTACAAAAGAAAATAACGCATCCGATAAACTAGAGGAGTTTGAATGATATGGAAAATATTTTAGAGAAACTTGTAAACAATTCAAGAAAAGCAATCGATAATGGAGTTTATAATATTTCAGAATCATTATCAAATTCAGGAATTGATTTAGGCGAAACAATAATTAATTCACAGCATGCGCCGGTGATTACAGAAATAAAGTTTTCATCACCCGCATTAGGCAATATTAGAAAAGTATCAGACCCCGTAGACATTGCAATGCAAATGGTTAATGGAGGAGCATCTGCATTATCAGTATTAACTCAACCATTTTTGTTTGATGGATCACCTGAACTTTTTATGAAAGTTAGAAAAGTAGTTGAAATTCCAATGGTGATGAAAGACATAACAATCGATAAAATACAAATCGATGCTGCCAAAAAAATAGGTGCAGATTATTTTTTACTTATACAATCTCTTTTTGATAAGAAAATGGTATCAGAAATGGATGAACTAATTGAATATGGGCACAAAAATGGGGTAAAAGTGATTGTTGAGGCACATACTTTAGATGAATTTGAAAATGCTTGTAAAACTAATGCAGACATTGTTGGAATAAATAATCGTAATTTAGATACATTGAAAATTGATCTGAACACAACTAAAGACATACTAGAAAAATCAAATTCATCTAAAATCATCATCTCAGAGAGCGGAATTGAGTTAAAAGATGATATTCGATTTCTTCATAAATGCGGTGCAAAAGGGTATCTAATAGGAACAGCAATAATGAAAAATAATAACATTGAACAAACGGTTAGAGGGCTAGTGAATTCAATATGAAAATAGGAATACCAAAAGATGGAAGGTTTGGGGAATTTGGTGGAAAATACATTCCAGAAACGCTTGCACCTGCAATAGAAGAATTAGAAAAAAATTATCTAAAAATTAGGAATGATAAAAATTTTAAAAAAGAACTTGGGAGATTATTAATTGACTATGCAGGAAGACCAACTCCAATCTATTTTGCAAGAAATCTTACAAAAACAATAGGTGGAGCAAAAATCTATTTGAAAAGAGAAGATTTACTGCATGGAGGGGCTCATAAAATCAATAACACACTAGGACAAGCATTACTTGCTAAACGGATGGGTAAAAAAAGAATCATTGCTGAAACCGGCGCGGGTCAACATGGAGTGGCAACTGCGATGGCATGTGCCAGTTTAGGATTAAAAGCTGAAATTTACATGGGATATGTGGACACATTACGTCAAAAACAAAATGTTTACAGAATGGAATTATTAGGCGCTAAAGTACATGCAGTAAAATCAGGTTCAAAGACACTCAAAGATGCAATAAATGAAGCAATGAGAGATTGGATTACAAATGTTGAAACAACATATTATTTGTTGGGCTCTGCAGTAGGACCGCACCCATACCCTTTGATGGTAAGAGATTTTCAAGCAGTAATTGGAGTAGAAATTAAAAAACAAATGAAGAAAATTCCAAATGCAGTGATTGCATGTGTAGGTGGAGGGTCTAATGCAATAGGAACATTTTATCCGTTAATAGATACTAATGCCAGAATTATAGGAATAGAAGCAGGCGGAAAAGGAGTAAAAACAAAATTACATTCAGCCCCACTTTCGGCAGGTAAGAAAGGGGTCTTACATGGAATGATGACATATCTAATGCAAGACAAAGATGGACAGATTAGTGAAACACATAGTATTTCTGCAGGACTAGATTATCCAGGAGTTGGACCAGAACATGCATATCTTAAAGATGAAAATCGAGTAGAATACAAAGCAGTAACTGATGATGAAGTAATTGATGCATTTTTAATTCTTACAAGAACTGAGGGAATTATCCCTGCATTAGAATCAGCCCATGCAATAGCACATGCAATTAAAATTTCAAAGAAAATGAAGAAAACAGAATCAATTGTGGTTACCTTATCAGGTAGAGGCGACAAAGACATCGATATTGTAAAGGAGTATTTGGCCAAAAATGTCAAGAATAAAAGAAAAATTTAATCAATTAAAATTAAAAAAAGAGACTGCGTTAATCTCATACATTATGGCAGGATATCCATCAGAAAAAGCAACACTTGCAGCAGTAAGAGGATTGATTCAAGGAGGTTCAGATATCATTGAATTAGGTTTTCCATTTTCAGATCCAATTGCGGATGGGCCAACAATTCAGATGGCAAGTACAGAATCATTAAACAGTGGAACAAAAATTGAGAATTTCTTTTCAATTGTAAAAAAAATACGTAAGGAATCAAACATCCCATTAGTATTGATGACATACACAAACATCTTGTATAACCAAACATATCTGAAATTTATTTCACGAGCAAAACAAGCAGGTATTGATGGATTGATTTTACCAGATATGGCAATAGAAGAATCAAAAGAATATGTCAAAGCTGCTAAAAAAATAGGAATGGATACAATATTTCTTGTATCGCCAAATACAGAAAAAGTTCGATTAAAACAAATTATCAAATCCACATCAGGATTTCTTTACATGGTCGCAGTTTTTGGAACAACAGGAGTTCAAACAAAAATTCACAAATATACACTAGATGCACTCAAAAATACAAAAATTGCTGCAAAAGGAAAAATTCCCGTAGGCATAGGATTTGGAGTTTCTACAGAAAGAGATGTTCAAAAATACGTTTCATCAGGGGCAGATGCAGTGATAGTAGGGAGTGCGAACATAAAGATTATTGAAAATACGCCTACAAATAAGGTCCAAACTCGAATTGCAACATTTACAAAAAAACTAAAAAACAGAACTAGATAATGAAATAAACGAATAAAAACTAGAAGTGTTTAAGAAAAAAATGCAGACAAAGTTTATTTTTGTTACAGGTGGAGTTATGTCTGGTTTAGGTAAAGGCGTAGTTTCATCATCAATTTGTAAATTATTACAATTATCAGATCAAAAAGTGTCATGCATCAAAATTGATCCATACCTAAATTACGATGCAGGTACAATGAACCCAATTGCACATGGAGAGGTCTTTGTGACAGATGATGGAGGAGAATGTGATATGGACATAGGGAATTATGAGAGATTTTTGAATCAAGATATACCAAAATCACATAACATTACAACTGCACAAATTTATTCAAGTGTTATAGAATCGGAACGAAAAGGAGAATATTTGGGAGCATGTGTTCAGATTATCCCACATGTTACAGACGCAATAAAGAATAGAATTAAAAAAATTGCTACAGACGAAGAATTAGAAATACTGGTAGTGGAATGTGGAGGAACAGTAGGAGATATAGAAAGTCTACCATTTTTAGAGGCATTAAGACAAATCAGAGTTGAGGAAGGATCAGAAAATGTTATTTTTGTTCATGTTACATTAGCACCATCATTAGATGTAGTAGGAGAACAAAAGACTAAACCTACTCAACATAGTGTACAAGAGCTAAGAAGAATTGGAATTCAACCAGATTTACTTTGTGTGAGATGTTCCATGCCATTACAAGATAAAACAAGAAATAAGATTTCAATGTTTACAAATGTTACAAACAATGACGTATTTTCATGTCATGATGTTGATTCAATTTTTCAAGTACCTGAAATCCTATACGGGCAAGGTTTGGTAGATGTTATTTTTAAAAAATTTAACAAGATGGGATATGTCAATGCATCTCAGAACTGGGATACATGGAATAAGATAGTTAATTCATTACAAAATGAAGGGGAACCAATCAATATTGCAATGGTAGGGAAATATGTAACACTTGCGGATAGTTATGTTAGTGTAAATCATGCGTTAAAACATGCAGCTGCATCACTTGGAAAAAAAATTGCAATAGATTGGATTGATTCAGAAAATATTAACGGTAATGTGGATACATTATCCAAATATGATGGAATTTTAGTTCCAGGAGGATTTGGGACTAGAGGCTCAGAAGGAATAATAAAAACTGCAAATTTTGCAAGAGAACAAAATATCCCGTATCTTGGAATATGTTTTGGATTTCAGCTGGCAGCAGTATCATTTGCAAGAAGTGTTTGTAATCATACAGATGCAAATTCAACAGAAATTGAACAAAATACCGACAATCCGATAATCGATTTACTTCCAGAACAAGATGGAATTACAGACATGGGGGGATCATTGAGATTAGGTGCAAATGATATTAATGTAAAACCAGATACAATGGCAAACAAAATTTATGGGCAAGATAAAATTTCAAAAAGACACAGACACAGATATGAATTTAATACAAAATATTTAGATGAATTTGCAAAAAAGGGTATGATTTTTTCAGGTGAAAGTGATGGAGGAAGAAGAATGGAGATTTTAGAGATACCATCTCATAAATTTTTTGTCGGGGTTCAATTCCACCCAGAATTTAATAGTAGACCCGGATATCCCGAACATGTATTCAAAGCATTCACTACTGCTGCAAATCAGAATTAATCAATTTTGATATTTCATATATTTTCTGACGTGAATCTCTGATGGAAACTTTCTTTTTCACATATCCTTTCTCCAACAGATGGCTCATAGCTAATCGTACAGTTCTATCAGGTAGTAATGTTTTTTTCACTAATTCTTTTTGACTCATTGAACCCTCATACTCTAAAATTTTAAGAAGTAATTTTGAACTTGGTGGCATGTTAAATAATTCTTCAGCAAGTTTAACTTTTTTAGCAATGGCAGAGATAGCAGTCGTGTCTTTTTTTAGGCGAATAATATTTGCAGATGGTTCATAGTTTGTAGCCTCAACAGAGTTTTTTACTTTGTAACGATCCAACCCATCCAGAACAACTTCACAATGTAATCTTGATGAAATTTCATCAACTTCAATTACACTAGCATTAGATACAATCAATGGTCGTCTAGTAATATCAAGAGAATTTACAGAAATTATTCCAAATACATCAGAATCTTGAAAAATTACAGGACCGCCTGCAGACATGGAATATGCAGAAGAACCAATTGGAGTTGAAATTATCACACCATCACTGCTATCATGCCATACTTCATCGCCGTTAACTCTCAAAGTATGCTCCATCAACATGGCACTTCGAGATGAAAAAACAGCAACATCATTTAGAACAGGATATACATTTTTTCCATCAATTTTTACACCTAATCGAGTTACTTGTTCAGTCTCAAAATCCATTTTCTTGATACGTGAAATTAATGATGGAAGTTGTTTCAAATCAAGTTGTGAAAGGAATCCATCAGATTCAGATTCATTTATTCCCAGAACAGGAATTGATGAATCAAATGTTCGATGGAAGTAATTTCTAACCCCCTTATCGCCTCCAAGAACAAATATGCAATCAGGTTTTCTATTCTTAGATTTTGTTCCAATTTTTGATGATGAGATATTATTTTCATCTAAAATTTTTTTTAGAAATTTTTCAGAAGAATCAGTTAATCCAGTTCCAAATATTCCAACATGCATAGATAAATTATTTTGTTATGCACAATATATGTTAGATCTGCTTAAACTCCAGTATATTATAAAAATAAGAACCATTACTTTCTAATGCATTTTTTTCTGGAACTTTCTCAAGACCAAATGCCTTCGATTCTAAGGCTGATTGAGCAGCTCCTCCTGCAAAAGACAATGCCCATAGAAAGTCTTTTTCTTTTAACATAGTGCAAACAAATGTAGAACAAAAAATATCTCCAATTCCAGTAGTATCAGTCAAATTAATTTTTGGTAAGTAAATTGTATATAATTTATCTTTTACAAGTAAAGATATTTCTTGTTTATTTGTATAAATTACATATTCAATTCCCAGTTTTTGTAATTGTTTAATTCCATCATTACCTGTAAGACCAGTCAATGCATACAATTCATCAGGATTCATCTTAATAGCATTGATATTGTTAAGATCAAGTGAAGTTCTTTTTAGAGAAATTTCATTATCAGTATTTTTTTCTCTTAGAAAACCTTGAGGATCTAAAAATGAGAAATTATCAGAGTTTTTAATTTGGGAATAAGTTTCTAAAGAAATTTCATCAAATACAGGACTAATTATCACCCCATCATCATTATTTTCTATAAAATTAATTTTGTCACACATATTTTCCACGAAAAGTTTTCTATCAGAACCATTTAGTTCAATTTTAAATCTAGTAGTAGATTGGGAAGATAATGCATCTGGAATATTGATTTTGTTTTCTTTGAAAAACTCCTCTAAAGGATAATTTGGACCAAATTTTGTGTATAGATTGACATCATGTTTTTGTTTTCGTGTAGTTAATGAGCAATAGCTAGCAGGGCCACCAGGAGCATCATATTGTTCATTTTCATAAATAATCGTATCCATCGTACAATGAGAAAATATTCCAACTTTCATAATGAGCAAAAATTGTGGTTTGTACTACTTATTTGAATCCTTATTTGCGCAATTAGAACAAAGTGTTTTTCCTTTAACAAATTTAACTTCAATATTAGAAGCAAGGCAATTTTCACACAGTCCAGTCATAATTCGTAATTATTCTTGATCTTTAAATTGTTTTTTTGAGATATAATATCTCACTTTATATATCGAAGATTTGAATTTCTAACATGCCATCAAAGCGTGCAAGTAGAGGTAGACGAAAAGGAGGAAAAGGGTCTTCAGGTACAATTCAATGTGTCAATTGTGCAGGAACTGTTCCAAAAGATAAAGCAAAAAAAGTTACTTCACGTCTAAGTTTAGTAGAACATCAATTGGCAAAAGAATTACGTGCACAAGGAGCATACATTGCTGCACCAAAAGTTACTAAATGGTATTGTATTTCATGTGCAATACATTTCAAAGTTCTAAAAATTCGTTCAGCAGATCAGAGACGTAAACATACAAAACTTCGTGGATAAATTATCTATTTTTCATTAAAACAGAAATTCTTTGAGCTAGAGTTATTCCAGCAATAATTATCACAATTATTACTGCAATTTCCATAAAACCAATCATTCCTATTATAGCGATAACAAGTAATCTTTCTGCACGTTCACCAATTCCAATTCCTTGCATCTTTATTCCTGCAGCATCAGCCTTTGCACGTGCATAACTAACCAATAAGGAAAGAGTGATTGCAGCAAATACTAAGTATGGTTCAGTATAATTTCCAATTAAGATTCCGAAAAAGATTGCAACTTCCGCAATTTTATCAAATATCGAATCCAAAAATCCTCCAGATTTTGACATTTTATTTGCATAACGAGCAACCTGCCCATCAACAATGTCAAAGAAACCAGAGGCTAGCAATGCAATGCCACCTAGAAATAACGAATATTCAAATCCAATTCCATAAATTATTGATGCAACAAATGCTAATGCCAGACCAATGCCAGTAAATACATTTGGAGATAATCCCGTAGATGCAAAAGATTTTCCAATTTTTTGTAATACCGGTTTTAAAGAATCACGTAAATTATTTAACAATACATTTCCTCACTTTTGATTCATTGCAATTATTATTGAAATCATTCTAGCAGCTAAAGATGCAGTAGCACCATTATCAAACATAGGATTTAATTCAACAATATCTGTAGCTTTAATTTTTTTATTTTTTAATGCAACCACCATATCATGTAATTCACGAGAAGTAATTCCAATCGCTTCAGGATTTCCAACACCAGGAGCATAAGCAGGATCTAATACATCAAGATCAATACTAACATAGAGATTTTCAAACTTTTCAGTTAATTTTTCTAATAATTTTGGACCATCTCCATTTTTAATTTCAGAGTCAGAGATAGTTTGAATGTTATTTTCAGTAAGATACTCCAATTCTTCTTTTACAAATGCACGAGCCCCAACATGAATAATATTTTCAGAACCACGTTCTTCAACAATTCTTCTCAAATATGCAGCATGACTTAATTTAGTACCTGCATATTCATCTCTCAGATCATAATGTGCATCAAACACAACATATCCAGTATCTTTAGGATAGCTCAAGTAGCTTCCATAAGTGAGTGAATGTTCTCCTCCAAGAATGATTAATTGGTCGGATGTATCTTTCAATTCGCCAGTAGTTTTTCTCACCATGTCAATCATGTTTTTAGCAACGACTGTATGTTCGAGATTTCCCAAATCTTTAATGTTAATCTGTTCTAAATCAACACCAAATTCTGGCATAAAAATTTCAATATTGTTAAACGCATCACGAATTACATCAGGACCAAAACGACATCCGGGTTTGTATGAATGAGTTGAATCAAATGGAATTCCAAATAATGTTGCTACAGGTTCAGAATCATCTGCAGGAGATATAATCTTCGGAGAACTAGTCAGGTACAAATCAGAGTAACTCATTATACAGATTTCAATTCACTTTAAAATAAAGTAATGCCCAATTAATCAGACTGACATGAAGAGTCATCACACAAACAGAAATTATGAGATTCACCACAATCCGTACAGATTAGTAACTTTCCATGCATGAATTATAGTCACAAAATTTGTATTTAACCACAAAGAAGGAAAGATAAATCATCCATTAAACTTGGATAATTGGTCTTTTTGATAGAAGTAGAGGCAAGTTTAGAGTGGAATGTGGCTTACCGTCATTTTGTTTAGTAATTTCTTCTACAAAATTATCAAATGATATTTCTCTTACATCACGTTGTGTTCTGTCACGAACACTTAGATTCTCAGAACCTACCTCTTTTTCTCCAATTACAAGTACATATCTAATCCATTCTTTTTCAGATTCACGAATACGTTTTCCAATTGATTCATTTCTGTCATCTATATCTACACGAATATTTTGTGCAGTTAGTTTTTCAGAAAGTTTTTGTGAAAATTCTAAGAAATCATCAGCTAAAGGAATTATACGGACTTGAGTGGGAGCAAGCCATAACGGGAACATTGGTTTTCTTCCTTCTTTAGCATCAGTAGCACATTTTTCAAGTAGAGCATATATGACACGTTCAATTGCACCACTAGGAGAATTATGCAAAATAATTGGATTAATTGTAGAGTTATTTTCATCAACAAACTCAATTCCATATCTCTTACCATTTTCAACATCAATTTGATCAGTTGATAATGCAGATGCCTTTCCTAAATTATCAATATAGTTGAATTCCCATTTTAAAACAAAGTAAAAGAATCGTTCTTTCCACATCTCAACAAGTACTGGTTTGTCTAATTTTTTGACCAACTCGGAGATTAATTCTTTATTTTCATTGTAGAAATCTTCTGTAAATCGTATAGCCATTTCATAATCATCTTTTTCAATGCCAACATTTTTCAAAACATCTCTAGATAAATCAAAACGAGTTCTAAACTCCTCTACAGCCTGTGGAATGTCTTTACAAAATGCATGGCAATCAGGCATCGTAAATGCTCTCAATCTTCTAAGACCTACTAATTCTCCAGACTGCTCCCGTCTAAAGCTGTATCGAGTCATTTCATAGAGCCTATATGGTAAATTTTTGTAAGATATTTGCATGTCATGTGCTATCAAGAATTGTCCAAAGCAGGCTGCAAATCTTAAGAATAATTGTTTTCCATCTGCATTAATGTTGTATTGTCGTGCAGGAAATCTGTTAAAGTAACTCTGCATGCTAGGATGGTGCGAGTCATACATAATTGGAGTCTCAACCTCATAGCCACCATAGTCTTTTACTTTATTTGTTACATATTGTTCTAGGAGTGATTTTATGAGACGTCCATTTGGAAAAAATCTCATATTGCCATGATCAGATGCAGATTCATAGTCAGCAATTGCAAGTTTTTTCATTAATGCTACATGTGGAGGAGGTTGGTCAACATTTCGGTTTTTATCAGATTCGTATTTTGCAAGTTTTTCTAATTTTTTGTGTTTAGAGAAATTAAACTTGTCAAATTCAGTCATAGAGCCATCTGGAGATAAAATAAACCAATAAGATTTGATTTTTGATTCAGATTCCAACGCAGTGGAAGTTTTTTCTTTTTTATCACCAGATCTAATAACTTTGGAACTTTCAGCTAACGGATGACCCTTTACTTTGACATTATATGATTTGGTCCAACCAAATGGTGCACGACTAACTTCCAAGTCTTGAGATTCAGATTCCATTAATTTCAAAATGGATAATGCAGTAGATGGAGCAGCCAAGTCAGAACTCAAATGAGCATAAGGGTATAACAGTAATTTTTTACAGCCAATTTTTTGCATAGATTCTTTAATTTGAGAAATCGCATCCAATGCTACATTATCGTCATCGCCTTCTTCAACAGCTATAAAACAAACAACAACTTCATCAATTGAGACAGGTTTTGGCTCAATATCTTCAGCAGATTTTATCTCTTTTTTCGTGGCCTCATACGAGATATTATCACAGTGTAATTGTAAGATTCTCATAATTCATGCCACTTTATTTTTGATTAAAGTGTTCTGATGTAATTGAGCGGTCCGGAGATATTATCATCCCCCATCGTTCAGGAGAAGGAATTTTTTGAGGGTATTTCCCAGAATGTTCAATTGGATATGCCATTACTGTTTTTCCATCAAAAACCTGGATAAAAAATCCATAATCATCTTCGAATCCAATTTGTTCAAGAGGGATCCGAAATTCGTATGCAGCATGAGGAGTTCTAAGATATCTGTCATTTTCCCCAGAAGTGCCACCAATTGCTATCAAATCAGGATGGTTCTTTTCAATATGAAAATGAGAGGTTCTATGTACCGGAGAACCTCCATTCAGAGTATGAGCGTTTTTTGAGCCTCTAGTTGCAACATAACACCAATCCGAATCATCTGCCATTTTTGACGTCTCCCCACCATCAAAACACACAACTGCCCGATCTGCCATATGATCATTTGTGACATCACCTAAAACGTCAATCAGGACATACATGTAATTATCCTGATGTGCTGTACGTAAAATCAGATCACTGTTGTTGAACCTAAAAGAATCTAATGATGATGCCTTCCATTCATGAGTAAAAGACCACTCCCCGTCATATATGACATCATCAAATGTATTGGAAATGGTGACTTTGATGGGTTCATCAGCATAGGCGGCAGTCCAAAATAAAGAAATTGCACAAAGTGACAGAACCCCTATAATTTTATGCAATGTACTTTTTTGTGTTTTCGTTAAATAAGTTAGTCCACTCAATGTTTAATAATTTTCAGGTAAAATAATAATGAATTGAACAAAGGTATAGCAGTAGGAATTGGAGTTGGAATTGGACTTTTAGCCCTTGCAGTGATATTTCTAGTTCCTAACGATGCAGGACTTTCAGAAAATGAAGCTCCAATGGCAGTAGAATTATCAGATCAGGTCGAAGTAGTTTCTGAAGAATCCAAATCATACGAGATAGGTATTTCAGAAGGGTTAGAAGTCGGAGACGGTTCACCTTAAATTTTCATCATAATTTCATAAATAATGATAAACATAAATAATTAATACTAGGTGTGTACACTAAAACCATGAGTGAGATACAAGAGGAGTTAGTCAAAATCACATCAGGAGGAACAATCTCAATCCCTAAACAATTTAGGCGTTATTTGGAGATGCAAAAGGGGGATTACCTCAAAATAGGTCTGGAAGGCGACCATCTAGTAGTTCGAAAAGTTCAGATATCATAATTTGCCATTAAATGTCACCAAGTCTAGATGTAAGATTTTAATTTCAAAGTAATAATGAGATGTTTTTTCAATATTAGGTTCAAATAGATACAAAAATTGACTAGAAATTCTACTATTTTCAACAACGATCTTTAGTAATTATTCTATCATAATAATTATAAGAATTAGAAGTTAAGTCGATCAATTAGTAATTCCTTCAAGTTAGTTAGTAAGTTAGTAAAACCCTCATGATTTTTAAGTTTTTCCGGATCCATGTAAATAGATCTATAAGGAATACGATCTAATGAAACAGATTACGACAATCACTGCACTTGTGGCAGCTTTGGCTGTTACTTCAGGTGGATTAGGCTTATCATTAACAGGTGTTTTTGAAGATAACAACGTTACAACTACTTCAAATACAGTAAATGGACTAATGATGGGGCATCTTACCGTAGAAGCACACAATGAAGCAGGAGAACTTGTTGCATATAGACAATCAGACAACGAAGTGGTAGACGATGGCGAACAATGTATTCTCAAAATGCTATTTGGTACAACTGGCTCAAGTCAGGCAGGTAGAGGCGAATATACTACTACAGGTGCCTGTACAGGAGCATTAACCGGTGCATGGGACAACATTGCCATAGGAACCACTACCACAGCAGCCGCAGATGCTCAAGTACTCTTAGGAAATGAGACATCATCATCTGATGGACTAGAGAGAGGTACTGCAACCACCAAAACATGGACAAATGGAACAGGGTCTACAACAACTAAAATTGTGTTGTCAAAGACATTCACCAATGATAGTCCTAGGGCACACACTATTGCAGAATCAGGACTATTCAATAGTACCACAAATGATGCAAATGGAATGCTTGCAAGACAGACATTCACAGGTGTGGCACTCTCAAATGGTGACTCAATAACCATCACTTGGACCTTCACTGTGGGCAATTAGCACACTTGAATTCCAAGATTTTTTCTTTATTTTTATTCACGGTTTTAGGGTTTTCAGCAGTTTCGATCCCAAGTAATGGACTGGAAATAAGCCAAAATACTCAATTTTCAATCAATTTGGCAGAAGATTTGGCAGTTTCTAGCGGATTTGGTCAAAAAATCGGAAATAATCATAATATCGCTCTAAATGAACAATTAGAGATATCGAACCATGAGAAGTATCAGGAATTAATTTTAGCCACAAAACAGCTCACCGATAGACATGCCATTATGGATAGAGTTGTTCCAAATACAAGATTACGGACTATTCAAGATAGTGACTTAAGTGATAAAACAAACGAAGCCACAATAACAGATTTTATCGATAATATCACAGATGCATTCTATGATGGAGGTGGAAAATCACCTTCAATGCCCTCAATCCCCCTGGCATTTGCGGCAAATATGAATTCAGATTCAATTCAACTGCTTCAAGTAAATGAAATGCATGGGGACAGCCTAGAATCTGTCTATTCAGATACGGGACCACCATGGACAATTTTAGATCATCAAAAAAGTTTTTCACAAATTTCCCCAGATAATATTCCAAATTATTATTTTGACTATACAGATAGTTTTTCATCAAAAATCACTCCAGCAGAATTAGATTTTACCCAAGCAATACTCATTGTTTCAGCACCAGGAATAATTTACATTATACTATTTTCAGAGGGATTAGTACCAGGAATCAGACCTCCCAAATTACCTCAATTAGCAGGATTTTATTTTCTATTCATCTTTTTTGTATTTACATCATTTTCAACCCCATTTGCAATTGGAAATGGCATGTGGAGTACGGCATTTGGAAACATGGATAATTCTACGAATACAAACAGCACTCAATTCGATAATCCAGAATACATTCAACTTTCTAACATGACACAAATTGACGATGTAGAAACATCATTTCAAAACAACACGGTAACTGAAACAGACAACGTAGCAGATGGGCCAAAGCATTATTCAATATCAATATCAGAGGGCTTGATCATAGGAGATGGCTCACCGACAAACACTCAAACACAAAACGAACCAATTTTTGAAGAGATATTAAAAGATGTCCAAATTTCAGAATCTGTATCATTTTCAGATACAATAGCAGAAGAAGAGAAATCACAAAATAATGTGAATGTTTCAGAATCGGTATCATTTTCCGACCGATTAGAGGCAATAATCATCCTTCCATATGGCGTAATTCGTCTAAATGAAACGATTTCCTTCATTAATGAAACAGATGTAGGTTTTGGTTTGGAATTAATCAATATTTCAGAATCTGTATCGCTTTCAGATTATATCACAATTGAATCTCATAGAACCCTGAATGTAATAGTTGATGTTTCGGAATCCATAGAATTTTCATCACAGATAGCAATTGATGGAATTACAGAACTTCAGATAAATGAATTTTTGATGATGTCTACCATAGTTGGAATTTATCAATCAACAGTTAGAATTGATGAACATTTACAATTATCAGATTATGAAGAAAATCAATTTATTGAAATTTCTTTAATCGACATACCAGCAACTAGATTAATACCACAAAATTCAACTTTAGTTCTAAACGGAACCTCATATGTAGAAACTAATCAAGACATTTCAGAATCTACAAACGAAATCTCAGTTTCTGCATGGATAAAACCTGAATTCGATTCAGGTACACCACAAATGGTTGCATTATCAAAGGATTTGACTTTTCAAATCAGAATAAATAATCTTGTAGAGCCACACAAGGTTCCAGTTTTTGCAATTTACGATGGAATGAAATGGCATGAAGTTAATGGAAAAACACCACTAGAAGAAGGAAAATGGCATCACATTTCAGGAGTACTAGATAAAACTGAAATTACAATTTTTGTTAATGGAATTCAACAGGAAGTAATATCAATTCCTGAACTTGTTATTGTAGGAAAATTTGCAGTCACTACTACTGAAATGGGCATTTCAATATCTGAAAGTAACATCGTAATTGGAGCTGAACATGATTCGGATGAAACAACATCAAAATTCTCAGGGCAAATTTCAGGAGTTTTAATTCACAATAAAGCACTTAATACAGAATTTATCAATGAGGTATTACAAAATACAGCTCCATTTGCAACTACAGAAATTGTACTAACTGAGACAGTTCAAATTTCAGATGTACAAGGACTTTCAGGAAAAGGTGCGGTAAACATCAACGAGAGTATTTCATTTCCAGATACAGTAAACAATGGTTCAATCATCTTACCTAGAATTTATTCAGAAAAAATAGATCTATTATCAGTAAATGGCACATATACAAATTCCACCATCGCATTAAATGGCACAGGATTTGTTGTTGTGGAAGATACAATATCTTCTGATATCAATACCATGAGTATTTCATCATGGATTAAGCCTGAATTTCATGTTGGAAATCCTCAGTATACTATTGCATCAAAAGACAATTCGTTCAATCTATTTATCAGAAATGCAAATGTTGAATCACCATCTCATACAATTGGATTTTCTGTTTTTGATGGTGTAAGATGGACTGAGATTCTAGGTCACCAAATAATAGATGAAAAGTGGCATCATGCAATGGCATTTGTCAATGGTTCAAAAATTTCATTGTACGTGAATGGAAATCTAGAAGATGAGAAAACCTTACAAGATGAATTTTCAATTGGAAACAATGGTCAATATTCAATTCAAGATTCACAAATATCAGTTTCAGATTCTGAAATAATTATTGGAGCATATGTCAGTAAACTTCGTGAAGAAGCTAAAATTTCGGATAAATTTATAGGAAAAATTGCATCAGTTGATGTCTATACAGAGGTTCTAAACAAAGAACAGGTTGTATACAAATATGAAACAGAATTACTAGAAATTCACAATGTTGTCTCACTTTATGAGACCATACAGATTCATGACAAAACCAATCTTTTGGATGAGTTAACCACGACGAATGTTAAATTATATCGAATAAACCTTTACGATGAAATATTCTTAGAAGATGTCATTCTAGTTGCAGGATTAGATAATAACGTTCATCTCAATGAATTTCTCATTTTACAAGAAAACATCTCATTTGATAATCATGTAACAATGAAACCACTTACTCCGTTAGTTAATCCTGAGATAAAGATGGTGAAATCTGGATTTCTAATAACTGAGACACCAAAATTTGAATTAGAATATTATTCAGAAAATGATGCTGCAAAAATTGATCACCTACAAATTGTAAATGCCACAAACATTGCAAATCAGATACAGGAAGATTTAGCCCCAACACCAGCTGAATTATTAACTACAGGTAATCTCAACGAAATTACAACAGCAATTCAAATTATTGAGACCAGAAAAGCTATCTTAGATTTACAAAATCAACTTGATCAGATGCCAGAGGATGTTAAACCTGAAGATGTTAAACCACTACTGGATAGATTAAATGAAATCACAGAATCAATTGAAGAAACCGCAGAAAAACTTGAAGAAATACGCCTAGAAGAAAAGGCAGAAGAAATCGAGAATTCTGTAAAGAAAATCAAAGAGGCTGCAGATATTAAACAAAATCTAAACCAGACCGGAACATGGAAAAGCGCACATGAGATAATCAGTTCAAAGATTATTGCACCAGATGGTAAAATATTTGCCGAGGAAGTATTCTTTGAAAAAATGAGAGAGGGTAAGTTTGGTATTGAAATATCAAACGATATCATAAATTCCGATAAAGCAAAACCAGGAATCTACATAATCCAGAATACAATCATCATAGATGGAAATGAATTTACAATAAATGAAGAATTTGCATGGGGATTAGTCTCACTCAATACAAAAAAGAGTACCTACCATCCTGGTGAAACCGCAGAATTTGTGATTGTTGTCCTAGATTCAGTAGGAGCCCCAGTATGTGATGCCAATTTGGTGATGTCAATTAATGGAACGACATTATCGTCTGGTGCAGGAATTACACCAAATGAAGAATGTGGAATTTATGATGCTGCATACGATACAGGTTCAAAGGGAACATATCATGTAGATATTTCAGCAATTGCAGATGGAATTCAAACTGGATTTGAGACTACATTTGATGTTGCAAATCATGTAGAATTTGACATCATACGAACAGCACAATCAAAGATTGACCCAGTCAACAATCCAAATGAGTTTGATGTAATTCTAGATATTACATCTCATACAGATGCAGATCAAATTCAAATTGTAGAAATGGTGCCATCTGCCTTTGAAATAATTACCGACGGTCAGATTACAGAAAAAAATAACATCACCACAATTACATGGGATAAGACACTTGTTGGAAATAGCACACAGATTAGTTACACATATTCTGTTCCATTTGTTTTCCCAGAACTTTATCCATTAGGTCCTGTACAGATTGATTATGATGGAAAATCATACAATGAAGCACGTCCATGGTTTGTTGCAAATGATCCGCTAACGATATCACCTAATATTGTAAATTTAGACGAGGTAGTTAGCATACAAGATGACATTTCTGTAGTAACTAGTACTAATCAGGTTGTTCTAAATGAAGAAATACAATTTGTAGATAAGACAACTACCGGATATGAAAGTGATGGAGTAATTCTGTCCACCCAAAGAATTACTATTGATTCTGATGGTGCAAGACAAGGATTTGGAATGGGTCTTGCACGCCTTGGAGATTTAGATGGTAACGGGGTAGATGATTTTGCTGTTGGTGCAGCTACTGGTGACAGATGGTACTCCTCATGGAGTTGGCCAACTAACAAAAACGGAGCAGTATACATCATGTTCATGAATTCTGACGGTTCAGTAAAAGGTACTGCAACAATTGACAAGGATACAACTAACGGACCCGACATTGGTTCTAATGCACATAGTTATGGTAGATCAGTTCAAAACATTGGCGACATAGATGGAGACGGAATAAATGACATTGCCGTTGGAGAAGAACGAGGAGATAGTGGAAAAGGTGCAGTGTACATTCATTTCTTGAATGCAGATGGTACGGTAAAAAGTACTGCAACAATTAAGGACGGCGTAACAAATGCGCCAGGTTTAGCTGCAGGTGATCATTATGGTGCAGACATTGCAAACATGGGTGATTTGGATGGAGACGGAATAAATGACATTGCCGTTGGTGCAGACGAGGATAGTAGTAATGGAACAGACAAAGGTGTAGTGTACATTCATTATTTGAATTCTGATGGAAGTCTAAAAGAAGACACTGTGAAAATTGGACATGGTACAACTAACGGACCAGATATCCATGATTACGGTGGTTATGGAGGATCTATAGAAAATATTGGCGATTTGGATGGAGATGGTGTTAATGATTTAGCAGTTGGTGAGACAAATCAGAGTAATTGGGCTAGTCCTGGTTATGTACACATCCATTTCATGAATGCCGACCAATCTATCAAATCCACAAATGAGATTGAAGGAAAGTCCTCAGCAGATATGCCCGGTGATCGTACAACAGGATATTATACCTACTTTGGTTCATCAATTGCAAACATCGGTGATCAAAACGGCGATGGAATAAATGACATTGCAGTAGGTGCCAGTCTATCAGGATATCAATTGGATACAGATGGCGTCAGTGGAGTCGATTATGAGATGGGCAAAGGTGCAGTGTACATTTTGAATATGGATACTGATGGAACGGTAAAAGATAGTTTCAGAATTAATGAAGATATACCAAATGGACCAGCACTCTGGGGTGATGGAATAACCTATGGAAATTCAGGAAGTAACAGAGGACAGTTTGGAGCTTCTATGGATGGCGCATTCATCACTGATGATTATCAACTTGAACTGATAGTAGGTGCACCAACTGATGCCACAGCTGGTAGCAACGAGGGCACAATATGGATCATATACTTGAATATTGGAAATGATTATCCAGTAGTTGAATTAGAAGAATCCATATCATTAACAGATACAAAATCTGTTATTCCCGATAAAGCATTATCAGAAACAGTATCATTAACAGATACAGCTTATGGTGGATTAGGTCAAGCCCATATTTTCATGAAAGAATCGATTGCATTTACAGATTCAAGTATTGTTTCAGCAAGAGATGTCACTCAATGGATTTCTGAAACTTTACCTGTAAGTGATACTTTCTTACGAAACTTCCATCTTTACTACCCATCTCTATCTGAATCCATATCATTAACAGATTCCATAACAGGTGTTTTAGAAACAGGACCAGTAATTTATGGTACTGTAAAAACTACTAAGGATTCTGACGGTGCAAGACAAGGATTTGGAATGGGCATGGCAAGTCTTGGAGATTTAGATGGCAATGGAGCGATGGATTTGGCAATTGGTGCAGCAGACGGTGACAAATGGTATGGAAGTTCAACTGGCACTTATTGGTCATCTAGCAAAAATGGAGCAGTTTACATTACGTATATGAATACGGATGGCTCCATCAAATCTACTGTAACAATTGACAAGGATACAACTAATGGTCCGGGGTCAAGTGCAGCTAGCAGTTATGGTAAATCAGTTGCAAACATTGGCGACATAGATGGAGATGGAATAGTAGACATTGCAGTTGGTGCCGATAAACAAGATAGCGCTAAAGGTGAAGTGTACATTCATTTCTTGAATGCAAACGGTTCGGTAAAAAGTACTGCAACAATTAAGGACGGCGTAACAAATGCGCCAGATTTAGCTGCAGGTGATCATTATGGTGCAGACATTGCAAACATGGGCGATTTGGATGGAGACGGAATAAATGACATTGCCGTTGGTGCAGACCAGGATAGTAGTAATGGAACAGACAAAGGTGCAGTTTACATTCATTATTTGAATTCTGATGGAAGTCTAAAAGAAGACACTGTGAAAATTAGACATGGTACAACTAACGGGCCAAGCATAGAGAATAAAGGCAATTATGGAAACTCTGTAGAAAATATTGGCGACGTAGATGGCGATGGCGTTAATGATTTAGCAGTTAGTGAGACAGACCATTCAAGCACATATGGCTCTCGTGGTACTCTACATATTCATTTGATGAACGCTGACGAGTCTATCAAATCAACTAACGAGATTAATCCAAATTCTGCATCACACATGCCGAATCACAGAACTCCATCATACTATGTTATGTTTGGAACAGCAATTACAAACATCGGTGATCAAAACGGTGATGGAATTAGTGACATTGCCGTTGGTGCCAGCATGGATGGATATTATCATGGATTAGATCAACAATCGTCAGGCAATGTGTATTACGGCAAGATGAGCAGAGGTGCAGTTTACATTCTGTATTTGGACGATGATGCAACGATAAAAGATAGTTATAGAATTGATGAAAAGTATATACCGCATTTTGGACCTAATTTAATAGAAAATTATAGCTGGTCTCATGGAGGACAGTTTGGAAGTTCAATTGTAGCTGCTGATATTAACGGTAATGAGAAATTAGATCTTATAGTCGGCGCACCATCAGAAAGAGAAGCTGGTAACTATGAAGGTGCAATATGGATTATAAATAATCATCAAGGTGCAACATATCTCAAAACATACACTCAAGCTATTTCAGAAACGTTAACTTTGACAGATATTGCAGGTAAGAAAACAGTTATTGAAATATCAGAATCATTATCAATAACCGATACCATATTATCAGCAAGACAAGTATCAATTTCTGAATCAATATCATTTACTGATACAGCGGTACTTCATGATTTTACAATTGGTAACGTAGTAACAATATCATTTACTGATACCATTACAATAAGAAAGGCTGTAACTCAATTCATCGATGAGACAGTATCACTAACAGACACAGCAGACGGAGAGAGAGTTGCAGTTGAACTTTCAGAAACTTTAGCACTGACAGATTCTATTACTATCACTAGAGAATTTGGATTATACAGTTCTACAGAAATTAATCACAATACATCAAACGCTCCTGATTTAACTAATAGGCAAGGATTTGGAGCATCTGTTGCAAGTCTTGGGGACATGGATGGTGATGGAGTAGTAGACATTGCAGTTGGTACACAAGGAATTAATGGAGGCAGGAGTAGTCCATGGGAGCCTTTCCAAGCAAACGTCAATGGAGCAGTGTACATTATGTATTTGAACTCTGACGGTTCTGTAAAATCTACTGTAACAATTGATAAAGATACAACTAATGGGCCAGGTTCAGGTGCAGGTCACGGATATGGACAAGCAATTGCAAGTCTTGGGGATTTGGATGGTGATGGAGTAGTAGACATTGCAGTAGGAGATCTGAAAGAAGATAATCAAAAAGGCAGAATATTAATTCATTATTTGAACTCTAACGGTTCTGTAAAATCTACTGTAGAAATTAAACATGGTACAGCAAATGGACCATCATTATCTAACAATGATGAATATGGCGTATCCATCGCAAACATGGGTGACCTAGACGGTGATGGAGTAGTAGACATTGCAGTAGGTGCATTTCTAGATGACGATGCAGGTACTGATACAGGTGCAGTTTACATTCATTATTTGAACTCTAACGGTTCTGTAAAATCTACTGTAAAAATTAATCATGATACAACAAATGGGGCCACCAACGATGGTACTAACTTTGGTAATCAACATTATGGACGTGCTGTAGCAAATATCGGAGATTTAGACGGTGATGGAGTAACGGATATGGCTGTAAGCGAACCAAGACTTTCATCTTACAGGTATACAGGTCCAGTAAACGTTCATTTTATGAACTCTAACGGTTCCATAAAATCCACAGTAGAGATTGATGGATATGGATTTTCATCGACTTCAAGAACTGCTTCCGCGTACAGTCAGTTTGGAACATCAATTGTAGGAATTGGTGACCGGAACAATGATGGAGTACCAGACATGGCTATTGGTGCAGCCCAGGATGGATGGGGACATAGATGGCCAAATAATACGCACGTAAATGAAATGGGAAAAGGTTCAGTACATGTTTTAGAAATGAATTCTGATGGAAGTGTCAAAAATAATTTCAGAATTAATGAAATGGAAACAAACGGACCATCAACACTTTGGAAGGATGCAGATGGATCGTTTACTACTAACGATGACGGTTGGGCTTGTTGTGGAGACCAGTTTGGATCATCAATGGCACATATCGGAGATTTGGATGGGGATAATCAATCAGACCTAATAGTTGGCGCATGGCAAGATAATACAGTAGGCAATCTCGGAAGTAGTTGGAAGGACAAAGGTGCAATTTGGATTATACAATACTCGGGTTCAAAGCCAGATGATACGACTAGCAATATAAAGAATCTTTCAGAATCAGTATCATTTAGTGACAGTGTTGGAAAGGATGCGGTAACGAAACTTTCAGAGTCCATTTCATTTAGTGACATTTCTTCCATTGGAATTTCAATTTCAGAGTTGATATCATTTACAGATAGTGCAGTTACTGCCGATTATGTTGTGGGATTATCAGAATCAGTATCATTGACAGATACTGTTAGTCTAGTAAAGGATGTTACTCAAACAATTTCTGAATCAGTATCATTTACGGATAATACTTCAAAGATTGTAGGAATTCCATTATCAGAATCAGTATCATTTAGTGAGAGTATTGAACTTGGAGGTCAAACCACAGTTACATTATCTGAATCTGTATCATTTAGTGACAGTGTTGGAAAGGATGCGGTAACGAAACTTTCAGAGTCCATTTCATTTAGTGATAGTGCCTCTAAGACTGTAGGAATTCCATTATCAGAATCAGTATCATTTACGGATAGTTTATCAAAATCACAACAATACATTATATCAGTATCAGAATCTATAGCGTTATCAGATAACATTTCAAAGTCTAATGAATCTACAATTAAACTATCAGAATCTGTTTCAGTTGGTGACAGTGTTGGAAAGGATGCGGTAACGAAACTTTCAGAGTCCATTTCATTTAGTGACAATACTTCCAAATTTGTAGAAATTGGATTATCAGAATCAGTATCATTTGATGATAGTACTTCCAAATCCAGTGCAACTTCAGTTGCAATATCTGAATTAATTTCAGTGGCAGATAGTATTTCAAAAGATGGTGAGATTACATTATCAGAATCAGTATCGATAACAGATAGTACTTCAATAGGTAAAGCAACTACTAAAAATCTAACAGAATCAATAGTACTGACAGATAATGTTGGAAAGAATGTTACAACTGCGCTAACTGAATCTATAATGCTGACAGATGATCTATCTAGAATTAAATTACAAATCATACCATTATCAGAATCAATTGCATTCACAGATAGTTTATCTGAGAATAACGATACGGTAGTTCCATTAGCAGAATCAGTTTTGTTAACAGATAGTACTTTGATTGGAAAGACAGTCACTCAGTCACTAACAGAAACATTACAACTTGATGATACAATTTCGACAAAGAAGAGTATCAATATTTCACTTTCAGAATCTGTTGCATTAGGAGACAGTATTTCTGCAGGCATATCAGTCACTCAGTCACTATCAGAATCAATTTCATTTGCAGATAGTACTGCTAATACTCCAGAGATTTCACTAACAGAGACAATTCAATTGAACGATAGTAATTTGATAGGTAAGACAGTCACTCAGTCACTATCAGAATCAATTTCATTTACAGATGATAGTTCTAAGAAAGTTGATACAAGTCTATTAGAGTCAATATCATTTACAGATAATATTTCTACAATCAAATCAAGAATTATCTCACTTTCGGAATCTGTTGTCTTAACAGATAGTCATTCAAAGGCAATTGATACTAAACTGATAGAGTCAATATCATTAGACGATGGTGTTTCAAAGGCAGTGGATAAGAAATTATCAGAATCTGTACAGCTGATTGATTTCAGACCATCTTCACCTACAGACATTGTTGCAGTAGATGCTGAAATTATCACTGTCAACCAAGGTGATGGAAGTGAAGCCAATGTGTATACTGTCGAAACAGTTGTTATTGGTGGAAAGACGTATGCAATAGTTACAGGTCAAATGGCAGGTGCGTCATCATTGTATACAATGCAGATGATTGATGTCAGCTATCCTACAAACATTGTTGAAAAAGACTCAGTATTGGTTAACTCTCCTGTAGAGAGACATTTCTTGGGCTTGGATACATTTACTATTGGTGCAAGTACGTATGCAATACTTTCAACAAATATTCAAGGTGGTGTACGAGTATACGATATCAGTGATCCTGAAAACATAGTAGCTAAAGACACAATGGTTGATAATGCTTCACTTATGTTAAAAGGTGCAAGAGATGTTGAAATATTTACTATTGGTGCAAGTACGTATGCGATAGTTGCAGCGTATTTAGACAAGGGTGTACAGATAATTGACATTAGTGATCCTGAAAACATAGTAGCTAAAAATGCATTTAGCTTCGATTCAGTGGTGCTTACATACCCAGAAGATGTTGAAATATTTACTATTGGTGCAAGTACGTATGCGATAGTTGCAGCATATGGAGGAGGAACTGGTGTACAGATAATTGACATTAGTGATCCTGAAAACATAGTAGCTAAAGACACAATGGTTGATACAGGATCACTTGTGCTTCAACAGGCAAAGGATGTGAATGTATTTACTATTGGTGCAAGTACGTATGCGATACTTACTAGTTCTAGTGATAACGGTGTTCAGATAATTGACATTAGTGATCCTGAAAACATAGTAGCTAAAGATGCACTGGTGTATGATGGAACCCTTGAGCTGCAATACTCACATGGTATTGACACGTTTACGAGTGGCTCCAGTACATATGCCATTGTTGCAAATTGGGGATACACCTCTGGCGGTGTACAAACACTTGACATCAGTGATCCTGAAAACATAGTTGCACTAGATGCTGAAACTGATGGAAATAATGGATTTGATATGCTTAGTGGTGCAAATGATGTTGATACGTTTACTATTGGTGCAAGTACGTATGCGATAGTTGCAGCACAGGAGAGTGGCGGGGGTGTACAGATAATTAAATTATTAACAACTGGCGAGGGTCTTGTTGTAGGTAAAACAATCACCCAATCGCTAACAGAATCGATTTCATTGTCAGATAGCATCTCCAGTACTCCAGAAATTGTACTCTCAGAATCAGTCGTATTAACAGATGGAATAACTATTGGAAAGACAGTCACTCAATCATTAACAGAAACATTACAACTACAAACGACTAGTCATTCTCCACCTACAGACATCATAGCAGTTGATGCTGAAAATGATGGCGTAAATGGATTTGATGCACTTAATGGTGCAACTGACGTTGACACATTTACTATTGGTTCAAGTACGTATGCAATAGTTACAGGTAAGTTTGATTCTGGTGTTCAGATGATTGATGTTAGTGATCCTACAAACATTGTTGCATTAGATGAGGAATTTGATGCAAGTGCATGGAACTGGAATATGCCAGGAGCACACGGAGTTGAGACATTTACTATTGGTTCAAGTACGTATGCGATAGTTACAGGACCTTCGGGCATTTTTGCAACGGATAGTATACAGATGATTGATGTTAGTGATCCTACAAACATTGTTGCATTAGATAATGAGAGGGAAGGATCTAATGGATTTTTGAGGATTAGAGACGCATATAATGTTGAGACATTTACTATTGGTTCAAGTACGTATGCGATAGTTCCAGCATACGGTGGTAACGGTGTGCAGACGATTGATGTTAGTGATCCTACAGACATTGTTGCATTGGATAATGAATATAATAACAATAATGGATTTGATAGACTTACGAGAGCAACTGATGTTGCTATCTTTACTATTGGTTTAAGTACGTATGCGATAGTTACAGCAGGATCACCACTTGGACATGGTGTTCAGATAATTGATGTTAGTGATCCTACAGACATTGTTGCAAAAGATAGTGCAAGTTATGGCACGGATATGCAAACTTACAGTGCACACGGAGTAGAGACATTTACTATTGGTTCAAGTACGTATGCGATAGTAACCAGTCAAGGTGGAAGCACTAGTGGCGTGCAGATAATTGATGTTAGTGATCCTACAAACATTGTTGCAAAAGATGCTGCAAATGCCTTGGAAAATGAATTTGAGGAACTTCTATGGGCACATGACGTTGACATATTTACTAACGGTGCAAGTACGTATGCGATAGTTACAGCACGAGCAGATAACGGTGTTCAGATAATTGATGTTAGTGATCCTACAAACATTGTTGCATTGGATGCTAAAGATGGCAGTGATGATCGTGAAGATGGATTTACTGCACTTTTGGGCGCACGTGGAGTAGACACATTCACTATTGGTGCAAGTACGTATGCGATAGTCGCATCTCAACAAAGTGATGGTGTGCAGATAATTAAATTATCAACTGCAACTGCAACTGGGGATGATGCAATTTTGATAAATAAAAATATCAACACTTCACTTTCTGAATCTATAGCACTCACAGATAGTATTGTTGCAGGCATATCAGTCACTCAGTCATTAACAGAATCAATTTCATTGTCAGATAGCATCTCCAGTACTTTAGAAATCGTACTAAATGAATCAGTATTATTTACAGATGGAATAACTATTGGAAAGACAGTAACTCAGTCATTAACAGAAACATTACAACTACAAACAGCCAGTCAATATAATGACATCACTGCAGTAAGAGCAGCAATTCTAGGAAATCAATTGATCCATCATACGCATGGAGGTTGGTCCTCACTAGTCCATTTGGATTCAAATACGTATGCGTTAGCTTTTCAAAGTGGAATTAACAGATCAGGAATTTCTACATTTACCATCTCGCCTGATGGTCAAACAATTACAGAATTAGATTTCATGCTGCATGATGTTAGTAATAGCGGATACAACTCCCTAGTAAAAGTCGATTCAGATACGGTTGCGTTAGCGTATAGGTCTTCTAATTCAGGTACCATTAAGACATTTGATATTGACAGTGATGGAGACATCACACTTGCAGATAGTTTAGTGCATGCTACAGGTGGTGTATTTTTCAACTCACTAGTTCAAGTCGATTCAGATACGTTTGCGTTAGCGTATGTGGATTGCGTTTGGTGCGTAGGTGCAATGTACATTGCGACAGTTGATATTGATAGTGATGGAGACATCACAGCAGTAAAGACACAGTCTGAGGGAAATATTTCATATCAGTATAATGGAGAAGGATACAACTCACTAGTTCAAGTCGATTCAGATACGTTTGCGTTAGCGTATACTGGCGCTTTTTATGATGGTTACATTTCAACATTAACCATCTCGTCTGATGGTCAAACAATTACAAAAGTAGATACTTTAGAGCATGATGAAATAAACGGAAAATGGAACTCACTAGTTCAAGTGGATTCAGATACGTATGCGTTAGCGTATCAGGGTAATGGTGGTGGTTACATTTCAACATTTGATATTGATAGTGATGGAGACATCACAGCAGTAAAGACACAGTCTGAGGGAAATAATCTAGAGTATAGTGGAGACGTCAACGCTGTGGAGTCTTGGGGCAAGTCATTCGTTAAAATGGATTCAGATACGTTTGCGTTAGCGCATACTAATCCTTATTCGGGAGGTCACATCACTACATTCAACATCTCGTCTAATGGTCAAGCAATTACAAAATTATCTGCTTTACAGCATGATACAGATTATGCAACAAGAGGAACCATGCTCAAAGTGGGTTCAGATACAGTTGCAATAGCGTATTATGGTGGTGGTGGTAATGGCGGTATCATTTCTACAGTTACAATTGGAACAGGAGCTGATCTAATTTCGATAAATAAGAATATCAACACTTCACTTTCTGAATCCATAACACTCACAGATAGTATTGGTGCAGGCATATCAGTCACTCAGTCATTAACAGAAACAATTTCATTTGCAGACAGCATTACTAGAGCTCCAATCAAAAATCTTTCAGAATCAATAGTGTTGAGTGCTCTACTTGAGACTAGATATTCACCAAGAATAGCAGAGATATTAACATTTACAGATACAGTTGAAATACAAAGATCACCACTTGCTCCACATCTCTTTGCAGTTCCAGCAGAAGACATTGTCACTTTAGCATGGAATCCACAGAGCGATTCAAGAGTTGCGCCAATCACCGATTATGTTATACAACACAGCACTGATGAAATAAACTGGACTACAATTAATGATGGTGTTAATTCAGTAAGAGCATATTCAGTTGAACCAAGCTATCCGGGATGTCCAAATGCTCCATTGCCATGTATGGAAAATGGAGTAGACAGTTACTTCCGTGTACAAGCAATCAATAATCTTGGTACTGGTGAATGGTCTATTGTACAAGATGCAATGCCAGAATCTGATGACAATGAATTTGTAAGAGAAGTAGTAGTTACTCCTCAACCAGAAAAGTTTACTGTTTCATGGGAACCACATCCAAATTATTGGATGGACATTGTTGATTATTTGATATATCATGCAAATACACCAAGTGGTCCATGGACATTATACGATGATGGTTACAATACATTAACAACTGTAACGATTGATGGAATTTCCTCATTTGAGCCTACATTTGTAAAGGTTCAACCAGTCATGGAAAGCAATAACGGATGTGCAGCAGATGAAGAGACAGGTCCAGGTGCATCTCAAATAGCATGGACAATGCCATTAAAACAAACACCTAGACAGATTCCAGCAGATGATATTTTCACATTCCCAGAAGATGATTCTGTGACTATAGAGTGGGAAAAACCAAGAACAGGAGGAGCAGAAATTGAATATTATCAAATACAAAAGAAAATGAAAATGCTTGGAGGTATTTGGTCTCCATGGCAAAATCCTCCAGATGATGTACGGGTTACAGCAGATGCTTATGATTGGTATGAACATGAAATCATAGGTTTAATGAGTAAATCTGAATATCAGTTCCAAATTCGTGGTGTCAATGAAATTGGAAATGGAGTTTGGTCAAATTCTATCAATGTTGAAACAAAAGAAGGTGCAGTTCAAAACTTCCATAAAGTTTCAGATGTCTGGTGGGGAGATGACTACATGGATAATGATTATGACGGTCTAACAGATGAAGAAGATGAACAAAGATACGGTCCTCCAGCATTCCAAGAAAGCTTTGACTATTCTGCAGAAGGCACAAATTTCGGCGATGATCAATTCTTCGGTGAAGCACAAGACTTTGGTGCAGGTCAAACATTTGGAGACAATACAGAGTTCTATGCAGGACAAACATTTGACGATGATGTAAACTTCTCTGGTAAGAACATCAAGTTTAATGGTGCAAACTTCCAAAATGCAGAAACATTTGGAGATGGTGCAGCATTTGAAGGTACACAGTCATTTACTGGACAAAACACATTCGGCGATTCAACTGAATTTAAAGGTGCACAGAACTTTGGTTCGGCCATACAGACATTTGGAGATGGAGTAAAATTCCATGGCGCTACCGACTTTGCTGATGGTCAAACATTTGGTGCAAACACAGAATTTGCTGATGGACAGAGATTTGATGCAACAGAAGATTATGACTTTGAGATGATAGGATTAGACTTTGGTGCAGGTACTACATTTGGCAGGGCAGAAGTATTTGGTAGAGGTGCTGAGTTTAATGACGGTGCAGTCGACTTTTACGGTACAAACACATTTGGCTACGGTACAAAATTCGCTGCAGGACAAGACTTTGACGCACCTCAGATATTTGGTCAAGGAGTTGATTTCGAAGACAATATGGAATTTGCTGACGGTCAGGTATTTGCACTAGACTTTGACTTTAATGAAGAAGGATTGGAATTCGGTAACAATACAGTCTTTTGTGAGGGAGAAGAGATAGGAGCTGGTGCCGAGTTTAAGGGAGCCGTACAATTGGGAGGCGTTACTAAATTCAAGGGCGAAGAAGGAAAGCCAATAAAATTCGCTGCAGGACAAGACTTTGATGATTACATTCACGACTTTATTGGCGAGGTAGAATTCATGGGAGAAATGGATTTCAGAGAAGGTCAGGACTTTGAAGGAGATGTAGAATTCAAAGGATTGTTTGATTACGACGATATGTTTGGCAAAAAACTGGAGTTCAAAGGAGATGATGTACACTTCTTCATGCCTCCAACTGTTTTGATAGGTGATGAATACTATACCCCTCCACTTGCAATTCCACCGGGAACCGTATTTGGAGATGGATTTGACTATGACGATATGTTCTCAGATGCTGATAACGACGGAGTAAACGATGAATACTATGTATTTGAACCAGGGGTAGAATTTGCAACAGAAACTAGATTCCCACCAATGATAGAATTTGCAGATGGATTCTCCAAAAGTGACATGTTAGGAAAGACATTCACATTTGATGAAGGTGTTTTCTTTGCAGGAGATCCAATTTTCCCACCAGGACAAAAAATTAAACCAGGAGTAATGTGGGACGAGCCACCAACTTTTGAAGCTGGTGTGAACATAGACCCGGGACTTGCATTACCATTAAACACAAAGTTTAGTGAAAATCTAGAATTACCGGCATTTGTAGCTACACCATATGGAATGTTATTAGCACCAATAACATGTGAAGATGAACATTGTATACCAGATGAAAGTGCATACTTGGAGCCAGGCGAATTGTTACCACCGGGAGTGGATCCAGCACCGGTTGTAAATTTCATTACAAATACAAACAAAACATTTGCAAACCCAGGTCTTGGATTTGAAATGGAATTTGATACAGTTGCAAAAGATGGAAAAGTAAATGTTGATCTACAGGATCCTGTTAGCGTTCCTGCAACTAGTCCTGGTGACACTCCAGGACAACGTGCCATGACATCAGGTACGGGTATTTTCCAAAATGTTGGTTCAATCATTGATGTATCAGTAGATACAGCATCTGCCACAGGTGCAATGACCGTTACACTTCCATATGATGAATCAACACTTGGCACTGTCTCTGAAGATGAAATAGTCCTACTCCACTATACAGGTGGACAATGGGTTACAGTGGATAACATTACAGTTGATAAAGAAAATAACAAAGTATCAGGAACCGTTACCTCACTTTCACCATTTACAGTTGGAAAACAAACAGGTAGTGTTTCAACAGGAAGTTCTAGTACTACAGGAACTACAGGAGCTGGTTCAGGAGGCGGCGGTGGAGGCGGAGGCGGCGGTGGAGCAGTAATAAGTAGTGAAGGTGGTGAAAAGGGAGGATATCCAACACTGAAAATAGTTGAATTGACATACGACACTGATTCGGATATTGTAAGAGTGACAGTATCTCCAGAATATGAAAAAACGGATATAATTATTAAAACAGTAACTGGATTTGAACTTGCAACAAAGATTGGAACACATCCAATACTCAACCAGGCAGTATATGAAGCACCATTACTGGCTAATAGCGGACCAATTCAGGTATCAGCTACTGCATTTGTAAAATCATTAGTCATAGAATCAACTCCACTTGTCGCTACAATTTCGGCAGGTACAACAACCATTAAACCAGAAGAAGACGTAATCAGACAACCAGTAATAACTTCCCCATCAAAAGATTTCCAGAAACCTGATGATTTCATCACAGATGCACAGTGTCCATTTGGAACAAATCTTATTGGTGGAAAATGTGTCCAACAAACTTTCCAAGAACAACCACTTCCAATACAATTTGGAGTAATCTTACTCTTAGTGATGCTAGCGATTGGGTTAACACTGACAATTGAAATAAGAAGACGTAAGGCAAGAAAGATTGTTTCATCACAACTAGTATTTGAAACAAAAGAAGACGTAATCAGACAACCAGTAATTCCAAAATCAGAACCACCAATAATCATTTCACAAGAATTAGAACCAGAAAAGGCAGTTCTAATTCAATTATTAAAAACATTACAAACACAAGAAGAAATACAGAAAAAAATACATTTGCTAGAATCTCAATTATTAGAACACGTAAATGAAGAGGTCAAGGTTAGAGAGAAATTAACTACACTGATAAAATTAGTAGAGATCAGATTAAATCTAGTAGAACCATTATTGGCACAACAGCTTAAAGCACTACCACGACCAAAACGCACTTACAAGAAAAAGAGAAAAGTATTGACAGTAGAACATAAAGCAAAGATTGCAGCCGCAAGAAGAGGTAAGAAACAGACTGAGATAACTAAACAGAAAATCGTAATAGCTAAGACTGGCAGAAAAATGTCTGACGAACATAAAGCAAAGATTGCAGCCGCAAGAAGAGGTAAGAAACAGACTGAGATAACTAAACAGAAAATCGTAATAGCTAAGACTGGCAGAAAAATGTCTGACGAACATAAAGCAAAGATTGCAGCCGCAAGAAGAGGTAAGAAACAGACTGAGATAACTAAACAGAAAATCTCAGATTCAAGAATTGGTAAAAGAATGTCAGAATCTACTAAACGAAAGATTTCCAAATCAAGGAAAACTGTAAAAAATAAGGAGGTACAGTTAGATGAAAAATAAACTTTCAATGAATTCTAGAAAGTGTTTACTAGCAATACTTTGCTGTATGATAATTATGCCAGGTATGATATATGGTCAAGAAGAACAGATACCGCTTCAAGTTGAACAAGAACAGTACATACTAGAAAGAACAGGCGACATACTGGTAAAAATTTTAGGAAGTATTGAATTGGATGGACGTGAAACATCTAGAACCCAAGTAGTATTAACTCATAATTCACCTAATGGAGAATCAATGACACATCTTGTCAGAACGAACAATTACGGATACTACGAATTTTATTTTATCCACAATTGGGATTCCGCACGAGGAGTTTATGATATCAACATAAGTAATAATTCAAAATCAATTGATAATGTAACATACGAATTGGTACAAGACCCATCTTACAAATTAGATAAACAAGTAAAGGATGAATATTGGATCAAAGAAGTAAATAACAGAGAAATAATCAACACGGTGATTAATGCCTGGGAATATTATGAAGGAAATAAAAAAGAAGTAAATTATTGGATGAAAAATATCTTCCACTGGTATTACACTAATTCCATAACTGAAGAAGAAGTAATCAGTTCAGTTCAATATTTAATAGAAAATAATATATTAAAATTTGATTAATTTTTGTTTTGTTTGACTATTCTAGCAATTATTTCACGCTCATGTTGACGTTCTTCTTCTAATAGATTCATTTGAGATTTTATTTCCAGTTCCAACATTGAACGATCAGATGTAATCTGTTCCAAACGATGCCGATATTCCAAAATATGCGTTTGTATATTTTGTGTAGTTTTATTTTTATTTACAATGTTTAATCTTTCTAAGCGTAATCCTTCTAATTCCTTTTCTTGAGACATACGTAATTTTTGAGCATCTTGTATTTTTTCTACAAGTTCTTTTTCTTGAGGAACTAATTGAGATATTTCATTATTGGTGGAATAAAGCTCGTTCATTTTTTCTTCTGTTTCATTTTTAATTTCTTTGATTGAATGAGTTATTTCTTTTTGTAATTTTTGTAGATTAGATCTTAGTTCTTGAATATGTTGTTTTCTATCTTCAAATTTATCATCTAGTTCTTTTTTCTTATTATGTAAATCAGTCAGTAAATCTTTGGAATTAAGTTCTTTTAATGTAGCACGTTTTTGTTTTAAATTATTTTCAAGTGAACTAATTATTTCATAATAGTTATTGGGCAAGATTTCTTTTTCAGTAGGAATGGATTTTGATATTTCAAGATATTTTTTTTTCATCTGATCATATTTTTTTTGTTTTTCAATATCTAGATGTGAATCTACCATAACTCATTATAACCACCATATCACTTATAATTTTCTAATATTATAGAAATACGATGAAGGAAAAAAACAAAAAGGATAAAGAACATGAACATTTTGCCAATGATGACCCCACAAAGTTTGATGAAAAAAGTGCAGAAGACATAGCAAAAGAAGCTATAAAAAAATTCAAATCATTAAACAGTTAACTAAATCCTGCACCAAATTCATCACCTTTGGTTAAAGGATCAATATCTTTAGCATTTTTCATTGCAATGTACAAAAATGCTTCATTGACTACTTCTTCAGTATTTGAAATATCTACACCCAAAGTAATTGCAAATTTTTGTAGATACTCAAGGGTTTCAGAGGATGGTTCATCGGTAGGAATTTTTTCTTCAGTTATCTTTAATGCTATTTTATCAATACACTGATTCCTAAAACTGTCGTCCAACGTAAAGTGATAAAATCACCGGGTAATAAACAATCAAGATTCATTTTCATCATGACCAATAACATGCTTTTCACAATAATAGAGATCATTCATGTTACAATAATATGAACAATCATTGTCACATAATGCACATTTTGGTTTTTTATCATCTGCAGATAATTTGTAATGATAGTTTTTACTTTTCAATTTTTTCAAGTTCATTTTTTAATGAAATTAAACTACGAAGTATTAATCCAGATAAACCTAAATTTTGTACAAGCATGGTTGCAGAATCATTTAATGCATCATCTCCTCTATAACCCTCATCGTAAAGTATTTCGATTTGACCTTGATCTGTATCAACTAATGCAGTGATAATTGAATATTCCCCCAAATTTTGATCTGTTTTAATTCTATAATGTAATAACTCAATTTTTTTAATCGCCACGCCATCTTGTGTTATTTCTCCATCAGAAAAAATCAAATTTCTATCATCAGGTTCACGTTCAATTCTTTTTGAATCAGGAATATCAACAAATTTCATATTTTAAAATTATAAATTAACGTATTAAAAGAAATGAAAAGCTTATAACGCATTTACTTGTTAAACTCTTTTGTTATGGACTACGGTAAACTTTGTAATGCATTACTAGATTCAAATGAAAAGATCCGCTATGTAGGCGTATACAATTCATTCAGTGGAGACGTTTATGAGAAAATGCAGAATGGGACAGCACGCCATTTTGATAAAGATCAAACAAAAAAATCTATGACTCAGGCAATTATGCGATGGAAAACACGGAAACAATTTTCATCAGAAATTGGAGAACCAGAATTTGCTATGACAAGATATGAGAAAGTGAATAGAATAACCATGGCGTGTGGAAAAGACGGACTATTGATGTTTAGTACAGAAGTCGATGTACACCTTTGCGATATAATAGATGATGTGACAAAGATGGTAAAAGAACATGTTGGAGAATCAGATAATGATGACGGTTCACGTAACATTAGATCCTAAAAGCTTATTTTAGTTATATTACAAAATTTTTATGTGAATCACCACCATTTTGAAGGAAAAGACATACCTCACATCAAACTTGACTCTAAAACAACAGTAAAAGAGTTAGTTGAAATTTATGCAAATTCTGGATTTAATGCAAGACAATTAGGAGAGGCGGCAAAATTATATCAAAAAATGATTCACGAGAATGCAACTATTTGTTTAACAGTTGCAGGTGCAATGACGCCCGTAGGATTTGGCGGAATTATTAAAACACTTTTAGAAAAAGGATTTGTAGATTGGATTGTTACGACAGGTGCAAATGTATATCATGAAGATCATTTTGCGTGGGGATTACCAGTAAAACAAGGGCATTTTGAAGTTGACGATAACATATTGTATGAAAAAGAAATTGTGAGAATTAGAGATGTGTATGTTAAATTTTATGAGACATTAGAATTAGAAGATAATATAATTCAGAATATGTTTAAGGATAAATTTTCAGAAAAATCATTTACAACTGCAGAATTTTGTAATGTATTAGGAAGAATCAGTAAAGAAAAATCAAAATTTCCTGAAAAAAGTTTCCTTACAACTGCGTATGAATTAGACGTTCCAGTATACGTATCAACACTCAAAGATTCATCTCTTGCAATGAATTTGGCAGTACATAGATTAAAAAATAAACAATTCAATTTAGACTTCGTTAGAGAGATTATTGAACAAGCAGCAATTGTTTACAATTCAAAAAAATCAGGCATTTTAGAACTTGGAGGAGGAGTTCCAAAAAATACAGCACAACAAACAGGTCCATTGTTAGATCAAATTTTAAGAAAAGATCATGGAGGACAAAATTATATTATTCAGATTACAGATGCGCGACCAGACACAGGAGGATTATCAGGTGCAACATTACAAGAAGGAAAGAGTTGGGGAAAAGTAAAAGATTCACATGAAGATTTGATTACAGTGTACACAGACTCTACAATCGCATTTCCCATGTTAGCGCTTTATGCATTATCAAATGAGGAATCTAGAGAACAAAAAAGAATTTATAAAAAATTAGGTAATTATTATGATACATTACAAGAATCAGCTAATAATGTTCCAGACAAATTTGCCGATATACTGAAAAAATCCGATATAAACCTGGATTAAGATTTTTTGTTAGCCTTTCTTCGTGCTGCTTTCTGATCTGCAAATCGTGCATGTTTTCCATCCTTTCTTTTACCCATGAACAATCGAGAATCTTTTTCAATGTAAATGATTCGGTATGTAAAAAATTAAAAGTCCTTATTTTTGAAACATTTTATGGGAAAAATGTTTCCAATCATAATAATTGCAGTAGCGATTATTGGATTTTCATCTTCAGCGTATTTTTTCAGCGAGACAGATATCACTATAGAAAGTCCCATATCTATGGAATTTCAAAATAATAGTTCCTTAATGCAAGAAATAGAATCATGTATTGAACAGAATCTAGCAGGTGAAAGTTCCGTTGCATTAAATTCATTCAATACAAACATGTTGTTGACGTTAAAACAGACTGCAATGGAAACTGATGATGAAAATGAGTTAGAACAAATTAAACAGAAACTTTACACATTAACCAATTGTGAACCTTAGATTAACCTCTATCATATCTGGCACGTTCCAGTGAACGGTCATCTTTTGTTGCTTTTTTCCATTCTTTGTAATGTTCTTTACATAAACCGGATTTCTTACCAGATGAGTTAAGACGTAATCCAGCATCCTCAACCTTTTTTGTATTAAGAGAACGTGCCGCATCAGCATCACAACCATCTACATTACATTTTGTGCCTTTTGAAACAATACCCATTGTAATAACAACAATTCAACCGTTAATAAAGTTGAAATAAAGAAAATTTTTGTTCGTTTATAAATAGCAATTATTGATGTGAGAATATGGGAAGTAAGAACAAATCCGTCTCATCAAATGAGAAATCACAGAGCGGTAAAGATAAGACAAAAAAAGATAAGAAAGATCATAGTGAGAAAAAAGAGGTTGATGTATTCATCAACGAAGAACAAGCTAATAAAATAGTTAAATCATCAAAAGCAATTACAATTCAAGATTTAGCAAGACAAGCAAATGTAAAAATTTCAACTGCAAACGCATTTCTTAAAAAAGCATTATCAGAAGGAACTGTCAAAAAGGTAGGCGGATTTAGTGGTCACTATATCTATCAACCAGTTTCACAATAGATAGAAACTTTATCTCCAGAATTAATTTTTAACAATTCATCAATATTTCCAATGATTTTTCCTATTGGAACTAGTTCTTTTCCAACTTTGGCATCTTTATGGAAAAAGCAAAATGCATGACCTACCGATAAAAATGCAATATCACCTTTTTTGAATTCTTTTCGAGTACGTTCCCCTCCAGATTCAATATGAGATTCAACATAAACACCACTTGTACCAAGTATGTGAATAGTTCCGGTTACAGGCAATGAGCGAATAATCGTTCCAACTAATGAAGGAGAAAGATGACGTTTTAATTCGCATTTGATTTTAGATTTACCTATTATTTCTAAAATTACTTGTGATTTTGATACAGATCCACCATCCATTGTTAAATACACAGCTTTGGATTATATATTGGCATTTTTCAATTAGTTTACTTGTCTGAGCCCGAAGAAACACCAATTACAACTGAAAAAAAAGAGGAAGAACCAGCTCCCTTAGTTCCAGAAGCAAAATTGGATGAAATTATTCAACCAGAAACTGAAGAAATTGATCCAGATGCAGAGGTAAGTGTTCACGCAACAATGGAAAAAGCAATTGAGAATTATAGAAAAATAAAAGAAGGAAAATTAGAATTAACAGATAAACAATTAGAAGAATTGGAAAAAGAATGTGAAGCGATAAGACAACGCGATATCATTGATGTTGATGCACAGCATGAAATTATGGAGCTAAGTGCGGATGGAAAAGTTTTGATGGGTCCTCCAACATTAACAAGGTTTGAAAAAGCAAGAATCATGGGAGCACGTGCATTACAATTATCATTAGGTGCGCCACCATTCATAGATATTCCCGTAAGTGCTGCAACATCACTAGATATATCAATGAAAGAATTAGAAGAACGAGTCATTCCAATTACAATAAGACGTGTATTACCAAACGGTGATTACCAAAATATACCATTGTTAGATTTTAAGGAATAGACGATTCGTCTATATCATTTAAAAGAAGTCCAACAAAATTATAATTAAGATGGAATTGGAAGAAATTAAACGATCAGAAACTAATTTGGACAAAGATAGTTATTTTGTAAAAGATGAATCAGTAATGACCAGTTCGCTAGATGTCTTAACTGCGATATCATCAAGTAAGAGAGTTGTTTTGATGGCAAAAGGAAATTTAATTCCAAATGCAGTGGCGGTAGCAAATATTGTAACAGAAAATATGTTAAAAGGAAATTCAAAAATTGAGAATATTAAATTAGATAGTGTAATTTCAGAAGAAGATGGACAGATGATTTCAAATATTGAGATTGTTTTAATAAAAAACTAGTAAACGCTGCCAGGCCCTTTTAGAAGCATATTCTCACATTCTTTACAAATTGCTTCATCTATATCAGATTCTAAATTATGATGAATGTCACAAATTAAGAGACTAGTTTTAATATAATTACAAAGACCAATGAATTTTGATAAACTTGAAGGAGAGTACGCCATATCAGATGAAAGATCAACTGCGATTTCATCAATCATTTCAGATACTTGTTTTTCAGCAGATAATTTTTTTATTAATTCTGGATCACCTCGAGTTCCACGAATGTAATTACTAATTGCGGCTTGTGTAACACCTAACATTTTTGAGATCTCATCTTCACGAACATTATGATTTTCAGCTAAGTTTTTTGCAAGTATTGCACGAAGAGCAGGAATCAAAGTCTTTGATTCAATTTCTGCAGGAAGTAACATGGAATATCTTATCATAATTACCTTATAAGTTCCGCTGAAATTAGCTGCAACTATCTCTTTTTGTATTAACAAATTTTTATTTGAAATGTATTCTAGTTAGATTATGAAAACGGATATGGATCAATGTACAGAAGTTTTACAGAATGCAGTTAGAGAATGTGAATCACAATGGATTGCATTATCTGGAGGATTAGATAGTAGCATACTAGCACATCTAAGAAAAGATCTAAAGCCACAAGCAATAACAATAATAACAAAGGATTTTTTGGGAACAGATCTTACTTTTGCACAAATCATTGCCAAACATACAGGATTGCCCCTATCATTGATGCAAGTAACCATGGAAGAAGTATTAGATTCCATTAACGAAACAATCAAAATTTTAGATAATTTTAATGACATAGAGATACGTAATTCAATTGTTCCATATCTCTATCTTAATTCATTAAAAAAGAAAGGAGTTGATTCAGTAATTACAGGTGATGGAGCAGATGAGATTTTTGCAGGATATAATTTCTTATTAAAAAAATCTAATGATGAACTAGATCAAGAATTAGAGCGAATTAAAAAAATCATGCACTTTCCATCAAGAAATATTGCCGAATCATTAAACATGAAAGTTGAAACACCATTTTTGAATGAAGATGTAATAAAATTTTCAAATAGTATTCCAATTTCAAGAAAAATTAATGTTAAAGAAGATAAGAAATATGGAAAATGGATCCTTAGAAAAACATTTGAAAAAGATCTTCCAAAAAATATCATTTGGAGAGAGAAATCACCCATGCAAGATGGATCAGGAACAAATAACCTAACAGGATTGTTCAATACTATAATTACAGATGATATTTTTTCACAGAAAAAAACAAAAATCTTGGAAGAGGATGGAGTGTACATTAGAACTAAAGAATCATTACACTACTACGAATGTTTTAGAAAGTCTAGTTCAGTTAAAAAATCTAATTCAGACAGAAAATGTCCAGATTGTGATTACGAGATTAATTTAGATTCAAGATTTTGTAGAATGTGTGGTAAATTTCCTATTAATTAGATTTTTTTGACCATTTCTTTGGTTTTTTGATAAAGATCTTTTTACAGCCATCACAACAAAAATGATATTTTTTTGAATTATAATCATGTGTGACAGATAAATCCTCATCAAATTCAAGACCGCAAACTGGATCTGTAACCTTCATGGTCTTTTGCAATTAGAGTCGTATTTCTATTTATCTAAACAGTGAGAACTCATTAATCATAAGAATATCTTATATGGAAAAAAATGAATCCAGTACATGAAAAAACTTTTTGGGTTATGTCCTGAATGTAAAAAGCAGGAATTATTCATGACAGAATACAAATGTCTAAAAATCATAATGAAAACAAAAAATTGGATTGTATGTAAAAATTGTGATTATGTAATACAAATTGAGAAATTAAAAAATAGTTTATGTTGTGTGTGATTAAGATATTAATTTTTTAAGAAATTCATCATATTCTGATTGATTCAATGAATTAATTTTCATTACTTCAAGATTTTCATTGACATGTGTACTAGATTTTTGACCAATTAATGGAGCGAGAACTCCAGGAGTTGAACGAATGAATTGTAAAAGTCCAACAGAAGGAGATGAAGTTTCAAAGAAAGGTTTTGATTTTGCCCATTCTAAAAGTTTACCTTGCATTAATGGAACACTTGTAAAAATACCAATTCCTAATTCAGTTGCAGCGTCTAGAATAGATTTTTGTGTTCCAGATACAGTTTGGTTTTTCAGTAACATTGCTTGATCAAAATGTAAATTGAAAGGAAGTTGTATGAATCTAAATCCATGATCACTTCCACCAACATCTTGTGCAAGTTTTACTACATCCTCTAGAGATAGAAACATTGCATTATCAGAAGTTGCTCTAAAACACTCCCATGTTGCCAAACCATAAAATCTAATCTTACCTTCTTTGCGTTTTTCTTCATAAAATTTAAAAACTTTTTTAAGATTTTCTAAAAATTGAGATTTAGACATTTCAGGGTGACCTTCAACAGCATTATGGAGATACATTAAATCAATGCATTCAAGGTCTAGATTTTTTAAACTTCGTTCTAATTGATCTTGTAAATATGGAATAGTCATGCAATGATAGCCAGAAGATATATCGCCCTCTTTGACAATTCCAGGTTGACCTAATTCACGCATTACATATTGCATGAAATCTTCTTGAATATCTCCATCATTAGTTACATAACCGTTTTTTGTACAAATGAATACTTCATCTCTTTTAATTGAATTTTCATCAATTAATTCAGATAATGCAGTACCAATACTCCGTTCAGATTTTTGTGCACGATAATTTATTGCAGTATCAATCACATTTACGCCAGACATAATAGATTTTTTTACAGCATCTTTTACTATAGTATCTGTTTGAGAGTCAGGCTCTCCAAGATAGGTTCCAATTCCAATATTTGATAAATGTAAATTTTGAAAAGAATTGTAATTTTCACTAAGAAACTTTTCAGAGAAGGTTTTGGTTCCAGTAGATGTTGCAAAGCCAGGAATCATTCTAAATTCTATCAAAAATCATTACTTAAAATCCTATCAGAAATGAAATAATGAAAAGTGCACCGGCAATTCTACTAAAGTAAAGGGTATTGGTCATTGAACTGATTAGAATATTTTCAGACTTTTCTAAATCCTTCAAATGCAATATGGCTAAAATAAGAAATGGTTTAGCTAAAAGAACTATCAAACTATAGATTGGGAATAATCCAGATACAACTCCATAAATTATAATTCCATATGTCAGTATTGGAAAAATTAAGAAAGTTCTGACTGCATTTGATTTACCAAAAATAATTATCAACGTTCTTCGTCCTTTTTCTTTATCCACATCATGATCAGGAATGGAAGTTACAAACAAAACTAATGAAGAAAGTATTCCTACTACAATACCTGCAAGAATTGTGAAATCATCAATATTTTGAGTTTGAATGAAATATGTTCCAATTATAATCAATGCACCCTTAATTGTAACAAATACTTCTGCTAGTCCCCAATTAACAATCTTCGTTGAATAGAAATAAACAGAAAGAATGGCAAATCCTAAGATCAAACCAATTGTAATTCCAAATATTGTAACAAAATAGATGCCAATTATTGCACCTAAAATTAAGAATCCAATACCAACGAGATATACGGATTTTGGTTTGAGTAATCCTTCAGGTAAAACTCCGGTACCCCCACTCATCTTAGTACGTTTTGTTTTTGTATCAATTCCACGTTTGAAATCCCAATAATCATTTAGCAGATCAACACTAGCATGAAGTGAAATAACACCTGCAAATGTCAGCATTGCATGAAAAATATCAATTTGGTATCCAGCATACCATGAAAGAGAAAGCCCAAGTGAAACAGCAATTACAGATGCTAATAGAAATTTTATTCGTATTGCACGTAGCCAGACAGAGAGCATCAGATTAATGACTCTGCATCTACACTAACTGGTTTTCGTCCATTAAATCCAGAGTCTTTTTCATGCCAAAATTTTATTTTGGTTTCACCTTCCTTCCAACAAAGCCATACTTCTTCATCAAATCTTTTTGAAGGAAAATCAAGTAAACCTTGATCTAATCCTTTCATAACAACTCCAGTTTCTTCTAATTCTTGAATAGTTTTATAAAATTTTGATAATTCTTCATTTAATTTTTGTTTTAAAACAACATATTTTTCAAATGTATTGTTATCAGTCAGAGTAACCTGAAGTTCCTGTTCTGCTTTTATTACTTCATTTTTTTGCTTTTTGATATTCGCGTATCTTTCTATAACAAGAGGCAAGATTTCATTTGCAGTTTGTACGGTGAAATATTTGAACATTATCCAGATGTTTGAATTGTTTAATTAAAAGATATCTTGCGCAAATTACTTATTTATCTAAAAATATTGAGAAATGTATGAGCGCTGAAGAACAATTACAAGCAATGGTGGATCAAACAATTGACATGGCACTCATGAATGTTGAGGCATATCATAAGGAAATAGAAGCTAGCAATGAAATTTTGAAAATTGAAAATCCTAAAGAATTTGTTTTTGGATTAATTATGGGTCAGATTTTAGGATTAGGAGTTGCAGCACTTGCACAAATGAAACAAGGAAATCCTACACCACAGGATCAAATGCAAGTAAGAGATATGGCATACAAACGAGTTCCACAAATTAGAGAGAGGATTTTTGATAAATAATGGCTCAAAAAGTAAAATGTTCACATATTTTAGTTGAAAAACAAAGTCAAGCTTTGCAAATACTAGACCAAATTAAAAAAGGAAAAAAATTTGGTGCTGCAGCTAAAGAAATATCATCATGTCCAAGTGCAAAAAAAGAAGGAGATTTAGGATATTTCACAAAAGGCCAGATGGTAAAAGAATTTGAAGATGTTGCATTCAATTTAGAAATTGGAGAAGTTTCAGCACCAGTTAAGACTCAATTTGGCTATCACATCATCAAACGACTTGGGTAATTAGATCTTAAATACAAATTTTGTAATAGGTGTTGGAGTGAGAGCACATTGACTTCAGTATTTAGAACAACATCTCTCTTCTACTCCACTAATTATCTTCTTTAATGGATTTTTAGCAACACTGATCGAGACAATTTTTTACTAAAATTATGAAATACCAGTTAACATTGTAGTCTGTATGCCTGAAGTAACAGTTTTTTCTACAAAAGACATTGAGAACATAATCTCATGGTTTGAGAGAATCTATAGTAGCGACGAAGAAATATCTGACTTTGAACGCGAAACATATCTCAAACTTGCAAAATACTTCATTCTCGAAGAAAAAGCGATGTGTTAGAGACTCGCATATTCTCTTTTTAATTTATGGGAACGATTTTATCGTTTTTGCATAGCTTGCAAACCTATGATTTTGTGGGCGTACTTTTTTTTGAACATATTTTGGACAAGTAGTTCCTAATGCACCACGATAGCCTATTGGAGATTCAACCCATTTTTCATCATGAGCGGCTTTTAGTACATCATCATAAGGACTGTAATGATTTATGATTTTTTTGTTTATAATTTTTTGAAATTCATTACCATGTATGAGAGGTTTCATGGAATCAGCAGGAATAGACGCTCCAAAGAAATGTACAGATTCAATAATTCCTTTATTTTTTGGATTTTTTGCTAGGGATTGTATTGTTGATAAAATGACTTGAGCACCAAGGGAATGTCCTATCAATCTAATTTTTAGTGAAGGGTTTTTTGATTTCACATCTAAAATAAATTTTGAAAGATTTTTTCCATTCTTTTTTGCAATTAGAACCCCAATTTTTAGTGCAGATAATGCTGTGGATTTGTATTGTACACCTGCAGTATTCGAATCATAACTATAACCAACCACATCGTGTCGATAGTTTAATGATTTCAAGCGTTTTTCAGCTATCACATATTTTGCAAGGGCACCAGATTTGTTATTTCTTAAACCATGAATCATTATGACAATTTCAGAATTTTGCAATATTTTTTGAAAAGTAGTCTTAGGATAGATATCATACGAAGTGTTTTTGATAGTTTTTCCAGTTTTTAGATCATAATACCCTCTAGTAGATATTTTCGGGAATACCTTGCCAATCATTCTAATTTCCTAATTTTGATTGCTCTTTTTCAATGTCAGATAATTCCACTTTTGAAAATATTGGTTCAACTGTTCCAATTTTATGTCCGGTCTTTAATTTCAACTCAGACATTTCATTCCAAGATATATCAGAAACATCTCCTTCAAGCCCTAATTGTGACCAAATTTTTTGAGATGATTTTGGCAAAAATGAGTGTAAACATATTGCAATTGAACGTACAGCATTAACTGATAGATAGATACAAGCATTTGTTCCGGGTTCTTTTTTCCAAGGTTCTTTGTGCTGAAAATACTGATTGAAATGAGCTGAAAATTCCATCAATTGTTTTAATGCACGATCTAAATGATTTTCTTGCATTAATTTCCCAACATCATCAGCAAGAGATTTAATTTTTTTCTCAGATTCAGAATCTTTTTCATCAAAATCTTCAGGCTCAGGCACAACGCCATCAAAAGATTTGTTTGTAAATCCAAGAGCTCGATTAACTAGATTTCCCAAATTGCCAATTAATTCAGAATTAATTTTTGTTGAAAATTGTTCCCAGTCAAAATTAAGATCATCCTGAGAGTAAGGATTTATCGAAACAAGATAAAATCTCAAATAATCAGCAGGAAATTTCTCTAAAAAATCTTTTAGACCAATATACCAATTTCGACTTTTTGATATTTTTTTACCTTCAAGTGTAAGGTGGCCACGAGTTGGAATATAATCAGGTAATTTGAATTCATTGTTAATTCCTAATCTCATTGCAGGTAAAAACAGATAGTGGTGATAAACAATGTCCTTTCCAATGAAATGATATATGTCAGCTTCATTCCAAAAAGTTTTCCCGTCAATTTTTTTCTCATTTAAGAATTTTAACGTAGAAGAAATGTATGCCAAATGATTATCAAACCATCCATAGAATACTTTGTCTGTTAATCCCTCAATTGGAATTGGTACACCCCATGAGATATCACGGGTAATATCCCAATCAATCAATCCTTCTTTAATCCAATTTTCAACATATTTTTTAACATCCTTTTGAAGATATGGCGCATTAGACAAATATTCTAAAAGTGAGTCAGAGAAATTTTTTAGTTTAAAGAAATAATGATTTGTGGATTTTTTTACAGGAGTTTGACCACAAATTGAACAATGTGGGTTGTTAATTTCCTCAGGTACACGACCACATTTTTCACATAAATCAGAATATTGATCTTCAGCATCACAGTAGGGACAAGTTCCTTTCACAAATCTGTCTGGAAGGAATTTTTGATCATTTTCACAGAAAAATTGTATAATTTCTTTTTCATAGATATGACCATTTTCTTGAAGTTTTTTGAATACATCTTGTACAAAGGATATATTTTCAGATGAACTAGTCTTATAGAAAAAATCAAATGCAATATCAAAAGATGTGAAATCTTCATAGTCACGTTTATTCCAATGTTCAACATATTCTTGAGGAGTTTGACCAAGTTTTTCAGATTGTATTAAAATCGGAGTTCCAAAATCATCAGACGCACAGACATAATACGCTTCAACACCATTTTGTTTTAAGAAACGAGTCGTAACATCTGCAGGCAAATATGTTGATGCAACATGACCAAGATGGATTTCGCCATTAGAATATGGCAATGCGCTTGTGATTATTGCTTTTTTATTCATTTGTGATGGTTTGGATTTTTTTGACTATTAAGGTATGGTTTTTAAAGAGATTTGGAAGATTGTAAAATGTGAGTAAAGTCAAAAACCCAAAATTAGCAAAAGAAGGAAAGATCTCATATGAATGGGCTCGTACCCATATGGACATTTTAGATAATACATTAACCAGATTAAAAAAATCAAAACCGCTCAAAGGAGTTACAATTGCATTTTGCCTACACATTACAAAAGAAACCTCAGTTTTGCTAATGGGTGCTAAAGAATTAGGCGCAAATGTTGCAGTTTGTGGTGGAAACCCATTAACAACACAAGATCATATTGCAGCATATCTTGCAACACAAGGAATTCACATCTATGCATGGAATGGTCAGACCAACAAAGAATACGATTGGTGTCTTGATCAAGTACTAAAACATAAACCAAGTTTAATTTGTGATGACGGTGCAGACATGAATGTTAAGGTACATTTTGATAAAAAATTCAAATCATTAGAAATTCTCGGTTCTACAGAAGAAACCACTGCAGGAGTTACAAGAGTACAAGCCATGGAGAAACAAGGGAAATTAAAATATCCAGTTGTTATTGTTAATGATGCAGATACAAAACATATGTTTGATAATAGATATGGTACAGGCCAAAGTACAATAGACGGGTATCTAAGAGCAATGGGATTACTATTCACATCAAAGAGAATTGTGGTTGTAGGATATGGATGGGTAGGAAGAGGAGTTGCTGAAAGATCTAGAGGAATGGGTGGCAAAGTAATTGTAACAGAAATCGACCCAGTAAAAGCTCTAGAAGCACATATGGACGGATATGACGTTATGCCAATGTCACAAGCTGCAAAAATTGGACAAATTTTCATTACAACTACAGGAATGACCAGTGTTATTAGAAAAGAACATCTTCTTGCTATGAAAGATGGAGCTGTAGTTGGAAATGTAGGACATTTCGATGTAGAAATAGATACTAAATTCCTATTAGAAAAATCAAAATCAGTAAGAGAGGTAAGACCATCATTAGACGAATGTATCTTGAGAAACGGAAGAAAAATCTATTTAATCGGTAAAGGTCGATTGGCAAATCTTGTTGCAGCAGAAGGACACCCACCAGAAGTCATGGCACAATCATTTTCAAATCAAATATTATCATTATTGTATATCTTGAAAAATCATAAAAAGATGGGAAAAAAGACCATGATTGTTCCAAAAGAAATTGATAAACAAATTGCAGTAGATGCATTAAAAGCGATGGATATCAAAATAGACAGTTTAACAAAAGAACAAAAGAAATATGCCGAAAGTTGGTAACAAGAATAAGTAAATAAAGAACATTATTTCAAAATCAGTTAGATGACATGGACTAAAGTTGCTGAAAAAGGTGATATTCAATCTGGCTCAAGTAAAGAATTTGAAGTGGATGGGAAAAAAATTGCAGTTTTTAATCAAGATGGATTTCATGCATTAGATGGAATTTGCCAGCATCAAGACGGTTCAATTGCACCAAAAGGAAAGATTGAAGGAGACATAGTAGAATGTCCATTACATTTCTGGCATTATAATATCAAGACAGGTGAATTAATGGATTATCTAAAAGGTGTAAAACTGAAAAAATATGAAGTAGATATCAGAGATGATGGCATTTACGTTGATGCATAATTCTGGTAGACTTTTTATGAGATTACTTTAAGAAAAACTGTGAACCGAGATATTTTAGAAAAAATAACAAATCAAGATTACGACAGTATTGCAACTAGAATACAAAATGGATTACAACAAAAAATTGAAGAGACCCATTCAAAAGGCGTGATTTTGGGTTTAAGTGGAGGAATTGATTCAGCAGTTATCGCATATCTATGTAATAACATTGTAAAAGAAAAAACACTTGCATTGATAATGCCAGATTCTAAAATTTCACCAGAATCAGAAACTAGTGATGCAATAAAAATAATCGATACGTTAGGTATGGATTACAAACTACTTGACATTAATTCAATTCATAAAGAATTCAGCATGGTTTTGGAACCTGGAGATAGAGCATTAGGTAATTTACGAGCAAGAATTAGAATGAACATAGTATACTATTATGCAAATTTAAAAAATTTAGTTGCATTAGGTTCAAGTGATAAAAGTGAATTCAACATAGGTTATTTTACAAAATTTGGAGACGGTGCAGCAGATGCATTACCAATTGTATCATTATACAAAACACAAGTAAGAGAATTAGCCAGACATTTAGGAATAGATGAAAAGATCATTACAAAGAAAAGTAGCCCTCATTTATGGCCCAACCACGAAGCCGAACATGAAATAGGCGTAGATTATGAACAAATTGACGTTATACTATATTGTTTAATTGATAAAAATTTATCATTGGAAGATACCATAAAAGAATCACAGATAGATAAAGAAATAATTGAAAAAATCTACCATATGTATAAGAATAGTGAGCACAAACGAATCAATCCAAAAGAGCTTTGAATGAAAATTATTTTTATACAAATAAGATAAATGACACGCCATATCTGATATTAACAAATGAAGATTTCTGACACACTAACAAATCAAAAAAAGGAATTAGAATTTTCAGATAAAGTACGAATTTATCTTTGTGGAGTTACAGTGTATGATCAATCTCACATCGGACATGCTAGAACCATAATAGTATTCGACACATTAAGAAGATTTTTGGAAGCAAATGATATTCCGGTAGAGCTCATTCAAAATTTTACAGATGTTGATGATAAGATAATAAATCGTGCAAAAGAGCAAGGAGAATCAGCAAGTGGGCTATCAACAAAATACATTCAAACGTACTTTGAAGATTCAGATAGATTAAACATCAAAAGAGCAACAAACTATCCAAAAGCAACCGAACATATCAAAGATATGATAAATTTAATCGAAGAATTAGTTACCAAGGAATCAGCATATGTTTCAAAAAATGGTGTTTATTTCCGTGTTTCAAAGTTTTCAGAGTATGGAAAATTATCAAAAAAGAAAACCGAAGATCTAGAAAGTGGCTCTAGAGTAGAAATAGATGAATCAAAAGAAAGTCCTTTAGATTTTGCATTATGGAAATTTTCAGATACGCAGCCAAATTGGGAAAGCCCATGGGGTAATGGAAGACCAGGATGGCACATAGAATGCTCTGCAATGAGTATCAAGTATTTGGGTAAAAATTTTGAAATACATGGAGGTGGACGTGATTTGATTTTCCCTCATCATGAAAATGAGATTGCACAATCAGAATCATTTACTTCAGAACAATTTGCAAAAATTTGGATGCATGCCGGAATGATTACAATAAATGGTGAGAAAATGTCAAAATCAATTGGAAATGTAAAATCAATAAACCATGTATTGGAATCATGGGGACCTAATGTAGTAAGATTATTTTGTATTTCAGGACACTATTCAAAACCAATTGATTATACAGAAGATCTTCTGAAAGAAAATTTAATCAGATTACGACAAATTGAAACATGCTATTATGAATTAAGACTAGCAGACAAAACAGAAGAATCAGATGATATTTCCTCATTACTTAAAGAATCAAGAGAAAAGTTTGATGCTGCACTAAATGATGATTTTAATACATCTTTAGGATTGTCTGTTTTTTTCAACATGGTTAAAACCATAAACAGTTTAGCATCAGATGAAAAAATTAATAAGACTATTTCAGAACAAGCACTGCCTGTTTTAGAATACATGTTAGAAGTGTTAGGATTAAAAGTTCAAACCGTTTCAGATGATGAAATAAAATCTATTTTTGAATTAATTAACAAGAGAGAGAAATTGAGAGATGAGAAAAAATTTGAAGAAGCAGATAAAATTAGAGACCAAATTGCCAGTTTAGGGATATCTCTAATTGATCATAAAAATAAAACATTATGGATGAAAAAAGAAGCAATCAAAGCCGAAAAACAATAAGATAATTTGTGGATAATATTTAATAATCATTTTAACGTAATAGAATTCCATTAGTGAAAGTGCCGTTTTTTGGCAAAAATGAGAAGGACCTTTTTTTCCTCTCTTTTCCACTAGTGGATTATTTTATGATTAATACGGAAGGTTTTGATTTGTGTAAAACAAATTGAGAAGTACTTCCAAAGAATAATTCTTTTGCAGAACTTCTTCCCCTAGAACCAATTACAACCATGTCAATTTTGTTTCGTGACATATTTGCAAATTTTGCAATTTCATAACCAGGATTTCCATATACAATTTTTTGGTCAAATTCAACTCCTGCTTTTTCGCATTGATTTCCTGCGATATCCATCATAGAATCTAGTTGTTTTTTGTGGTTTTTGTTGAATTTACCAGAGGTATCAAAGTCACCTTTTGGAGGCGCATAAACTGCATGAAGTACAATAATTTTAGCATCACAGTTTTTTGCAAGATAGATTGCAGATGATAAACCTCTAAAGGAGTTTTTTGAATTATCAAGCGGGACAAGAATTTTGTTTATGGATGTGGCCATAAGAAGAATAATTTCAAAGCTATTTAAAAAAGAGGTGCTCTACCTATGTTCTTCCATTAACTCATGGCGAATCGTTAGATTTTTCAGATTTATCATATTTTTCATGCCATTCCTTAGATTCTTTGTTGAACTCATCAGAAATTTGCTTCATTTTCTCTAATAAGGTGCGATAATTCTTTGTATGATTTTGTATCTTTGTCAAATCGTGAATCATTTTATCAAACATTTCATTCATGGGATTATTTTGGTCTATATTTGTAAGACGTGTTTTAATTTCATCCCAATTTTTCAACATGTCCATTAACAATAATTCTTGTTCAGTTACTAATTCATCTAAAGCATCTTGTTTTACACTCATAATATTTCAAAAATAAAGGAAGATATCAATTTTTAGAAAAAAATAAGCGCCGAGAGAGGGATTTGAACCCCCGTGTGCAGAGCACAGACGCTATCCTGTTTTGAGATTTCGAGGCGTCCGCCTTGGACCAAGCTTGGCTATCTCGACATCAAAAGTAAGAATTTCTAGTATAAAATCGAATCAGTAAATAAAAAAAGCAGCAAATACTGAATATCATTATGGGATTAGATCTAAAACCATTACTAGTCAGAGAAAAAACACAGCTTGAATCATTTACAAATAAAGTTGTAGCAATTGATGCATACAATGCAATCTATCAATTTTTAGCTATAATTAGAGGTCCTGAAGGACTTCATCTAACAGATTCACAAGGAAGAGTCACAAGTCACATCACAGGATTACTGTTTAGAAACATAAATTTTCTCACAATGGGAATTAAGCCAGTTTACGTATTTGATGGTAAACCACCGTCACTAAAATCAGCCGAAATTGAAAAAAGAAAACAGATCAAAAAAGAAGCCACGGTAAAATATGAAAAAGCAATTACTACAGGAAACATGGAAGATGCAAGAAAATATGCACAGCAGACTACATCAATGAGAGATGGAATGGTAGAAGATTCAAAAAAATTATTAGATTTATTTGGAATACCCCATATACAAGCACCCTCTGAAGGAGAAGCGACAGCTGCAAATCTTACAATTACAGGACAAGCATTTGCATCAGCAAGTCAAGATTTTGATTCAATTTTATTTGGTGCAAAAAGATTAGTGAGAAATTTTACAAATAGTGGAAGGAGAAAATTACCAAATAGAAATTCCTACATTGAAGTTTTACCGGAAATGATTGAGTTTCAAAAAAATTTAGAAAGTATGGGATTAACTAGAGAAGAATTAGTTGATACAGGAATATTGATTGGGACTGATTTTAATCCAGATGGATTTGAAAGAGTAGGACCAAAAACAGCTATCAAGATGATTAAACAGCATAAAAGACTAGAAGATATACCTCAAATTCAAGAACAGTTAGAACAGATTCCATTTGGGGAAATAAGGAAAATTTTTCTTGAACCAAATGTAGCTGAGGTAGATAAAATTGAGTTTGGTGAAACTGATTTTGAAGGAATTGTAAAATATTTGTCAGAAGAGCGTGATTTTTCTAAAGATAGAGTCGAAACATCAATGAACCGATTAAAGAAAAGTCTTGAGAAGAAAAGTCAAACATTAGATCAATTCTTTTAATTATGACAAATGGCGAATTGAGTAATTGGTCAGGGTTGGGAATATACTGAATACCAAACAATTCCATCTCGTGTTGATGGACTTGCTGAACGGCCAATGTCTAAACTATATTAAATCAAATAACACCTAACAAAATGTATGACAGATAATGAACAAATCAAGCATAATTTATTGTTGAATATCAAACGTTTAGAAGGAATTTTAGAAAGAATTGATAAATTTTGTCATAATTATGATCAAGAGAAAGTTGATGCATCAGTTGCAGTTCTAAAAATTAAAAGTGCAATAGAAAATCTTCGGGAAGTAATACCGGAAATGAGCAAAGATGCTGAATCAATAAATCAAGAAGTAAGTGAAGAAGAAAAAGATTAACTAACGTAAAAATGGTAAAAAAGTTATGAGTTTTGAAGAAGATGTAGATGTTTATGGAGAATGTAGAAACTTCATCAAGTTTTGTAAAGAACAAGGAATACAAGTTACATCCGAAGCAGTTGCTACAATTTGGGCAGCATTTCAGACTAATGTTGCATTAGATGAAGACGAAGATGAAGAAACAACACTAGATGATTATTAGTTGTTTTTTTGATCTTTGATGTTGTTTTGTAGTTCTTGGAATGCAGATTGAATCTCACTTACTGCAGCACCATCTTCTAGAGTACTAACATCGCCAATTTTTTCATTTTTTGCAATTGCTTTTAGTAATCGACGCATGATTTTCCCACTTCTAGTTTTTGGCAATTTATTAACAATGTAAAATTGACTTGGAGTTGCAATAGGTCCAATTTGTGTTCTAATGGTATCACGCAATTCAGAACGAAGTTCATCTTCAGTAGTGTTAACATTTTCCTTTAACATAACAAATGCAATTATTGATTCTCCTTTTACTTCATCAGGTATCCCACATACTGCAGATTCTGCAACATCACGATGTGAAACAATACTACTTTCTAGTTCCGCAGTTCCAATTCTATGACCTGCAACTTTCAGAACATCATCTGAACGACCAAGTAACCACAAATATCCATCAGAGTCTTTGATAGCATAATCTCCAGGATAGTAAAGTGATTCAAATTTGGACCAATAGACATCTTTGTATTTTTCAGTATCTTTCCACAATCCAAGAAGCATTCCAGGCCAAGGATTTTTAATTATTAGTGAACCTTTTGTTTCAGGTTCGACTTCATTTCCATCTTCATCTACAACTTCAATATTTAATCCAGGAATAGGTAATGTTGCAGAACCAGGTTTCAATGGAATTGTTTCAATTCCAGGTAAAGGACTGATTAACATTCCTCCCGTTTCCGTTTGCCACCATGTATCAATAATTGGACATTTCTTTTTTCCAATTACATTGAAGTACCATTTCCATACTTCAGGATTTATTGGTTCACCTACAGTTCCAAGTAAACGTAAAGTTGAAAGATTAAACGAATTCGGAATGTCATCACCAAATTTCATTAGCATGCGAAGAGCAGTTGGAGTTGTATAGAAAATCGTTACACCGTATTTTTGAATTATGTCCCACATTCTAGATGAATCAGGATGATCAGGTGCACCCTCATACATTACCTGTGTTGCGCCATGTAACAAGGGACCATAAACTACGTAACTATGACCTGTAACCCATCCAATGTCGGCTGTGCAAAAATAAACATCATCATCTTTGATGTCAAATGCCCATTTGTAGGTTGAATGAAGATGTGTTAGATAACCACCAATTCCATGTAAGACGCCTTTAGGTTTTCCAGTGGTGCCAGAAGTATACAAAATGTATAAGGAATCATTACTGTCTAGTATTTCTGCATCACATTCTTGAGATGAGTGCTGCATTACCTCATGCCATAGTAAATCTTTTTCATTCAGTCTTATTTTCTGACCAGTTCTTTGATAGACAATCACATTTTTTACAAATTGTACAGATGAGGCTTCATCATCAACTATTTCTTTAAGATTGATTATCTTCCCTTTTCTGTATCCACCATCAGCAGTTATGATGATTTTTGATTGTGAATCTTCTACTCTGTCTGAAAGAGATTTTGAGCTGAATCCAGAAAATACAACAGTATGAATTGCACCAATTCGAGCACATGCAAGCATCGATATGGGCAATTCAGGAATCATAGGAAGGTAAATAGTGACCCGGTCACCTTTTTTAACACCTAGAGATTTAAGGACATTTGCAAGTTTTTTGACTTGGACAAACATTTCATTATACGTGATTTTTCTATCAGTTCCATCTTCACCTTCCCATAAAATTGCCGGTTTCTCAGATTTAGATTCCTGATGTACATCTAACGCATTATACGATGCATTAATTTTTCCACCAACAAACCATCTTGCAAAAGGAGGATTCCATTGCAAAGTTTCAGTCCAAGGTTCAAACCAAGATAAAGATTTTGCACAGTTATTCCAAAATGACACATAATCGCTTTTTGCAGAAGATCTAATTGTGGAATCATTGTTTCCTAATCCAATATCAAATTCTTCAGAATGCAATTATAGATATTTGGATTAGGAATGTTTTAAGAATTTTGAACGATTATTGAGAATTCATTCGTTTAATCCAGTCAGATTCAGGTTCTGCTGGAATTTGTTGCTGTTGAGGAACAGTCATCAACTGAGTTTCAGGTAACTTTGAAGATGAGGACTCATTACTAGGAGGTTCTGGCAAACGAGTCTCAGTTGGCTCACCTTCAGAAGGGTCTGGTAGATAAGTTCCTGGCATCGCTGATGGTGATACCTGTGGAAGCATATCTTCGAGTGAGAGATTAGATAGTCTGGATTTAACTTTACTAATCTCATCTTTCTCATGTTTCATATGTTGAAGCATTTCGTCTGTTTCTTTTTGAACATGATCGAAGGTCTCCTGAGAAATTTCGTTACTTTTGAGTTGAACTTTTGCGTCAAACAAAAGAACTTTGACAGATTTTTCCTGTTCTTCAATTTCGACGACACGATTATCTAATTCAGAACTAATTTCAAATTCAGTACGTTGAAGTGTCATTAATTTAGTGTTGTACTTTTCATGAATTATTTCTGCATCAGATTTCATACTGTCGTTGTCAGAGACAATTTCCATCAATGCGTTAAGACGTCGGATTACAAGTTCTTTCTGTTTGAGTAAACGTTGTGAATCCAATCTCCACTTTGGAATGAAAATTACTACTTCAGATTGAACTACGAGTTGATCAAAAGCAATTTGTTTTAGGCCTTCAGATCCACAATTAATGCCGACTGTCTGTATAGAACCATCAACATCAGTTGAGGTACCTAAAATTTTGCCCATTGGTGCGCCGTACATGTCTTTTACAGCTTTTCCAATAATTTCAACTTCACAGTTGCTCATGAATGGAAGTTGACAGATCTGTATAACCAACCAAGTGTTAACAAGGTTGACAATTTTAGTACAAAGAAATTAACCAAAATAAGAATTCACGACTAACGTAATTTTATTATTATAATTAAATGAAAAAACAATATGATAGATAAAGAAGAATTAGGACAAATTATGAAGTTTGTAGCGGAATACTGGGAAAAATTAAAAAATGATTCAGACAATGATGCGTTGAAAATTCTTCCATCCAAATTTTGGATGAAATCACTTGGAGGACCAGTTGGAAACGAGAAAGGTGTCAAAGGAAGATGGGTGACGACTTTGATGTATCTTGAAGATGAGGATATGGAAAAAGCATTCCGTGATGTTTTAACAAGATGGCAAGCAAAAGGTCAACAAACTGCAACTGATCTTCCAACCAAATCACCCGATCTAATTCAAATTGGTAGAAGATAAAGATAAAACCAATCATAAAAAATAATATTATTGTCTGAATTTTCAAAGAATGAAAGAAAAATTTTAGAAAAACATTTTTCAAATTCAGATAAGAATGTCTTTGCAGTAATTACACCAAGACAAGTTGATCGTGGTGCATTGATGTCACGATATAGTAGAACCGATAAGAGTATGAGGAAAATTTTCTTAGATGAGTTTTTAAAAAATAAAAATCGTGGAGAAGAATTCTACGACAGAGTTTTGTTGGAATATGGAGATGATTCAGTTGCAGAATTGGGAATTGGTCAAGTCGCAATAGAAGGACTCTCAAATATAGCAGTTAAAAAAATAGAAGATAGAAGAATTGGTTTTTCATATTTAGAAAAATCATCAAGATATGTATCGTGGGATAAAAAAATTAAAGGAAAATACAAATTTCTTTATGAGCCAACAATAATGAAAACTAAATTTGCAGATGAATATGTTAATGCATGTAATTTAGATTTTGAAATATATTCTAAAAATATTGAACCCATGTTAAAATTAATTAGAGAAAGAGATTCAATTGATAATTATAAATTTAAAGACAAAGATGGGAAAGAGAAAAAATTTAGTGCAATAAATGATGATACTATAATAAAATCTTCAATTAGAATATACAATGCAGCAACTAAAGCAAAAGCACTAGATGCATTAAGAAGTTTACTTCCTGCATCAACATTAACAAATGTGGGAGTTACAGGAAACGGAAGAGCTTTCGAGTATTTATTATCAATATTATTTGCATCTGAATTAAAAGAAGAAAATGATTTAGCATCTCAAATCAAACATGAGCTTGATACTACAATCAAATCATTTGTTAGAAGATCAGATGACAAGTATGGAAAAGTTTTACAGAAATATCTCAATAGTATAAAAAAATCCGCTCAAAATATTGCAAAAACATCAATCTCAGGCACGCCAATCAATGGAAAAACAGTAAAACTTGTGGAAAGTGAAAATGAAATTAAGGTAATCAATAGTGTAATATCTGCAATAATTTATGAACAGTCTCCAGGAATAGTATTTGAGAAAATATTACAACAGGTTAAGAAAATTCCAATAAATAGAAAAAGGAAGATCATTATGGAAATGACGAATCTAAGAAAAAATAGAAGACATAGACCATCACGTGCATTTGAAATGGCAGAATATACGTTTGATTTAGTCACAAATTTTGGAATGTTTAGAGATTTTCATAGACATAGAGCATTAACATTGGAACGACAATTGCTTACAACATTACACGGATTTGATATGCCACAAGAAGTGAAAGACCTTGGAATGCAAAAAGAATTCAAAGAATGTATGAAAAATTCGGAAAATGTATTCAAAAAAATTCAGAAAAAAAATCCAGAAGAAGCACAGTATGTTGTAAATTTTGCATACAACTATCCATACATGATGAAGATGAATATGAGGGAAGCGGTGCATATGATTGAATTGCGCACAGTTCCACAAGGACATCAAGATTATAGAATCGTAGCACAGAAAATGTATCAGGCAATTAATAAAAAACATCCAATTCTAAGTAATATAATGAAATTTGTGGATATGAATAAATATGAATTAGAAAGATTTGAATCAGAAAAAAGAACAGAAGAAAAGAGAAATAAAAAATGACTGAAAAAATTACAAAAACAGATGAAGAATGGAAAAAAGAATTGACTGCAGAAGAATACGAAGTTTGTAGAATGAAAGGTACAGAACAAGCATTTACTGGAATGTATTGGGATTGCAAAGATGATGGCGTCTACAAATGTAGAACATGCGGAGTAGAATTATTTTCATCCGATGCGAAATTTGATTCAGGTACTGGGTGGCCAAGTTTTTTCAAACCTGAAGATGATGAACAAATTGAATACATAGAAGATAGAAGTTATGGAATGGTTAGAGTTGAAGTTAATTGTAAAAAATGTGGTTCACATTTGGGACACGTATTTGATGACGGTCCTGCTCCATCAAAACTCAGATACTGTATTAACTCAGTATCTCTCAAATTAGACAAGTCAAATTAAATAATCGACTTGATTTTACGATACTATGAGAATAATACTATGTGGATTTGGGGTAGTGGCACAAAGTTTTTCAGAGCTTTTAGAATCACGTACACATGATCTTTATTCCAAATTTGGATTAAAACCAAGAATTGTTGGTGTTTTTGATAGTAGAGGATGTGCTTATGATGAAACAGGATTGGATTTAAAAAAATTAAATAAAATTAAAAAACAATCAGGTTCAGTAAGAGGATATGACAAGTCAGTAAGACAGATTTCAGGTAAAAATATTATTGAGAATATGGATGCAGATGTTTTAATTGAAACTACAGCAAGTAACTACAAAGATGCAGAACCTGGAATGAGTCACATCATTTCTGCAATGAAAAGAAAAATGCATGTTATATCAGTTAACAAAGGACCATTGGCACTTGCATTTCCGTCATTAATGGAATTAGCAACATACAATCAAGTTATGCTGAAATTTAGTGGGACCGTTGGCGGAGGAACTCCGATTTTAGATTATGCAAAAAATAGTTTGAGAGGAGAAAGAATATTATCATTTCAAGGAATTCTCAATGGTACAACAAATTACATACTAACAAACATGGCAGAGGGAATGTCATTTGATGATGCATTGAAAGATGCTAAATCAAAAGGATACGTTGAAGCTGATGAAGCACTTGATCTGGATGGATTAGATGCAGCTGCTAAACTTGTTATTTTAGCAAATTGGATAATGGGTATGAAAGTTACAATGCCAGATATAATCAAAAAAGGAATTCGTAAAGTTAATACCAATGATATCAAAAATGCACAAAAAAATGGATCTGCAGTAAAATTGATTGCGTCGTGTGAAAAAGAACTATCAGTATCACCTGTAGAGATAAAAGTTAGTGACCCATTGTGCGTAAATGGAACATTAAATGCAATATCATTCACATCAGAACATTCAGGCACTCAGACAATAATCGGAAGAGGTGCAGGAGGAATAGAAACTGCAAGCGCAATATTACGTGATTTAATAGATATCAGAAAAGAGATTACTAAATCTTGAAAACGAATCTTATTTCAAAAAGTGAGACAACACAATTACTAAAAATTGTCTCAGAAAAATGGAAAATTGACATACCAAAAGTGAAGAATCTAAAAGTGTACGAAATTGATAATGAAACACAATTAATCACAGGTAATGGAATTAAGATTTTAAAGATAAAAGATGAACATCTTCCATTCCTTAGTGAAATTTCTACATTAGAAAAATTCCCATACGTCCAAGTCGATATGGGCGCAGTGAAATTCATGTGTAAAGGTGCAAATCTCATGAGACCGGGAATCAAAAAAAATTCTGAGTTTTCTAAAAATGACATCGTGTGTATTGTAGAAGAATCACAGAACAAATTTCTAGCAGTGGGAAAATCAGAGGTGAATAGTTCAGAGTTGGAAAATATGGATAAAGGAGAAGTTTTGAAGAATTTACATTATATTTCAGATAAAGCGTGGGAAATTTCTAAAACACTATAAGATTATTTTACATCTTCAGTGAATTCATTGATTCCATCTTTGTTAACAACTAAGACGTCAATTCCGTCACCGCTGAATGAATCCCTCATGGTTGCAGAACGAACGGCTTTTACAGCTAAATCTACAGCATCTTTTTCAGTCATATTTTCTTTGAATTGAGGATCCAATACACCTAATGCCATTTCAGCACCAGTACCAACTGCTGCATATTCATCAGGTAAAACAGAACCAAGAGGATCTAAAGTATAGATGACAGGTTTGTCAGTCATACCACCAACAATTACTTGTGTTAGTAATGGAAAGTATCGTCTTTCATACATCATGTTCGACATCATCTTTGCAATTGTATTTGGTGGAACATCACGTTTCAAATCCATTTTCCTAATTTTTGCTAATGCAGAAATTTGTAATGATAATAATTGCATGTCAGCAACCAAACCTGCACAAGTAGCGCCAACTTTAGGAGTTATTGGAAAAGTTTTCTTTGTGGATTTACTAACTAGAAAATTACCATATGCGATTCTTTTTTCACTTGCAAAGACTACCCCTTGATCAAATGTAATACCTACAGCGGTTGCACCTGGCATGTAACTCATGATAACACTCTGAAAATAGACAATAAAAGGATTAGTAAAAATTTGTGAATACCCACAGTTAGGGTGGTATCTAAAAAACGGTAGATCGTCAATTGCCGAGAACGCATCAGCGTGTTACCGCGGTCACGTTACTGACAGGATTTTCGATCAGTTTAACGACGACGTCGTTTTGGAGCTGCTTTTCGCTTTGCTGCTTTACGTTTTGGTGCTGCATTACGTTTTGCTGCTTTACGTTTTGCTGCTGCCTTACGTTTTGCTGCTTTACGTTTTGGAGCTGCCTTACGTTTTGCTGCTTTACGTTTTGGAGCTGCCTTACGTTTAGCGCCGCCTTTTCTCTTTGCTGGTGCTTTACGTTTTGCTGCTGCTTTACGTTTTTTAGCTGCTTTACGTTTTGGAGCTGCTTTACGTTTAGCGCCGCCTTTTGCTGCGCTTCTCTTACGTTTGCGTGCTGCAGAAGCTTTCTTTTTAGTTGCTGCTGCTGCTGCGGCTGCTGCTCTTCTTTTGCGAGTGCGTGCTGCTTTTTTAGCTGCTGCGCTTCTCTTAGCTTTAGATATAGCCATAACATTCTGCCAGAAGTTTTAGGTGTTATACTATACAAGTTACTTGTTTTCACACACATTGTGTAATTTATTCAAGTAGATTTTGTTAATTATGATCGTGAAAAGTTTTTCAAGAGTAAACAAATGTTCTTAGTTGTTTTGTGTAACAGATCGATTTTTGCAAATTCATTAGGTGAATGCATTCGACAGAAAATGTATGATGCACCGACAGAAATGCATGGTACAGATAAAATATGCGTAAATGCATGCATCGGTCCAGTTCCCGCGTTAGAAATGTTCAAAACATAGTCACCAAAAATTTTTTTTGTACTTTCACAAACAGTGTTAACAATTTTTTCATTAGGATTTGTTCTTGCAGCTGCTTCCGCATTCAAAACATTGATCGATATGTCACTAAAACCATTGACACGAAGATGTCTATGTAATAATTTTATTAATTTTTTTGGATCCATGTTTGGCACTAATCTAAAGTCAATTTTCACTTTTGCGCTTCCTGGTAGAACAGTTTTTGCACCATCACCAGTATAACCCGATTCAATACCTGCAATGTTACATGTTACACCAGATACTAGAGCTTTCTTTGCATCAAGAGCATTTTTGTTACCAACAAAATTTTTTACGCCATACTCTTTTTTGAAACCATCTGCATCAAAGGGTTCTTTTTTTATTAATTTAATATCATTTTTAGATAATGGTTTAATATCATCATGCCAACCTTTGATTAAGATTTTCCCGTTTTCATCACGCATTGTATTCAAGGCTTGAACTAGTCGCCATGCAGGATTTTTAATAATTACTGCAAAACTAGAATGGACATCTCTTATAGATTCATTTACAATTAATTCTACATAGAGTAAACCTTTCATTCCAAGTCCTATAATGGGTCTATTTTTTTGATCAACATAACCAAACTCCCATACAACACCATCACATGAAAATTTCTTTTTGTATTTTTTTAAATAACGTTCAATGTTTTCACTTCCATTTTCTTCTTCTCCTTCAATTACAAATTTTATGTTACATGGAACATCACCATATGTTTTCAAATAGGATTCAACAGCTTTGATTCTAGTAATTAATTCACCTTTGTCATCGGATGCTCCACGACCAAAAATTTTATTTCCAATTATTTTACCACTAAAAGGCGGATCATCCCATAATTCTAGGGGTTCGACAGGCTGTACATCGTAATGATTATAAAATAAAAGTGTGGTATTTGGATTATTTTTTGATTTCACTTCACCATATACAAGAGGTGCAGCATTTTTTCCTAATCGTAAGATTTCAGATGTTATGCCAGATTTTTTTAAAATTTTAGATACGAGAATACTACATTCTTCAATTCCTTCATTTTTTGCAGAGATGCTTGGTTGATGAATTAATGTTTGGAGATCTTTTAGGAGAGAATCTTTGTTTTGGTCTATGAATTTTAATGCTTTTTCACAGTTCATTTTTTAATCGTTAAATGATTTTAGTACTCTAGGTAATGTAGAAATAAGATCACTTGCAAGAATGTGATTACCGAATTCTTTCTGCAGTATTTCACCTGCAGCACCATTAACAAAAGTTGCAGCGCTTGTAGATTCAATCATATTTTTATTTCTAGATAAAAATCCAGCAGTTAGCCCAGATAAGATATCACCTGTACCACCAACAGTCATACATGGAGTTAATGTGTGATTTGTGTAAGTAATATCTCCATTTGTAATTATATCTTCAGGCCCTTTTAGTAATATTGTAATTGAATGTTTTTTTGCAAACTTTTCACATAATGAAATTCTAGAATTAATTTCATTTCCAACAGGCTCACCAAAAATTCGTTTGAATTCACCGGAGTGAGGAGTGACAACAACATTTTGACCTTCAATAATCGGAAGTATTTCTTGTACTAGAGAATTTGCATCTAATGAAACACGTACATTTCTATCTAGTAGTGATTTCACAAGTAATTTTATTGCCTCAATATCTTGTATTGCAAGTCCCATTCCAATAGCGGTTGAATCAATATCAACAGGAACTTGTCCTAGCATTTTGTTAACAGTTCCACGTGTAAGTTTGGAATCAGCCATAGGAATAACTATCAAATCAGGTGAAATTGAACGTGTGGAAAATGCATTAATTTTTGGGACACATGTGTATACAAGATCACTTCCAGAACGTAATGCCGCAAGTGATGAAAGTGCAGGAGCACCGTGATAGATGTAGCTTCCTCCAACTATCAAGACTTTACCATTATCGCCTTTTCGAGAATTATTTTCACGAGAAGGCATAAAGTTTTCCACAATTTCTTTTGATAATTTAGTTGGGGTCAATTAATTCACTTTTTCTTTATTCTTTTCTTATTAAAGTGGACTTTTCTCGCTATTGCAAGATATGTGGTGTGACCAATTCCTTGGTATGAATGTCTAGTTTTTCCTTCTCGAGCTTCAATACGACGAAGAATATGTTCAGTACATTCTATGTCAGTGAACTCATTTTCTACAAAAGCCACAGATAATTTTTCAAGTTGATTCATTGTAGGGCAAATTGCAACAACACTTCCGCTACTTTTGAGCATTTTTCTAACTTGTGGTAATACTTCCCAAGGATCACCAAGATCAATTATTGCTAAATCCATATCTTTTAGAGGCATTTTTTTAGATTTTTTTAGATTCATTTCATGCATGGTGACATATTTTGACATTCCAGCTTTTTTGATATTCTTTTCTGCAATTTCCATGAATTTTGGTTCAACGTCAAAGGTGTAGACATGTCCACGAGGATTTACAATACTAGCAAGAAAAGTAGTCAATGAACCGCTTCCAGTTCCTATTTCAACTATTTTTTGACCAGATTGCACACCCATTCGTGCCGCAATGTAACCAAAGTCTTTTGGATAAACAATTTGAGTACTATGCTGCATTTTCATTACATGATCATGAATTGTAGGCTTTAACAGGTAGACGTATTTGTCCTTGTTTGTTACTAATCTACTTCCAAACTCTTTTCCTATTGCATCAGAATGTTTTATGACTCCAATGTGTGAATGAAACTGTTCTTTTTTAGAAATTTTTAGTAACCATTTTTTTGAATCGTTATAAAAAAACATAACAAGATCTCCTGTTTTTATTTTTGCCATGTTCAAAATCCTAATTTTCTCGGGTTATAATCATTTTCCACGTTGTGAACCCCACATTGCAACATGTAGTCTTGGGGAAAACGCAAAATTATGAGATTTAGCTAATTTCGAAATTGATTTTTCACGCATGCTGATTTCTTCTTTTGTTGAAGCCTGAGTCATCAATTGTACTCTTTTTTCAGGGATTTTGTACTTTGTGATAAATTTTTTAATTTCAGGTATGTCAGTTTCATCCTCTACAACATATTTGAAAAAAGCATTTTCCTGATTTGCAAAAAAGTAATAGCATTCATTATTTTCACAAAGTTCTAATGGATTTCCAGAGTTTTTAGTTTTTGGGGATACGTTCCATTGATCAATTAGATCAGTTAGCATTTTGTTTGGTAAAATGGTACAATTAGTTTCAACCTCAACATAGAAATCAGGTTTTAGAAAAGATAGTAGATCAGCCAAATCATCTTGTTGTAGTAATGGTTCACCACCAGTAATTACAAGATGTTTAATTTCAAGTTCTGTGATAGTGTCTTTAACTTCATCAATTGTCATTTCTTTAACCTCTTTACTAAAATCATAATTTTTCCAGTCCCAAGTGTATTTTGTATCACACCAAGTACATTTCAAATTACACTGAGCAGTTCTTAGAAAAATTGCAGGCTTACCAAAATTTGGACCCTCCCCTTGAATTGATTTAAAAATTTCATTTACTTGCATGGTAGTTATTATTTCATATACCTTATATCCTAAACTCCCAATTTAGTGAGTATGATAAGAGAGTTAATCATTACTTTTGATTATCATAGTGGAAAAACTGTCAAAAAATTAAGAAAACTTGAATTAGAAAAAAAAGAGGTAACCGACAAAGAACGAATACAGGAACTAAAAGATGAAATTCAAATTTTGCAACAAGATTATGAATCAAAATTAAAGCCGGTTGTATTGGAAATAGCATTCAATATTGAATCACAAATGCAAAAGATGTCAGAGGATGAGATTTTTGAAAAGTTTCAAATTAAGAATGCAGATTCATCAATTATAGGAGACTGTGTATATCATATTTGTCAAAAATTAGAAAGACAACCATCGCATAAAGTAATTTTAGAAATGATGCCAGAGAAATTTAGAACTGACTAATCTTCAGGGCTGTAACTTACGATTTTTTTCCAACCTTCAGTATCGGTGCATTGCTCATTAGTCATTCGTGAAAATAACAAATCATTAATTTTTGCAAATTTTTCGGTATCAAAATTAGATTCTTCCATATTTTCAATCATTTGATTTGCAAGACTCATGCATGCCTGTTCATGTAAATTTATTGCATTAGAAGGAAACAACATGTTTGTTATTACAATAAGTGTGATAATTGAAATTCCAGTTATTAAGCCGATTTTTACCACCTTATTTAGATCCATTATTTCATTTTAGAATGAAGATAAAATAAACAATATCATTATTCCCTGAGGAGAAAAAACGAAAATCATTTTAAGATCTAAGCACTATACTTTGCGATGAAACTTTTCACCAAAACTGAAGAAAGTAGTACAAAATGTAAAAAATGTGGATCAGATTTACATGATGCAGAGCGATTGAAGAGACACGAAAAAATTGCACATGGAAGAAGGGTTGATGTCAAGTGTCGTAATTGTGGCACAGAGTTTAGAGACCCAGATGATTTGAGAAAACATAAAAAGAAATGTAAATAATCATAGATGAAAATCTAAAGTTTCTTTAGGAATAATCTTTAGTTTTACACGTCTTCGTCTAATCAGAATATAGTATTGTATAATTTCTGTAATCTGTTCTTCAACAGTATTTTCATGTTCATTACTTTCAAGCAAAAAATCGAAATAATCTTTTTCATTTAGTTTTACAGTTATTTTTCTCAAAATTATAACAGAAGATTGATGAATATTACAGATTCAGTATGCGATTCATTGATTAGTAGTCAATCGTAATTACAGATGAAAAGATGAAAAAATGCATAATTTGTGGATGTAAAGACCATAAACTAGTAGGATGCATACGTCATAAATCAAAACAGTGTAGTTGTTATAAACAGGAATAATGTTAAAAAAATATGGGGTTATTTGGAAAAAAAGAAGACCCAGAAGACTTGATGTATCAAGCAATGACATTTCTAGAAAAAAATCAGCCAAAAACTGCAGTTTCATTATTTAAAAAAGTCACAAAGATTGATCCCGAAAATGTTAACGCATGGTATAATCAAGGTTTAGCACTAAATCAATTGAAAAAATATGCTGATGCAATAACATGTTTTGACATGATAACACAAAGAAATCCAAATGATGCTCCAGCATTGAATAATCGAGGTATAGCAATGGCAGAACTTGGAGATCCAGATGGGGCAATGGAGTATTATGAAAAATCAATTAAAGCAGATTCAAGTTATGCTCCAGCATATTATAACAAAGGAGTTCTATTAGATAAAAAACTCGAACATGATGAATCACTGAAAGTTTTGGATGAGGCAATTGAGAAAGATCCAAAGAAACCTAATCCAAGATTTTACAAAGGAATTGTTTTAGGTAAAATGGGGAAACATGAACTTGCGTTGAATTGTTTTGAAAGCGTCCATAGAGCAAATCCACAACACCTTGATTCATTATTTCACAAAGGAATAGAGTTAGCAGAGTTAGAAAGACATGAAAAAGCAATAGAAGTATTTGATAAAATATTGGACAAACATAAAGGAAATATCAACGTAGTTTATGCAAAAGCCAGAAGCAAAGCGGCAATAAATGAAGTCAATGAGGCTTTTGATTTGTTAAAGGTGGCAATAAAACATTCAAAGACCATCAAACTATGGGCAAGAAAGGAAAAAGTTTTTGAGAAATTTTACGATGACCCAGAATTTCAAAGAATGGTAAAATAATCAGAGTATTTTCTTTCTAACTGCATCAATTCTTACAATTTTAATTCTTTTTTTAGGTCCAATTAATCGTGCCTCATAAATTGGAACATAAATCTCCAAAATATCTCTAAAATCAAAGATTTCTTCGGAGGATTTTGTTCCAGCATCAGCAGGCTTTTTTAATTTTGAAATGAGTTTTGATTTTGCAGCAGCAATTGTGATTTCAGGTTTGCGTATAGATTCTTTATCTTCATTGATTGTTTTTTTAGGATGTTTTTCCAATAATTTGAGAGTGTCATTGTAAGAAAGATTAATCTCCTTTCCATGATGATCAAATGAGATATCAGCAGTATTTTCAAGCATGACGCGCTCCTGCATCAGTATTTTTATTTTATTTTTGAATGACGGTTCTAATTTACTTAGAACTCCATGCTTCTTTTTTACAGGAAACACTTCATCTGATATTATGACTTCTTGAACATCTTTATCAACTGATAAGGTATGTTCAGCATCACGAATAAAATCAACAGAATATTTACCAGATAATAGAAGAATCGATTCAAAATGTAAAGTAAGCGAATGTAGGTGTATCTCACTTTTTTTAGGTTTATGTAGTAAGGTTTGAAATGATTTAACTTTTCTTGAATCAATCATTTCTTCAGCAGCATCAGAATCAAGCAATGGTTTTAATGAAATTATTTTTACTTTTGTATCGTTTTTTGCCATTTGAACTACATACCGTATGTCTATGTATTTTTAAATCCTGTTAAACTATGACTCACACACACTAACTGACATATAGAATAAGACTATTTCTAGAAAATCTTAACTGAAAAATTACAATTACATGAGGTTCAGAAACATTTGAAGGAACTAGCGGGTAGGTCTTAGCTTCTAGTTCTCTTTTTTATTGCAGCAATTTTCTTTGAGGATCTAGCTTCTTTTGCTTTTGAAGTTGATTTTGTAACTTTTCCTTCAGTTTTCATACTTTTTCCACTTCTTCGAGAAGCTCGAGATTGTTGTGCTCGTGTTTTTTGTTCTTTTTTTGCTTTTGCTTTGGCTTCATATCTTTCTCTGATCTGATTACTCTTTGCTTCATTCGCTCTTGATGGATGTTTTTTTTTCTTTGCTTTGTATTCAGATTTTGATTGACGTCCTTTTTTCTTTGCTTTTTGTTTTTCAGTTAAATTGGCTTTAACCATACAGAACGTAGAATTTTATCATAGATAAAGTAATTCTTAAAAAATTTTTGAAAACGAATTAGCAGGAACAAACAAATTTTTGGTAATTAAAAATGAAATGAAAAATTCATCATGTTAAAATACAATATGACTCATATACAACATCCTAAGCATGTAAATTATGCAAAAAGAGAATCTTTTTACAAAATCAGGCATACCAAGCAAGAAAGCTAAAGTGAATTATTTCACAGGAAAAATAGCCGCAAAGGATATTTCGGCAAAAATCAAGCCAAGTACTGAAAAAATTTACCATGTAACATTCAAAAATGGAGCAAGAACTAAACTCCATTTTCACGATGCCGGTCAAACATTGATAGTCACTAAAGGAAAAGGTAGCCTAGTCATGTATAAGAAAATTGGAACAGGAATGAAGAATTTTAAAATAAAAAAGTTAGAAAGTATAAACCTCAATAAAGGAGATTGCGTGCACATTCCTGCAAAGAAATTACACACACATGGTTCTATAAACAAAAATGAAGAATTTTCACATGTTGCAATCAACTCATTTCCAAAAAAGAATTCTGAACCAAAAACCATATGGTTTGAATCAGATTTTAAAACAATTGTAACTGAAAAATTGTCATAAAATGAATACTAAAAAAATAGAAGAGACAGAAACATTTTCAGCACAAGAAGGAACAGAAATTAGACAAATTTTTTCACCTGCAGATACAGAGAATGCAATTCGGTATAGTTTAGCACATTGTACAATAAATCCAGGAAATAGTTCAAAACCACACACCATGAAAACAAGTGAAATATTCTATATTTTGCAAGGAAGTGGAATCATGCATGTGGGAACAGAGCAAAAAGAAATAACAAAAAATGAAACAATCTTTGTTCCACCAATGTCCAAACAATTCATAGAAAACAATGGAGACATAGATCTAATTGCACTTTGTATGGTGGATCCAGCGTGGAGACAAGAAGATGAAGTCATGGAATAGAGCAAGTTTTTAACATATTGGAGATAATGAAAGACGTTGAATTCAAGTCAGGCCTACAAGACATTAGAGATTGATAGCAACACAGATTTTGAAGAAGTCAAATATGCATATAGAAAATTAGCACTTCAATATCATCCAGATAAAAATAAAGATTCAGAAAGTGAAAAAAGATTCAAGATTATTACAGAAGCTTATCATTTTTTGAAAAATCAAAAGAAACATTCTGCAAGACAAAAACCGGAAAAACCTCGAGAGGAATCCGATTACACCCAAACCAGTCAAAAATTCTACAAGAGAACAAAATGGGGAAAAGATGGAGAAGGAAAAACACCTGAAGCTGATTGGGGAAAGTATACAAAAGATTTCGAAGCAAATGAAGAGTGGTGGAAAAGATATGAAAATGAGTTTTGGGAAAAATATGAAAAAACTGTTAACGAACAAACAAAAAAAGAGCCAGATAGAGGATTTACAAAAAAACGTAAAGAATTTGAACTGAAAGTTGACGTTGATCAGAGTCTATGTATCGGATGCTGTAGTTGTGAAATAATTGCTCCAGAGGTATTTACTATTGATAAAAATACAAAATCAAATCCAAAATCAAGAGTTTACAATAAGAAAGGTGCAAAGAATCAGAGAATCATAAATGCCGCAGAAACATGCCCTACCAAAGCAATCATCGTAGATAATTTAGATGATAATGAAAGAATTTACCCATACTAGATAATCTTCAATTTATTGTAAATAGAATCAATCTCAGACTCGGATAATTCAACTTTATTTTTAAACATTGAATGTACAGGACCTGCAGAATCATCATTACTTCGAGGTATCAAATGAACATGTACATGAGGAATTTCTTGTCCACTTTCTTTTCCATTATGAATTGCAATTAGAGTAGAGCCTTCAAGGGAATCAACCTTTGATGTCATTTTATGTACCGTATCAAATAATTTTTGATTTACATCAAAAGGTAAATCTTGAATTTTTGCGTGATGTGTTTTTGGAATTACCAGTGTGTGTCCCTTTGCAACAGGGAACGCATCAAGGAATGAGATGGTATCATCATCTTCATAAAGAATTTTTGTAGGAATCTCTTTTGAAACTATTTTGCAAAAAATACAATCCATATTATTCACCAGGAGTTACAATTTTTGCCCAAGGAAGTCCATGTCCATACATTATAGTGACTTCAGTCCCAGGTTTAAGATTACAGTTTTCGATGGTTTTTGGGATTCCGTCAATAGTATCAACATAACAGTTGCCATCTGCAGACTGGAAAATTTCAACTTCTTCGGTAATATCTTCACGAATAAAGTTCCAAAATGGAAATACAAGCGTACCCAGAATAATACCAGCAACAGCCAAAGATCCCAAGAAAACTATCGCATATTTTTGGCCATCAGATAATTCCAATATTTAATCACATAAATTTTGTATTAATAATTATTCGTGATGTTTAATCCATTACGTTACTGAGATTAATCCCACTTTCACCAAATACTCGATTCCTTTTACAAATGAATTATCATCTATCTGTCCTTCTGCCTACCATCCAGCGTTATTTTTCACCCATGTTGGAACAGCAGAAGATGCAGATTCGGCATTTCCGGTCTTTACATTATCAATAATTCTCTCTTTTACCAAAAATTCAATTCCTTTTACAAACTCATCTTCAGAAATTTTATCTTCTGCCCACCATCCCGCTGTATTTTTTACCCATTCAGGAACTGACACGGTAATTCCATTATCGCCAAAAGTTCCTTGCTGTGAAGAAGTATACCCAGTGGTTTGTGAATATCGTTTAGTTGTTTTACACTCGTTTATGACAAACGTATCTTCAAATGAATTTCTCTTGTTTTCCATTTTTACAGTAAATTTCTTAATATCATCACGCAAGATTCCGGTGTAAATTGTAATTTCATCATCTATGAATGGCTGGTCTAATGAGAGTCCTGCAGTAGATCTTCCGTATTCTGTTGTTAATTGAGCACTAATTGAGCCACATGTAGAGTATGCCAAAATGTCAACAGAATTAGTATCTCCACAAAAATTGTAGGACACCTCGTATACCGCTAGTGACTTGCCGACTCCAAATCCCCTAGAGTTACAACTTTGACTGCCTCCGCCACCACCCCCTGTTGATGTAGAATCTGTTGATGTAGATGTAGATGGAGGTAA
>JAOMCX010000030.1 GCA_028345195.1 Candidatus Nitrosopelagicus sp.
TCTTTGACTTATGACAGACCAGCAGGTTATGATACCGATGGTAACAAAATCAAAGGTCTAATATTTGACAAAGATCACTATGGTCTAAATCATGAAATTGGAGTTACACTCTATAACAATGAATTAAACATAGACCCAACTGACGAAGACAGTTGGACTTTCGGAACACTCCCAACCAACGCAACCATCTACTATCAATTATTCGATGAGAACGGCGCAAATGATTCATCAGCAACTGCTGGTGTAAAGAAATTTGATGCCTTCACCTCATCCTCAGCATGGGGATTCAATGACGGTGGTATCATGAAGATTGATGTAAATGGTCCTGAGGACGCATCAAATAGCGTACTATACTTCCAGGATAACGGTGATCAAGTAGTTTCTTGTTCATCTGGTTTATGTAGTACTGCAGACATCAACTCTGCAGACCAAGCAGTAACATTTACTGAAACCGGTTCAAACACTGGTACATTCACCAACTGGGATGATGGTTTGAAAACAAACATGTACGTTAACCCATTATCTGATAGAGGTACACAAGCCGTATTCTGGCTTGATGATAAAGAGTACTCTGTACTCCACATGCCATCATGGGGAACAATCACATTCAATACCGACTATAAAGGCGGTATCGGATCTGAATGGAACTCTGGTGAACTTGTACAAATTCTATTAGATGATGAAGATATGAACCTCGACGCAAGAACTAAGAACCAAATGAAGATCAAAGACAATAAAACTATCGTACCAGCAATTAAGATTGGTTCTCCAATTACTTTAACCACACTTGATACCTTTAGCATCCAAGACGGACCTAAAGGTGCAGATGGCGGTTCAACAGTAACATTTGATGAGAACATTAACGACACACAATGTAGCTCTGATTATGGTGCAGCAGGAACTGCAGCATCATATCTTTCCTGTTATGAAAAATACAGTGAGAGAGCAGTAATTACAAACAGTGGTGCCGCAATCACACTTGCAGATGACGATCAGTTAAGATTTGTTTACAACGGTACAACCGTTAACGATCTTGCAGACTTGATATCCGGCGCAAACGGTACTTCAGCTTACACTTATCTCCAATACGATTTCCGTTCATTCAACGGTGGTAAAAACGACAATAACTATTACTTGAACTTCACCGTAGGTGATTCTACAATTGATAGTAACACTGGTGCTGATGCAGCATCATATGACAATGTTATAGATGAATTCTATAACACTGGCCTAGTCGGAACAGCACTAATGAACTCTCCAGGTACTAAAGCAACAGGATTTGGCTCCTTAACAGGAACAGATGCTTTGCGAGTTACTGTAGAGGTCAACTTGATTAGCGGATCTGGTGGAGATGCATTGTCAGCAGGTACATCATACCCATTAACTATGGACTTTGTCACATACGGTCAATCAAATGACGGTATATCACAAAGCGATAGACACATGAACTCAATCTGGCGATTCGAATCAAAAGAGAATGCAGTTAACTCCGGTGTAATGAAGACCGAAGTCGACTTTACCATGCTCAATCAATTGAACGTCAACCAAACCTCCACATATAACAATACAAAGACTGACTGGGAAGAAAACCGAATCATTGTCCACCAGGACATGACTGATGAGGATGAAATCCGTGTCAACTATTTGGATATGGGAGCAGATGGTGTTGAGACACAAGTAGGAGACCAATTAGCAGCACCAACACACTCAGGTGTAGTTGAATTTGACAATGACAGTTACAAAGAAGCAGATACTGTAGTCATAACATTAACTGACGCAGACCTAAACACAAACCCAGATATCATTAACATTTACACAGTTGTTACATCCGCAGATGATGACGCTATGGACATGGTCGGAAAGGCCAACTATGGTGTTAACTCTGTTAGCGATGCTAACGCAAGAATGGTAGATGTAACCTTTGATGATGAACTATGGTTGAAATCAACCGCAACAGCAGGAGCTGCTAAAGCTACCTGTAGTTCAACACCAGCAGGTGGTGATGGTCTAGGTGGTTCTGGATTCACTTTAGTAGAGACCGGTAAAAACACTGGTGTCTTCACAGGTGACTTCCAAGTTCCAGCAGAATACTGTGCAAGATCCTCCGGATCTGGTGTAGTAACATCTGTCATGGGTACTGATATTGAAGTTAATTATGTAGATTACAGAGACGCATCTGGAGAAATCATCGAAGTAGGTGATGGCGCAGGAATTAGAGGCAACACTGGATCAGTTAGCTTAGACAGAACAGTCTATCCAGTTCCATTCGGAACAGTTAACGATTTCAGCACTGAATCCTCAAAGAGTACACCAAACGGTAGATCTCTATTCCCAATTCACTCTGGTTCCATCAGCACACTTGATAGTGACGCTGAAACACTCGGAGCAGGTGACTTGACCATACACATTCGTGTAGATGACCCAGACTTTGAC
>JAOMCX010000031.1 GCA_028345195.1 Candidatus Nitrosopelagicus sp.
CCTTTGAGCTATGATAGACCAGGCGCTACAAACGGCGGCGGACTATCATTTGACAAAGAATACTATGGTTTATCTCATGAAATCGGAGTAACCCTCGGAAACAATGAGTTTAACATAGACCCAACTGACGAAGACAGTTGGACTTTCGGAACTCTCTCAACCAACGCAACAGTATACTATCAATTATTCGATGAGAACGGTGGAAATGATTCATCAGCAACTGCTGGTGTAACCAAATTCACAGCCTTTTCACAGCCATTCAGCTTTGATACAGGTGTTCTCAAAATTGATGTAAACGGTCCTGGTGATGCAACCAACAATGTGTTGTATTTCCAAGACAATGGTGATCAAGTAGTGGCTTGTGGTGCAACGACAGAAGGATTATGTTCCACAGCGGACATTAACGAAGCTGATCAAGCAGTCACATTCACTGAAACCGGTGCAAATACTGGTATATTCACCAACTGGGACGATGGTTTGAAAACAAACATGTACATTAACAAAGCAGCAGACAGAGGAACACAAGCAGTCTTCTCATGGGATGACGTTGAATTCTCTGTTCTTTACATGCCTTCCTGGGGAACAATTGCATTCAACACTGATGGCTCTGACGGTGCAACCACCGGCGTAGCAATTGGTGCAGAATGGAACTCTGGAGAACTTGTAGAGATTGTGCTAGATGATAATGACATGAACCTCGACGCAAGAAGCCAAGAACAAATGACAGTAGGTTCAAACACAACTATAGTTCCAGCAGTAAAGATTGGTTCACCAATCACTCTGGCAACTCTAAACACTGTCATCTTTGCAGATGAAAGTAATGTAAAAACAACTGTGGATTCAGGAATTGATGACACACAATGTAGCTCTGATTATGGTGCAGCAGGAACTGATGCATCATATGTCTCCTGTTATGAAAAATACAGTGAGAGAGCAGTAATTACAAACAGTGGTGCAGCCCTCACTATTGCTGGTGAAGATGCACTTGAATTTGCATATGATGGAACAACTGTTAATGATCTTGCCGACTTGGTATCAGGAGCAAACGGTACCGCAGCTTACACTTACATCCAATATGATTTCCGTGCATTAAACGGTGGTAGCAATGATGCAAATGCATACTTGAACTTCACCGTAGGTGATGATTCAGCACCAACTGCAACTGCATCCGCAGAAGCAGGTGGACACGTTGTAACATCAACTTACAGCACTGGACTTATTGGTCAAGCACTATTCAACTCTCCAGCAACTAAAGCCACAGGCTTTGGTTCTTTGACGGGAACAGATAGTCTTGAAGTAATGGTAGAGTTCCAACCAATTAGTGGAACTCTAGCCTTAACAGGCCTAGGCGCAGGTACTTCCGCACCTCTCACTATGGACTTTGTTACATACGGTCAATCAAATGACGGTGTAGCAGCAAGTGATCGTCACAACAACGCAATCTATAGATTGGAAGTCGATGAAGTTGACACCAACGGAGGAGTCTTCGTAGGTGAATTAGATTTCATCATGCTTAACCAATTGAACGTCAACCAAACCTCTACATACAACAGTACAAAAACTGATCATGAAGAGAACAGAATCATTGTACACAATGATTTGACTGACGAAGATGAAATCCGTATCAATTATCTTGATATGGGTGCAGACGGAGTTGAGACACAAGTAGGAGACCAACTAGCAGCACCAACACACTCAGGTGTAGTTGAATTTGACAATGACAGTTACAAAGAAGCAGATACTGTAGTCATAACACTAACTGACGCAGATCTTAACACAAACCCAGACATTATTGACATTTACTCAGTTGTTTCATCAGCTGACGACGTAGCAATGGACCAAGTTGGTAAAGCTAACTATGGTGTTAACTCCGTTAGCGAGAACAACGGTAGAATGTTAGATGTCACCTTTGATGATGAACTATGGTTGAAATCCACAAGTGGATCAACAACATGTAGTACAACACCATCAGGTGGCGATGGTCTAGGTGGTTCTGGATTCACTTTAGTAGAGACCTCTAAAGATAGTGGTGTCTTCACAGGTGACTTCCAAGTTCCAGCAGAATACTGTGCACGT
>JAOMCX010000004.1 GCA_028345195.1 Candidatus Nitrosopelagicus sp.
ATTGTGCTCAATCTTTCATTTTTTTCTTGAATCTCGCTTTCTAATTTTTCAATCTCGCTTTCTGTTTCATCTTTAATTTTTTTCAGATTTTCGTTTGTTTCCTGATAAACATTAACATCCTCCTTTTTTGTTTTTTTAAATAATCCCATTCTAACTCTTAGATCCGCTTTGCCTTTTTAATAAATCTCACATAGAATCCTCCTGCTCCGACTATTATTCCGAAGATTAAACATACAATTCCTAATTCTGGGTTATCTGTGTGTAAATTTGGTGCTAAAAACAATAACAATGCTCCAAAAATTATTAGAAAAAACCCTCCACCTTTTTTTTGTCTATTGTGTTCGTTATGAGCCATTTAATTCACGTATTTACCAATTTTTTCCGCTACGTTCTTTTTTCCAATATCTAAAATGAATGGGCCAATTTTTGGTCCTCTAGTAGTTGATAAAATAATTTGGTATAATACTTTGAAGAAATCTTTTGGTTCTATGTCGTCACCTTTTGCAATTTGATATATCTCATTTTGTAAATCTTCAATTTCTTCATCTTTTTCTAAAAGAATAACCAGTTTACTTAGTGCACCTTTGACCTTTGAATCTACATCAATATCAATTTCATCAGATATGTCAAATTCATCTGCAAAATTTCCTGCCATTTCAATTAATTTATCAATTTCAGCTGATGTTTCTTTGATTGCATGATAATCGATTAATTTTTTATTTATTCTGGGAACTCTATCTTCTTTGAAAATCTTACATAATTCTAAAAGAAGTCTATAACTTACTTGGGCTGGTATCTGCTTTGGAGGCGTTAATAGATTCACATATTCATACAATCCTTTTGATTTGACCAATTTAGCTTCATTATCAATCTTAATTTTTCCAAAAAATATTTTCTCCAATTCATTATATTCGTCCATAAGTGATGGTATGTCTTCAAATCCCAATTCTCTTGCACCTGTAATTCTCTTGTATAGTAACAATAGTATTGATTCAGGTGTTCCAAATTTCAACCATGTTTGAGATGTTACCACATTACCAAGTGATTTTGATATTTTCTTTCCACCTTTGTCCAAAAACATTTCATATTTTATGTGATGTGGATGTGGGAAATTCAAAACATCATCTGCAACCCAATCATTAACTTTGACTGAATCCATGATATCTTTTCCATATGCTTCGAATCTAATATCAAATGCACTCCATCTTGCAGCGAATTCCACTTTCCATGCTAATTTTCCAAGATCTTTTTTAATGTCTGCTTCACCTTCGTGTCCACAACCTTTGATAATTTTTCCACCAATTTCTGCATCGTGACATTTGTAACGAACCTTTCTTTCATCAGATAGATACTCTGTTGCTTCTGCAACATACAGTCTGTTACATTGTGCACAAACTGGAAAATATGGTAGGAATTTTTGATATTTTTCTTGTCCAACCAAGTCTTCAATTTTGGCTCCAATTCTTTCACTCTGTGTTAAGATTGTGTGAATCTGTTCTTGCAGTAAGCCCTCTTTGTAGGTATCTCTTGCTCTTTTGAAGGTGTATTCTATTCCTAATTTCTCTAATCCATCCAAAAGCCTACTACTCATATTCATTCCATATGATTCATGTTCTCCTGTATGATCTGGTATTAGCGATACTGGTTTTCCAATATGTTCTTCAAGCGAATCTGGAAACCCTGCTGGAATTTTTCTTAATCCATCAAGATCATCTGAATATGCAATTAATTCTGATTTGTATCCCATATTTTCTAAAGCAAGTTTTACTCCGTATGCTCTAACCGCATCTCCTAAACTACCGATGTGAGGAATACCTGATGCACCTAATCCACTTTCAACTCTGATTAAACTTGTATCTCTTCCCAACTGTTCTTCTCTTTCAATTAATTCAGATGCTAGTTTGTCAATCCATGTACCTTTCCCTATAACATTTTGTTCAGACATATTTTATCACAACTCCTTTGCCATATACGGCCCATTATTTTTATAATTTAATTTTCTATAATATTCTCTTGTACCTACTGCACTGATAACACATAATTTGTTTGATGATAAATCTGTTGCAGCAATTTCTTCTGCTTTCATCATTAATTTTTTTCCAATTCCTTGATGTTGAAAGCTAAATTCTTCCTGCTCACCAATACCAACTGCTTTTCCTAATACATGTAGTTCTCTTACGATTGATGTTTTATCGGTAATTTCCTCTCTATGTGCATTTTGACTAGGTTTTCGTAGTCTCAAAAATCCATATGTTAAGTCATTTTCGTCATTAAATGACAAAAATATCTCTTTTCCACCACATGCATCGTAATCTATTCTTTCTAGTTTTAATTCTGAAAATTCTTTTTTGTTATTCAAACCTGCTTCTCTACATCTAATACATTTGCATGATGTTCCTTGTTTTTCTAATTCCTGATGAACTTTTTGTCTTAAATTTCCCATCTTTGGACCATCAATAATTTCATCTGTTGTTATTTCTCGTTGGACTCTCATGATTCGAACCCATTTTGGCACCATTTTCTTAGATTCAGTTAAAACGTTAATCATTTCTTTTGTTGAATACGGTTTGTAATTTCCTAATTTATAATCATCATAAAGTGGAGTATCTTTTAAAACTAAAGCAGGATAAATTTTTAGCATATCTGGTTTGAACTCTTCCATTTCGAATAATTTTTTAAAATCCGCAATGTCTTCTTTTGGACTCATAGTTGGAAGTCCTGGCATCATATGTGCAACAACTTTGTATCCTGCATCTTTTGCAATTTGAAATGAACTTATTACTTGTTGTAAATTATGACCTCTATTCACGATATTGTAAACTCGTTCAGTTAGACTTTGAACACCAATTTCTACTCTGGTTGTTCCATAATCTAGCATCATATCCACATGTTTTTGTTGACAATAATCTGGTTTTGTTTCTATTGTGAAACCAACATTTCGCATTTTTGCTTTTTCATTATTTCTTTTTGCATCTTCTAAGCTACTTGATTCAAATCCATTAATTGCATCATAACATGATTTTATGAAATTTCGTTGATATTCATCTGGCATAAACAGGAACGTACCTCCTACGATAACTAACTCTAATTTTGTAGGATCATGACCAAATGCGATTAATTGTTCAATTCTTCTTTTTATCTGAGTTCCAGGTTCATAATCATCTTCTATTGCACTAAGTGTTACCGGTTCTTTTCCTGTGTAGCTGTTTGGAGTATTGATCTCTGTTCCTCCAGGGCAAAAAGTACATCTTCCATGTGGACATGCAAACGGTTTTGGCATTATTGCAATGACTGTTACTCCTGAAGCTGATTTGACCGGTTTTTTTAGCAAAACTTTTTGAAGCTTTAAGAATTGTTCTTCGGTTGCAGATGATAATATTTCTGAATTTCTAGGTAGTCTTTCTAATGCATATTTTGCACATACTTCTTTTATTTCATTTTTAATTTGACTTTTTCCTGGATTATCAATTTGAGATAATTTCTCACAAATTTCTTTACACGCATGTAAAAAATCCTCACTTAATTTCTGCATGCTCTATGCAAATCGATGCAACATAAAATGGTTTAAATGATATTTTACTTCCGCTTAGGAGCTGCTTTCTTTTTACTTGCCTTCCGCTTAGGAGCTGCTTTCTTTTTACTTGCCTTTTTTCTAGATGGTTTTTTGATTTGTTTTTTTAATGATTCTAACTCGTCAGTTAAAGTTACCATCTCTTTGAGTACCTGTAATTCCCCTCTTAATGCTGATACTTGTTTCTCAAACTCTGCTTTCTTTTTTATTTCATCTTCCGATTGATTTTTTGCAGCTGATGAAGCTTGAACTTGTGCAGCAGATTCATTTTGTATTTTTTCTGCATCTTCAACTTTCTGTGTTCTTTCTTCCTCGCTCATTGGAGTTTCTTCATATTGGTCTAATTCTACTTCTTTCTTTTTTGCTAATCTTTCTAGATAGTCTTTTTCATACTCTGAACGTATCTCTTCTCTAGACTTATCACTCATGGATTTTTTCTGAACCGGTATGATTTAAATAATTTTTAAAATAGTTTGAACCACACATTCGTTTATTCTCTAATTATCCTCTGTTTTCACTGCAACTTCTCTTCTATAATCCATCTTCAACCAAATTGGTGTGATTATAGTTGTGACTGCTACCATGAGAACGATTGTTGTGTATACATCTCCTGTCAATACTCCTGATGATAATCCAACTCCTGCAACAATCAATCCTACCTCTCCTCTAGAAATCATTCCTATTCCTACTCTCATTCCTGCTGCTTTATTTTTCAAAAATAGAATTGATGGTAATCCACATCCAAATAATTTAGTTGCAATTGCAATTGCAATTACAACTGCACTTAACATTAACACATCCAGGTTTACCGTTCTAAAGTCTACTTGCGCACCAATTATTGCAAAGAACAATGGCGCAAAAATCAATCCTATCCTACTAATGAAATTCTCTATTTTCTCAAATACTTTTGTGGCTGAAAGAGCCATTCCTACCGCAAATGCTCCTACAATTGGAGATAATCCCAACATACCTGCAATTGCTGCAGCACCAAAGAATGATGCAGTTGCTATTCCCTCTACACTTCCTGTTGCTTTCCAAATTCTAGGTGTGATAACTTTTGGAATTACGAAAATGGCTGTAATTAATATCGCTGCAAAGAATCCTAATACCTTAAGAATTGTAAATGTAACATCTACCAAATCAATATTGTCTATTGCTTCTGCACCTCCAAATGATGTAACGACAGATAATACTGCAATTGCCAAAATATCATCTACGACTGCTGCTGCAATAATTAAACGAGCTTCTGGTGATTTAATCTTATTAAACTCCTTTAGTACTTGAATTGAAATTGCTATACTAGTTGCAGTAAGTGCGGTTGCAATCATCATTGCTTGTAATGCATCAAATCCAAATGCTTGAAATACTAAAAGTCCTGCAAAGAATGGAACTACTACACCTAGTGTTCCTACTGTAAATGATGCCTTTCCACCACGCAAAAATTCTTTTGGTGTCATCTCTAATCCTGCCATAAACAAAATTACAATTGCACCAATCTCTCCAAGTGTTCTAAGTTCTGGCCCGATTTGTAAAATTGATTCTCCTGTATCTGGATGAAGCAAAAATGCTCCTAGTGCAAATGGTCCAATAATCATTCCTGCCAATAATTCTCCTAGCACGATTGGCAGCTTTATTCTACTGAATAATTCACCCATTAGTTTTGCAGCTGCTAGTAAGATTCCTACTGCAATGATAACTTCAATGAAGCCTGCTTCTGCTGCCATTATCTAATATTTTTAGAATTACGTCATATAAGCCAAATCTAGTAAAATTTTCTAAGACAAGATGTTATTTTCTATGCAATTTTCAATTTATTAATAAAAACGCCCTTGTTTTTACTAATTCTGCCAATTTCATAAGATTTCATCTTGTGTTTGTTGAAAATTTTATGGATATCTTTAACTTGATTTTCTGGTGAAATGATACAAAATCCCACTCCCATGTTGAATGTTTTGTACATCTCTTCATTTTTCACTCCTGTATCTTCAATTAATTGCATTAATGCTGGAGTCTTTGGCATGTTATCCAAATGATATCCTATTTTCTTCAATCTCAATAATTTTGTAAATGATCCTCCTGTGATGTGTGCTAATCCGTTAATCTTACATTTCTTTAGTATCTCTAAAACTGGCTTTACATAAATCTCGGTTGGACGTAAAAGTGCGTTACCTAAATTTCCAACTCCTTTGATGTTATCTTTGACTGAATATTTTGACAAAAGTGCTTTTCGTGCTAATGAATATCCGTTTGAATGTAAACCTGAACTTTGTATTCCAATAATTACATCATTTGGTTTTATTTTATCTCCCAAGACCATCTCTTTTTTTGAAAGCATTCCTACAACCATTCCTGCAAGGTCAAATCCAAAACCTTTACCTGAAATCAAGTCCGACATTATTGCGGTCTCCCCTCCTACAATTGGCATCGCTGATTTTTTTGCACCCTTTACCAGTCCTGATACAATCTGTTTGAATATTTTTTGATCATTTTTGTTTGCAGCAATATAATCTACAAATGATATTGGTGTTGCACCTATACAGATTATATCATTAACATTCATTGCAATACAATCTATTCCAATTGTATCATATCTTTTCAACATATTTGAAATAATCACCTTTGTACCAACACCATCGGTATGTGTTGCTAATAATTTTCCTCCAGGAATTTCAACAATACCTGCATAATGACCAAAACCATGTTTCATCTTGGCCAGTTTTTGTAAATTGTGTGTTGATTCTATTAATTTACCAATTGCTCGTTGACTTTTTTTAATCTCCGAAATGTCAACTCCTGCTTTTTTGTAAGTTATTGCCATACCCATTCACCTACATGTACATATTTGAATCAATTTTTTTATGTTCTGAATATTTATCTGATAATTCTCTTAAATCTGCACCAATCTGTTTTTTCTGTTTCTTTAAATTTTTGGTACTAATTTCAGTCTCATACACTCTATTCACTGCATCAATAATTGTGGCTGCAGCTAGAGGATCTGGAGTTGCTTCATTAGCTTTTGCAAGTAATGTAATACCTCGAATTTTCCTAATTAGACACTCATTTAGTATTCCGCCTGAAATTCCGGTAATGAATCCTTGAGGAATCATTTGGATATCGTTTTCTTCCATAACTCTACACAAGTCAACCTCTGCTGCAAAAAACGCATTTCCATCATGTTTTTTATCTGCAACTCCATCTAGCACTATTATCTCGTTTGAGCCTTTTTTCTCAGCCCAATCTAAAATTGCCATAGCTATATTGTAAATCCCATCTTTACTGATTATTATTTCACAAATTATTGCACAGATACTTCCATCGTTATTTGAATAAATTCTGAATGGATGTCTTAGTCTACCTTGCATGAATACTGTTGATGGTGGTAAGTGTTTTGAACGTAGAAATCCTATCTCTTTCATATCTAATTCATTTATCATATGATCTACTGCTATCGTTCCAACTAATCCTGCTCCCACAAACCCGACAAAAATGGTAGGGTTTTTTAATTTATTTTTCTCTACTTCATAGATCTCTGCTTCTGGTATGTTAGACTGCAATGTTTTATTGATTATGTTTTGTTTAATTACTTGTTCGCTTGATGAAGAAATATGTCTCGTGGAATGATTCGTATAATTATTTTTGGAACTGGTTCTATACTGTTTGTTTTGTTATATGCATCACGAATATTTTGATCTAATTCTTCTCATTTATTGTAAATAAATCCAGCATAATTCTTCCTTTTTCTGTAATGGTATAGATCACATTTGATCCTACTCTTTCTTTTTCTATGAATTTGTATTCTACACAAAAATGTAGATAATTCAGAAAAGATTTTTTCATTCTTATCTTTGATTTTGAATATAAATCCGAAAATGTCATTGGGTTTGAGTTTAATTGATATAATAATTTCAATAGAGAGAGTGTACTGAATTCCTTTGTTTTTGCTCTAACTGCGTCTAACACTTGTTCATCTCGTTGAATTATGAATCCTTCAAATCGCTCTGCTACTTCTAGTGGCACATATGTCAATCTTGCTCTCATACAGTATAGTACCGTACTTTACCATATTAAGGTTAAGTCATGCATTGTTGAGCTATTTGATCAGATTTACTAAACTTGAACAAATCTTGACATCTATTTTCCTTGTTAGAATTGTGAATTATAGGGAAGGAATGTGATTTAAACAAGATATCTTGGCATAGTTGTTGTGGATATACTTGATATTGGAAGTGTACTTGCAGGTTTAGTCCTTCTTTGTATTGGTGGATATGCCATAGTTTCTGGCGGTGTTTCTCTTGCAAAAAAACTTCGAATTAGTAGTATGATAATTGGTTTAACAGTCGTGGCATATGGTACCTCTACTCCTGAACTAGCTGCTTCTCTACTAGCTGCCTTTAATTCGCATACTGAATTAATCCTAGGAAACATTGTTGGAAGTAACGTCAGCAATGTTGGTATGGTGATTGGAATTTCTGCAATATTTACCCCTCTTCTAATTAGTAAAATTACTGTTAGTAGATGGATTCCAATTATGATTGGTGTATCCTTGTTGGTTGTAGCAATGTCATATGATGGTGAAATCTCACAAATTGACGGCATCCTATTAATTGCAGCACTTATTGCATTTACCGCTTATACTATCAAAACTGTCAAAAAACAAAAAATTCAACAAAATGAAACTATCGAAAATGAAGCATTAGAAGGTGAATATTTCTTATCAAAATACAAAATTGAAACTTATCCTCAATCATTTGGTCTGATTGCAGCTGGAGTAATACTGCTATTTCTCGGTGGTCATCTCACAGTTGATGGTGCTGTAAATCTTGCTGAAACTTTGGGATTGTCTCAACTAGTTATAGGAGTTGTAATTGTTGCAATTGGAACATCGCTTCCAGAATTAATTACATCTATTATCGCAATAGCTAAAAAACAAACCGATATTGGTGTAGGAAACATTGTTGGAAGTAACATATACAATATTCTATTGATATTGGGAGTTTCTTCAGCTATTGTTGGAATACCTGTCTCCTCTGATGTCTTTTCAAATTATTACATAATGATTGCATTTAGTCTTGTTTTATTCATTGGATTCAGAAAATCTATTCCACGATTTGTAGGGATTGGACTTACAATCGCATTTGTCGCATATTTGGTGAGTCTTTTACTTAATTTTTTCTAGGATTTTGATATTGGTATTTTTTAATTTTAATTAATTCAAAATATGATCCAAATTTCTCTACATCATCGACGCCATCTAATCCCTCAGAACCTGTAGGTTCGACCTCAAATTCTTTAATTTTCTTATATGTTGTATTTCTTTCAGCAGGAATCCTTCCTATACTTCTAATCAAGTGTCGTATCTCTTTTGGTCTTAATAGCTGACCATGTTCTGCACCTGCTGCAGTTGATATGCTTTCATTGACTAGTGTTCCTCCAAAATCATTTGCTCCCCAATTAAGAAGTAATTGTGAAAATTTTGGTCCTTCTTTTACCCATGACATCTGGATATTATCTATAACATTATTCAACATGATTCGTGAAATTGCATGAACCAACAATGCATCATTTGAATTCGCACCTTTTTTGATACCTTCATGAAGTTGATGTTTATACATTGGTGCTTCTGAGTAAATGAAATTGAGTGGAACAAATTCTGTAAATCCTCCTGTTTCTTTTTGTATCTCTCTAATTGTGTCTAAATGATTTACTCTATGTTCATTTGTTTCCAAATGTCCAAACATCATAGTTGATGTGGATTTTATTCCCATCTTATGTGCCGTTTTTATAACATCTGTCCAATCTTTGACTGTAATCCTACCTGGAGAAATTTTATCACGTAGTTTTTGATTAAGTATTTCTGCTGCAGTTCCTGGAATTGTATCTACACCTGCATCCTTTAACCTACTTAGATATTCTTTTGTTGAAATGTTAGATCTTGTTGCACCATAAAGAATTTCTTCTGGAGAAAATCCATGTATGTGTATATCTGGAACTTCGGTTTTAATTTCTCTACAAATATTTTCATACAATCCTGCATCCATATCTGGTGGAAGTCCTGCCTGAACGCATACTTCTGTAGCTCCGTATGTGTATGCTTCTTTTGCTCTTCTTGTAATTTCTTCAATAGGAAGCGTATAGCCTTCCTCTTCTCTGAAATCCCGACTAAATGCGCAAAAACCGCATTGTTTTATGCATACATTTGTGAAGTTGATATTTCGGTTGACCACATAAGTTACTGTATCTCCAACTTTCTTGCTTCGTAAATAATCTGCAACTTTACCCACAAGTTGAAAATCAATTCCTTTTGCATCAAATAGAACTAGTGCTTCTCTAGATGTGATATCTTTCCCAGAAATTGCTTTATTGAGAATTGCAGCAATTACTGGATCTGCATATTGTAAAATTCCATCCACATCTTTATTTTCTAAATTCATTTCCAATAACTCTCTTTTACATAATTTTCCTCATCCGCAATTAAAGATATTCTTTGTTTCAAATCATTATTTACTAATGAAATGAACTCTGGATATACTGGAAATCTAGCTTTAAATGAAAAACCTGAATCATTACATTTCTTCTCAACATTTTGAATATTTGGCCATGAAAACTCGGGATTTACATAATCTGATGTTATAGGCGAAATTCCTCCCCAATCATTAATTCCGACTGATAGAAATTCATGATAATTTTCTGGTGATAGATTAGGTGGAATCTGAATATTTGCATCCGGCATAATAATTCTACATAATGCAACTACCGTCTTAAAATAATCTTCTTCAGGTGTTGATTGTTGAAACATTGATGTTTTTGGTTTTGGATGAAAATTTTGTAATATGATTTCTTGAATATTTCCATATGTATCATAAAGTTCTTTGATGTCTAATATCGATTGAATACATTCTTCCATGTTTTCACCAATTCCGACTAGGATTCCTGTAGTCATTGGAATTTTCAATTCACCCGAATTTTTTAGAATATTTAATCTTGCATTTGGATCCTTACTTGGTGCATCATGATGTGGCATTCCTGCTTCTCTCAATCTAGGACTGGAGTTTTCAAGCATCATTCCCATACTGACATTAGTTTTTTGCAGTTCTTTCATTTCACTTTTAGTAAGATTTCCTGCATTAGTATGTGGAAAAATACCTTCATTCAATACCATCTCTGAACAATGAATCAAATATTCTGATGTAGATGAAAACCCTTCATCTTTTAACCACTTTTTTGCTTCAGAATATTTTTGTTCAGGTCTTTCTCCTGTAACAAATAATGCTTCAGTACAATTATATTTTTTTGCCAAAATTGCCAATTCTTTAATTGTCTGCTTATTCATCAATGATAATTTTGCATCTGCAGGTTCGGCTTTGTAGGTACAGTATGAGCATGTATCTCTACACAGATTGATTATGTTGAAAAATGCTTTTTTTGAAAAACTAACAGTTCTACCTTTCTGTTCATCTCTAATTCTTGACGCTGTATCAAATAAGATTTTTTTAGGTGCACTTTCAGCTAATTCTAAAATCTCTTCTTTACTGATCTCTTTGAATTCATTAATTTTATGAATAATTTCAAAATCAAATTGTAATTTACTCATTGCTTAAAAATTCAGTACGGTCTATTTATTTTTGTAGAATTCTATTGAGGTCTCTCTTCGAGAATCATGGTTAATTCTAACATCTCCCCATTTCTGTTTACAGATAGAACCATCTCATCTCCGACTGATTTCTCTCTTTGCAGGTGAACCAATATGTCTGAGATTTTTCTAACGGTTTCTCCATCTATTGATAATATTATATCTCCATCTAGAGCAAACTCTCTTCCATCCCTCTCTTCTGTTTCTGTAACTCCGAGTAACCCTGCCGTTTCTGCAGGACTTCCTTCAATTACAGATACGACTAAGAAACCTTTTGAACTTTTCAACCCTCTTACTTCTGCAAGCTCTGGGTCTACATCTGTTCCAGAAATGCCCATCCATGGATGTTTGAATTCCCCATTTTCTATTAAAACTGGAACTACTTTTTTTACTGTATTTGATGGAACTGCAAATCCAATACCTGAAAATTCTCCAGTTGCTGATTGTATAGCTGTGTTAATTCCTACAACTTCACCTTTCATGTTAATCAATGGCCCTCCTGAATTTCCAGGATTTATTGCGGCATCTGTCTGTATTACGTCTGGAATTGAATATCCGGTTTCTTGCGGTAACAATCGTCCCATTTGACTTACAATTCCTGCTGTCATGGAACCTGATAATCCAAATGGATTACCTATGGCTGCAATTTTTTCGCCAACCTTTAGTTCTGATGAATCTCCAATCTTGATTGGTTGTAGATATGTATTAGTTGGTTCAACTTTAACAACTGCAATATCTAAATCTCTATCACTTCCTACAACATTTCCAATGTATGCTTCTCCGTCAAGAAATGTAATCATTACTTTTTGTGCATCTTGAACTACATGCTGATTAGTAATAACATATCCTTCATCAGAATAAACAAAACCCGAACCCATTCCTCCTTCGGATTCTCCTCTTAGTACACTTACTTGTACAATACTTTCTTCAGATTTTTCAAAAATATCAATTAGTGAATATTCGTAACCTCTTTCTATTCCTGTTACTTCTCCTACTGTTTCTCCATAATTTCCATTTGTAACAATTAATTCCCCAGTTCCATTATCTGAAATTGAATTGAATGATACAAACACTGCAAATATTATTGCCACAGTTGCAATTACTCCTCCAACAATAATACCATTATTTGCCATGACGAAATTATGTTTGGTTAAACTATAACCCTTACTGATTTTTGCTATATTCTATTACACTTTAAGATAATCTTGAGAAAATTCCTTAACGGAATATTTCCGACCTCTCCATGATACTGCGGTAGATTTGTTTGCATGTAAAATACCTGAAAGAAAACCAAGTATTACGACAATACTTCCAATAGGTGCACATATTGAATTCACTATGTTTAGGTTTAATCCCATTCTAGTTTCCATTAAAGATGCTGAAAAAATTGTGATTGTAGAAATAATTGCAGAAATTAATAAAGTTGTAAATGATAGACTTGATTCAAAAGCAATAACCGAGTACCCTAACAATGGAATCGGCATAAACAAAATGAACAGCACTGCGAAGAATACGCCTATTGCTGATGAAGAGCTTTGATGATATAGTGGAACCATTAATCGTTTTAATCCATTCCACATTTCTTTCGAACTTCTTGAATACAACGCTTCAATAAGATGTTCCCCTCTGACCATTTTTAGTGCATATCCTGATTCTTTAGTTATTTTACCTAATGCCCCATCTTCAATTATTTCTTGTTTAACTTTTTCATGAGTGCCAATTTCCTCATACACTTTTCGTTTAATTACAAAAAAACTACCGAAAAAATATCCTACCTTCTTCTTTGGATTGTTTACGTTCAGTGCGGAATATCTTGAATGTAGGAATGTAGATAACATCGGTAAAGTTATTTTTGTAATTCTATCAATACAACGAAGTCGTGGAATAACTGTTAGTGCATCAAGATTTTCTGATTGTAGATGTGCTACTGCCAATGTAATTACATTTTTCTCAAATTTTGTGTCTGCGTCTGTAAATAACATAATCTCTCCTGTAGCTTTTTTGAATCCTTCCATACATGCCCAATTTTTTCCCATCCATTTTTCGGGTTTTTCTCTTGCACTTACATGGATGATTTTTGAATTATCCTTTGCAAATTTTGCAATAATCTCTCCTGTTTTATCTTCTGAAGAATCATCAATTGCAATTACTTCAAAGTCTTTGTAATCTTGTAAACTTAATGTCTCCAAACACTTTGAGATAAAACCCTCTTCATTTCTTGCAGGTAAAATCACTGACACTTTTGGCGTTGTTGTGCTATTATTTTCAAATATATCTAAAAATGGTGTTTTGGTAAATGATTGATACATAGAATGTAATAATGAAAGCCACGCCAAAAAAACTCCTACAAGTATGACTGTAAAAATAAAATTGAAAACATCGATGAAAATATCCACCATTAATTTTCCACTTCTTTTTTAATTTCTTGCAGTGCTTGCTCAGTTCCACTTTTGATATGTTTTTTTATTATTCCAGTGAACATGCCCATTTTTCCTGAAAGTTTTACATCCCATACTGCTTCTAGTTCGCATGAATTATCCATATTTTTCAACGTGAGAATTTTTTCTCCTACTATGACTCCTTTTGTAAATACTGCTTTAATTGTCTCTTTTGGAACAATCGTCACTTCTTGCAGGCATTTCTGATCACGAAATGCAATTGTAATTTCTCTTGATATTTGATTCCCATCTTTTGAAATATTTCTAACTTCTTTCGTACCTTTCCAAAATTTTGGCTCATTGTCAATATCTGATATGACATCCCAAATTTTTTCTTGAGATGAATTAATGATTACAGACGTCTTAATTTCTGCCATATCTCCATCCAATTACTCGAAAATATTAGGTTTATCAAAGTCTCACTATAATTTACGGTCTAAAAATTTAGAAATTAATTTTAAACCGTCTGTATTTCATGCATTATGGATGATATTTCATATGATGATTTTTCAAAATTGGATCTACGTGTAGCAAAAATTGTATCTACTGAAAAAATCCCTGAGAAATCAAGAATAATCAAAGGTACAATTTCTTTGGGAGATGAGGAGCGTGATGTAATAATTGGCGGTGCACAATTTTACGAACCTGAAGATTTGATTGGAAAAACAGTAATTGTTGTTGCAAATTTAGAACCCAAAAAAATGGCTGGTGTTGAATCTAATGCAATGTTATTAGCTGCTGATATTGATGATAAACCATTTTGGTTAACTGTTGATGATGATGTTCCTGCAGGAACAAAGATTAAATAATTTTTTAATCGTAAACCATTAATTCTTTTTCTTCTAAAAGTGCATGTAAATTATTCACTGAACGATAAACATCTTCTTCTTTTTTTGCACCTGTACATACTAGTTTCCCTGAAGAAAATAACAAAATGACTGTTTTTGGATCAAGCATTCTGTGAATCAAACCTGGAAATTGCTCTGGTTCGTACATGCTTCTTGGTAACGTTCTTGCTGCTTGTTCAAGATGAATTCGTCCACCTAAATTTATTGACGCAACAATATTTTGAATTGTCACCACTGCATTTTTTTTAACTTTGATCTTCCCTTTTCTTAATTTCTCCACTACTGTTTTTACTGCATTTTTTGACATTTGTTCTGATTTTGCACCTGTACATACCATCTTTCCTGAAGTAAAAATTAGTGTAGCTGTCTTTGGACTTTTGATTCTGAATACTAATCCTGGAAATTGATCTGGATGATATTCTACATCTGGAAATTTTTTTGTAATGTCATTAAGATCCATTTTTTGGTCTACTGTAGCTGAAGCCACCACATTTTCAATACTGATGATTGGTTTTGTCTGTGGCATATCACAATATAGAAAATATCATTAATAAAAATACTCGTGAAATTACACGTTTCCTCTCTCAATTGCATGGATATGATTAAATTACAAAATTAAAGTAATTGATTATTGGAAATTTTCGGTTATAATCTTGATGAATTTTTAGCATGGGTTGGTGAAGATATTGACACAGTAATGATGTTGATATGGATACTACCTGTCATAATCTTTGTTTTTTACGGACAACGAATCCAACTGATAATTTCATCAAATGAAATTAAAAAAGATATTGGAAAACTAGACGAATATACTACATCTACAAAAAAGGATTTTCTAAATTATGTAAAAAATAATCTTACTTACAAATCTGATCCATCAAAAAAATTGGATAGTTTTTTTGATTATTTCACAATTATGCCTGTAGATATGGATCCTAATGGAATTATTTTAAAAATTAATCATCTAGTTCGTTCACGAGAAGATTTTATTAGATTACAAATTAATACAATGTTTTCTGATCTATCATCTGTAGAATTATCCAAACTTCAAAATTTATTGGAGATAGTTACTACTTTACAATTATTTCATAAATATACGCGTCATCTCTATCTTACTGCAAAAAAACAAAAAAACTTCCCATTGATTTTACCATTACAAATGATGATTCCTTTCATTATGGAAGAGGCTGTTGCATTGAAAGATGCAATGCCTGCAATAAAAAACGGTCAGCCAATTGGTGATGGTATTGGACCGATGATAGTTGGTGAAATGATGCTGGGTACTACAAAAGAATCTGCTGCATTTGAAACGGTCTGGTCAAAAACAACTTTTGAAGATAGAGATTTATTTTTATTAAAAGCTGAAGGTCCAAACGCAACTGTTGGCCGTCCTGGTGATGGGCTCGAAAAAATCATCTCAATCAAAAAACCTGATTTGATAATTATGATTGACGCATCATTGAAACTTGAAGGTGAAGATTCTGCATCTATTGCTAAAGGATTCGGTGCAGCAATTGGTGGTATTGGAACTGAACGATTTAAAATTGAAGAAATTGCCACTAATAATCAAATTCCAATTCTAGCACTTGTTGTAAAACAATCAATTCATGAAGCAATTACTCTAATGACTAAAGACATTGCAGATAGTGCAAAAACTGTCAAAGATGAACTGCATGAAATGATTAGAGAAAATACTTTTTCTGGACAATCAGTTCTAGTAATTGGTGTTGGAAATACTATAGGTGTGTCACAATGAGTAAATCAAAAAATATGATTTCTACATGTTATACTTCTATGGAATGTAATTCATGTAAATTAATAAAGAAAAGAAAATTTTCTACTGGGGATGTTGTTTTTTCCACTTCTGAAGATTGTTCTGAATGTGATGGAAAAATGTTAATCACAAAAATTTTTGGCGTAATTATGGATTAGTGGTTATCATCACTCCGTTCTCATTTGGAATGAATGTATGTTCTGCTTGAGCAACTCTCTGACCATTTCCTTCTACTAGTACTGGATATGCATGAACTGCCTTTTTCTTGATCAATGTTTCTAAAATTCTTCTAGCATCCTTTTCTTCCCATTTTTCAAGTAACCATCTTAGCGCAAATGGCAACATATTGAAATTACTCCATATGTAATCTAACATATCATCTGCTTCTTTGTCTTTAGTTTTTTTTCTTGATGCTAATGCAAAAATATTTTTCACTTTTCCCTCATGAACAAATCCCAATCCATCTCCTGTTGTCACAAAAGGTTCACATGCAAATGCTTGTTCACTTGGAAAATTAAAAGAACCAATTGACCAAATATTTGGTACGGATTTACCTGCATGAATTGTATACTGTTCTAAAGAATGACCGCTGAGATTTGCAATTGGAATTAGACCTAAATCTTTGATAGTTTTTTCTATGGTCCTTCCAACATCACTTGACTTTATTCCTGTTTTCATCATTGACATTGCATTCTTTAATGCAGATTCTGCACCTTGAACAAGTGTGTCAAATTCTGGATTATAACATACTGTTACTGCAGTATCTGCAATGTATCCGTCAATTTGTGCACCAAGATCAATTTTCACAAGATCATTATCTGTAATTACTATCTCATCGTTTGGTTCTGCTGTATAGTGTGCTGCTACTTCATTAATACTGGTATTTACAGGAAATGCACATTTTGCTCCTCGTTTTTTAATTTCTCCTTCAACATGCTCACAAATTTCGTATACTGTTTTTCCTACCCAATCTGTTTTTCTAACATTTTCTCTAACTTCACCTGCAATTTTTCCTGCTTTAATATAATCATCAAGTGCCATAAGCTATCTCTGATTTACTCAGTTAAGATTCTATTGTTTAAATTGGGCAATTGTTTTTGTTCGCTGGGAGCGTGGTCTAGCTTGGTATGATTCTGCGTTTGGGACGCAGAGGTCGCGCGTTCAAATCTCGCCGCTCCCATTTTACATATTTATACAAAGAATTATCATATTATTCGCTGAACGATGAAGAAGAGTTAGAGTATGGAAATTGAATGAAATAATCTATTATCTGAGTTTGGCATTATCTTTTTATCAATAACATTGAATAGAAAATCACTTGGCATTAAAAAGAAAAGATTTTTTATTAATTGTTGGAATTTTATTTTTTTTGATTGGCTTAATGGGTGTTGGTCTTCCTCCCATCTATGCAATAATTATTTCATTGGCAATTTACTTTGGAATTAGAATTTTTGTCGGTCGTAGGAAAAAAATGATTGAAGAGTCTGTGGGTGAAGGAATATGTGTAAAATGTGGCTCAAAAATTGAAAATCAAAAATGTCCAATATGTGATAGAAAAAAATTCGGAAATGTATGATTTCTACGAGCGGTTTATACCAATTCATGCCTAATTTTTCGTATTGACCTCAAAAACATATAAGACTTTGACAAACGGATCAACTTTTTCTCAATTTGATTCTATTATTGTTAAAAATAGGAATATGAGTAGGAAATGCATTTGAAAAATCCTTTACTATTTGGCCTAATGGCGATTTTATTACTAGGTGGTACTATAACTCCTGGACTTTCACAAAGTTCCTTCGATTTGCAAATTGTAATTAACGAAGTTGAAACAAACTCTGCTGGTTCTGATAAATCGGAATTTGTGGAACTCTATAATCCCACTTCAACTGAAATAGATGTTAGTGGATGGTCAATAGTTCCATCATCTACTTGGAAGACACTTGAAATCCCTGATGGTACAATTATTGAACCAAATTCATTTTTAGCTTTTACACATGTGAATTTTTGGTTTAAAGACTTTGGTGAAACTGTCACACTTCGTGATGTATCTGGAAATCTAATTGATGAAACTCCGTTAATTGAAGATCTAGAAAATAATAATTTCTCATGGCAAAGAACTACTGATGGATTTGATACAGATTCTGTTTCTGATTGGGAGTTGAAACGAATGACTCCAAAATCATCTAATGGAAAACTTATTGATACTCAAGACAGCATATTCACTTTATTTGCAACTCTTGGTGACAAAACTGAATATACTTTTAATGAAAAAGTCACTATCTCTGGAACTGTATCTGAAGAATTATTCAATTCGGAAATTTCCTCCAACGCTCCTGAGATGATTAAAATAAATGTAAAAGGTCCAAACTATTTCAAAAATTTTGCATTATTCCCTGATCGTGATCTAGGTTTTTCTACTACACTAAATTTACAAAAAGTTTTAGGATTTAATCAAGGTAGTTATGATGTAAAACTTTCCTACGGTGAACATACTTCTGATCTAAATTTTACTATAAATGTTGAAGGAGAATCTTCTGTAGATGTATCTGAAAAAGACAATTTAGAAATCTTGACTGATAAGGAATCCTACATTCCAGGTGAAACTGTAATACTTACTGCTGATACTGATTCTTCAATACAATATGGTGGGTTATACTATACTGTCACTAATCCAAATAAAGAAATTATTTTTGAAGGAACAATTTTTCCAAATGATCAGTTTTCAAAAGTATTCAAACAAGGTGCTGGTGAACTATATGCATTTTCAACTCAATTATTCATGCAAACTGTAAATCCTGTTTATGGAACATATACAATTGAAGGTATTTACCAATCCCAAAACCCTCGTTACTATTCATCTGAAGATGTTCTAAATGCAAGTACTAGTTTTATTCTATCTGAAGATGTAAAGGAAAATGTACTAATTTCAATATCCACTGATAAAGAAATCTATTCTGTTGGAGATACAATCAAAATCACTGGTAGAAGTAATGATATTTGGGTAGAAGATTTGGAATTGAAGGTAGTACAAACTGGTATTTTATCCACATCTGCAACGGGTGCTGATGCACGATATCTTGCACCTGATCCATTTGACTTACAAGATAGAGTGAGATTGAATGGAGATGGAACATTTGAGTATGAATTTAATCTAGTTGAAAATACTTCTTCTGATGAAAATTATGCTAGTAGCTTTGGTGATTACAAAGTATCTGTTTCTGAATATTTTGGAGATGGTGTAACATACTTCAAAGTAGTTGAGAATCCTGAATCTTTTGTTGATATCCGAACTCCACTTGGTCTAAAAATAGATAAATCTAGTTATGTGCTTGGTTCTGGTCTGTCACTTACTGGAAAGATTTTAGATTATCATGAAACAGAAGCTAAGAACAATTTACGTAATTCTTTAGATATTACTTTTATTGATCCTACTGGCAGCGTACTAATGTCTGAAGATCGTAGTAAAGTTGGAAATGATTATGGTAAATCTCCTAATTCTGTTACAAAATTTACTGCATTTCCTGATTCTGTAGGTGGTTATGAGATAGACGTTGTATTACATCCAATACAATTTGACTATGGAATGTATGTTGTAAAAGTTGTACACCAATTATCTGGTATTTCAGAATCTATTTCATTTGAAATAAAATCTGCACAATCTGAGATTATCACTGAAACTGAAACTCAAGAACCACTTACCATGAATATTTGTAAAAGTAATCGTGCGCATGTTGACGAAATTTTAAAAGATTTGAAAAGTATAGGAAAAGGTGAAATTCCACCTTCTATGGAATCTGTAGTGTGTGGTGAAAATTTAACATTTAATGTTGGTGATAAATTAGTTGTAACTGGAAAAGTAATTACAAAAACAGGTGTTGAATTGGACCAATCTTCTACAAAACCAAGTGGCCAAACTCAATTTGGTTCTTCTTATTCTACTAATTATGCACAGGCAATGATGAATTATGTTGAGGTATCAATTCCATATCCTAGATCTATGACTATTTCTACTAATTCCGCATTCCAGACTGTACCTGATGCCGACGAAAACTACACTGGTGGTGGTGGTTCAGGAGCAGGTGGTGCTTATTACAAAGATTCGGATGGAAATGTAATTCGTGGAGATGAAGATAAAAGTCAATCCGCACAAGATCGTCAAACCGGATATGATGGAACTGTCATAATGAAAGAGCAAAAACTTCTTCTCACTGATATGCGTTACAAAGCATATCCTGACGAAGCAGGAAATTATGCAACCGTCTTTGAATTACGTGCTGGAGTCTTCAAAGATGGCATCTATGCGGTGAAAGCTGATTACTTTGGTTATCATGATGAAACTTCTGTGAAAATAACTGATTCCTCATTAAAAGGTGGATTGTCCCCTTCAATTTCAGTAAACTTGGAAAAAGATGAATTTGCAGCTGGTGACACGGTTCGTATTTCTGGAAAAATAAATAATATCTATTATTATGATAGCGTATCTGTAAAAATTAACACACCTGATGTTTCAAAGATAAATTGTTTCGATGGTGCACAATGTGGATTTGGAAATTCTGAAAAAAAGATACGTGTTCAAGAAGGTGTTAACGGACCGGGATTTTTCTGGAATTATAAATTACCTTCCGATGCTGCTTTAGGTTTATACACAATAGTTGTAGATACTCATTTCGGTGAATTTGAAAAACAATTCTTTGTAATAGATGAATCTGAAGTAATTGGAACTCCTGTTCCTGAAACCACTCCAAATATTTCTAAAAAAATCATTGACAAATTCAATAGAATTGCAGATGATAAAATCCCAATCATCTTGACTGAAAAGTCTACTGATGATTCTACTCTTGAACCACGTGTAATCCAAGGATCTCTATTCACTTCTGCTCGAGGTGAAGAATCTGATGTAAATCTTAGAATCACTACATTTGATGGTCAATGTATAATTGGGCAAAGTTCAGATTGTTTAGTAACTGAATCAACTAGAAAACCTGGAGCAATTTATTCAATTGTTACAATTGATGATATTAATTATAAAATCAGATATAGTGGAGATGATGTAAGATTAGAAAAGTTCTCAATTGTACCTGAAGATTCTAATTCAAAAATCAATATTGATAACTGGAATGTAGAAATTCTCAAAGATGAACAACCATCTAGATTCTATTACAAAGTATCATACGTAGCATTAGAGTAAAACACAAAACCTTCTCTAAACTCTTCATAATATGAAAATTAATCTCTTAATGTTTTATCAAGATGATCCAAAAAAATGTACAGCTGCCAAATTAATAAAATTTGGACTAGCAAGAAAAATTACAAAATCTCAATCAAAAACAGTTCTTTTACATCCGTACGCAAAAAAAACATTACTGAATAAGGAAAAATTACTTTTTACATCTATAACTGGAATTGACTGTTCATGGGCTTTAGCAGAAGAAGTTTTCCAAAAAAACTTTATTGGCCTATCTAGAAAACTACCCCCTCTTCTGGCCGGAAACCCCGTAAATTATTCAAAAATTAACAAATTAACTACTGTTGAGGCAATAGCAGGTGCTGCTTTTATTTTAGGTGATGAGGAATTGTCACAAAAACTACTTGAGAAGTTCAACTGGGGTCATACGTTTTTGGAATTAAATGAAAATCTATTACATGATTATCAAAAAGTAACATCTGAAGTTCAGGTAAATGAGATTATACGTGAATATGGCTATGAATATAATTAAGTAAAATTTAACATCTCAAATGGATAAAACTTCAAAATTATTTGATGTATGGGCAAATACTGGCCGCTCTGAAGAAATGGAAAAAGGTCATGGTACCACCGTCAATCAATTTTTGGATAAACTATCTCTAAAAGAAAATTTTAGATTTCTTGATATTGGTTGTGGTAATGGTTGGGTGGTACGAAAAATGTCTGAAAAAACCTCTTGTATCAAAACAATTGGGATTGACAAAAGTAAGATGATGATTAAAAATGCAAAATCTAAAATCTCATCTAAAAAAGAAAGTTATTTTGTTACGGATCTTGAGTCATGGAATACAAAAGAAAAATTTGATATAATTTTTTCAATGGAATCATTATACTATTCTGTACCAATGGAGCTTGCATTAGAAAAGGTATTCAAATTACTCAAAAAGGGTGGTACATTCTACTGTGGAACTGATTTTTACAGTGATAATACTTTGACCACTAGATGGCTAAAAGATATGAATATTCCAATGGATTTACGTTCTGAAAAAGAATGGAAGAAAATGTTCAAAGAGGTTGGATTTACGACCCGCTCAAAACATGTTACAGACTCAAATAGTAAATCTAAATGGAAACGTGAACTTGGAACACTATTTGTTATTGGTAGAAAGTCTTGATTTTCTAATTACCAAAATTGCAATAATACTAAAAATAGGAATAATTGATAATATGTACCAATAATTCACTTCTGATTCTTTTATTTCACTAATCACCTCTACCTTTGGAACTTCTTTTTCATTTGAAATTATTATGAAACTTTTTGAGTATTCATATGGTTTCAGAACATCATCTAACGCTGCAAAAATTTTGATGGTATAAACTCCTTCATTAATTGCTGAATTTTTATCTAAATTGATACTTGCCATATCATTCACTATCTTTTTAATTCCATTTAGAATGATTTTACCTTCTGAATTTATGATAAAGTAATGAATTTCAGATGAGTTCTCTGCTGAAACGAGAATTTCTTCATTTGAGTCTAAAACATATGGTTGTGCGAACTCAACTGAGTTGATTAATGGAAATTTAACATCCTCAAACTCCTTCCATTTTCCTTGCTCAAAAACATAATTTCCATAATCAAATGATTTGATAACTATCGTCCTTGAATCTGGTGAATATCTGTCCAGATAAAATGGACCATTACTAATTACTGCATGGTTATTTTCATCAATCCATTCTTGACTAGAATCATATCTGATATTTTGAAATCCGTTTTGTGGATTGAATTGTTTTAACGCATTTGGTATGTGTTCATTTTCTTCAAAAGTATTCAATTGCATTTTTACCTGATTTGCATCATTTGGAATTATTAATGAAAGCCAATTGATGTTTTTTGTAATTGATTCTGTACGTGAAAATGAACTTTTTCCATCAACTACGATTTGTTCCATAGATGCCATAATTTCCCAAGGCATACTACTCCAAACACTTCCCCATGATGCAATTTCTCCTGAGTCAAAATGCCAAAAATCAGTATACACCTCAATTGTATTCTCATCAATTATTCGAATTCCCTTCATTGTATTCAAGACTTGAGATGCTTGTGGTGAAAAATCAGCATCATATGTTCTATCATCTTCAGTTCTTTCTGAGCCCCATTCTGACAGAAAGTATACTGAATAGATTATGTCATTCATGTTCATCTCTTGACCATGATGCCATTGATTAAATTTCAAATCATATGTAATCTTACTTTTTGCAGAAATTCCATTTCCTACTTTATCCCATTTTTCTGAATCAGGATTCCATTTTATTGCATCATTTGGAACATCCACTGATGATGCAATTCCATTTGTTTCTACTTCCCATGAACTTCGTATTGGCATCATCTCTCCTGAAAATGGATGTCCTGTTAAAATTGGGTCTGTAATTGAGAGCCAAATCTGATTACTGTATGTATCACCTAATCCTCCAATAGGATTCCATGCTGCTTGATAAATTTGCTTTACACCTACATCTAGTGTTCCTGAATCAGTTCTAACATTAATTGGTGTGAATCTACTTGGAACTCCAGCTCCTAATGCATTGATTATTCCATCTACCTCTTGATTCACAACATATTGATCAATTTTACTTGCAAGAAATATTCGAACCGATTCATTTACGCCTTCTTTCATTGCCTCTTTGATTATGCTGGTTCTTTCATCTTTATCATTAAACTCTCCAGAGTAAATTCTCTGAGTCAATTCATCTAATTTTTCATTTTCATAATTCCAGTTTGATGGATTATTGTTTCCAGGCATGCTTGAAAACCATGGAGAATACATTTGGGCAAGTGTCACTGAATCATATCTTGTAAAACCTGAACTGCCCCATCCTTCAGTGTATAAACTCCATTTCTGTTCCGCAGGATTTGAACCATAAACCACAACATATGCCTTATTCAAATCGCCAAATTCTTTATTCACCTTAAATCCAATTTCTTCCAACTCTGATGATAGAATTTCTCCTATAGCTTTTCTAACAGGATCATCACTTCTGATAAAAAATGTAATTTCTATTGGTTCATTTTCATAATTCCATACTCCATCAATTTTATCTGCTCCACGTATTGTCAATTCATCTGCAATTACTTTCTCTGCAAATGATGGATTGTATCTAAATTGGAAAGTCTCAATCACATCTAGGACTCTCAAATATTCTGCAGAAAAACTTCCATAATTTGAAAACATTGATGTCCCAAAACCTCCTAGTAATTCATTCACAATCAAATCTCTGTCCACCAGAAAATTCACAGCATATCGTATTTCTCGAATTGAAAAGGGATTGAATGGTCCTTCATCTGTAGGATTTAATAAAATACTGTAGTATCCTCCAGTTGATTCAAACACCTTCAACTTCTCTCTTGATTCGGAATCTTCTATTCTGTCTGAAGAAATTCTATAATAGTACATATCAAGATTTCCATTTTTGACTTCTTCTAAGGCTGTATTCTCATCAAGATATTGTATGAATTTTATCTCATCAACATACGTACCTTTTTGAGCAAATGCTGTCGGAATTATAGATATTAAACAAATAATGATAATTATTTTAAAAATTTTCAACTGTTTCAACTAATGCTTCACCTTGGATAAATTTTAGCATTTTAATACAATTGTAATTGAACTGAATTATACATGAATCCAAAACAGGTTGTAAAGGGAATCAACGGTATACTTGAAGGAGGAGTGAGCGTTACTGATTTTTCCATTGTTACAGAATTGGATGAAATTAGCGCAAAAGAATTACTATACACGCTAGTTCAAAATGGGATTGGTACCTGGAATGACGATCTAGTAGATTTCGATATTCCAAATGATAGACTTCAAACAGCATTATTTGCTATCAAATTAGGTGCCGATGTAGAATCTGTATCTGAATATCTCACTTGGCAAGATTTTGAATCTATCACTGGATTAATTCTTGAAAAAAAGGATTTTGACGTAACAAAAAATCTCATCTTAACAAAACCTAGAATGGAAATTGATGTAGTTGGAACAAAAATGGACATTGCACTATTGATAGATTGCAAACATTGGAAAACTATGAGTAAATCTGCATTAAATGAGATTGTGAAAAAACAGGTTGAACGTGTAAAACGATATGTGACTGATGAAAATATGTCTGCACTTCCTGTCATTGTAACGCTACATCAAGAAGAAATTCAATTTATTGAGAATGTGCCAATTGTACCTATAATGAAACTATCATCGTTTTTAGATGAATTTGTAGGAAATTTAGATTCTCTTGCGTCTATAGAAAAATAATCTGGTTTAGATATAGCTTGTATATCCAAATGAATATTGAAATTCAAAACTCTAGGTATCATCATGATGATGATTGTTGCAAGTTGTCTGTTAGTTTCAGTTCTTTCTACTGGTGATTTTAGTTCAGTTGGTGAATACCCGTCTGATAACGGCAAGATCTTAACACGGTCACCATAGAAACTCAGGTTTTAGAAATAGATACTAGCTTTAAACTATCTATAGAAAAATAGCAGCTAAAAATAATCCTGCATCTGCTATTAGACAATATTTTGTAATATTCATTGTCTTATCCATTATCTTTGAATAATCTGAAAATATTGTTGGTCCCATGACCTTTACATTTGTTTGATGTTCTAACACCTCGAATGATCCTTCTTTAATTCTTGATTCAGCTTTTTGTGCTAAATCAAAATACCAGTTTGATAATTCTGGTGGTTTTGATAATACTCCTAACTGATGATATCCATTTCTATTTCTTGCACCGCTTGCTGTATAGTGTGTATCTGATGTACAAATTTCAATTAACTCTGATCCATTATCTGCAAAGTGTTTGACTATGGTTTCTCTCACTCCATTTTCCATATTATTGGCATCTGCCCATCCCAAAAAATATTTTTTATTATTTATCTCCAAACATAAAATCGCAATTCCTCCTCCTGCGATGTCATTTTCAATTAACTCCATGTCTTCGGAATTGGCAAATCCAAACTTGAATGGATGACTCTCTTTTGTCTTTAATGTGTCCAGTGTAGATTTTGCAGCTAAAAGCAAATCTTCTGAATCTTCTTTTGAAATATCTTTTCCCATGGCATTATGAGTGTCCACAATCATAACTTGCTCAAAATTTCTATTTTCAGCAAACTGTTCAATCTCACTTCTAACGTTTGGTGGTAAATCTTCCATTCCGTGAGGTGACAATGATAAAAATAACAAAGCAGTTCTATCAAATAGCAATCCTCCTGCTCTAGCCTTGTTTATTGTAACTGCTACTGGTTCTGTACATACTGCTCCCCCTTGCTGTACCTTACTTTCTTGTAAACTGTTTAGATAATTTTGAACCTCTTTTTGTGTTGGTAGATTAAGATCATGATTTGAAATACTATGCATGACCATTGCAGTTGAATCCATTTTCTTGTAAATCAGGTCTGTAATGTTACTTCCACCTATAGGATGAAATGGACCTGGATGAATATCTGGTAATACTATTCTGAAATCATCTTCTTTATCTGATGATTCAAATCTTAATTGTGATGTAGATACAGTTGATTCTGTTGCACTTTGTTCAATAATTTTTTCTAATGGGTCTGGGTCTTTCCTGGACATTGATGTAACATAAGCTTGAATCAATTCATGAGTACTTTTCAATCCTGGTCGTCCTGCCTTATCTGTAAGATAAGCCCATGCTGTTGCTAATCCTAAAAATATTGCTCCAAAAAATAATGCCATTGGGTTTGTAAGTGAACCTACCCACATCTCCGGTGGAATTAAAACCAAATACATTGCTAGAGGTTGAATAAATGCAACTGCCCATGCCTTCTTTACACTTGCTCCAAGAATTGTTGTGAAAATTCCGATTCTAAAGCTTGCAAATACAATCATTCCCATTGTAACGTAAAACAAATCTAATCCATCTTTTTCAAACAGTCCCATTGCACCAAATCCTATCAGTGTACTAACAAAGAACAATCCATTTCCAAATAATGAAACATGTAATGATTTTGAATATTCTTTATGTTTTGAAAATAAAATATCTAAAAATTGTGTTCCAACTAATGCACCAATGACTGCTATTGTTGGAAATAGTAAATCAGTTGATCCTAAATATGTTGCAGCAGTGAATGCTCCAATTAATCCTGCAATTACAATTGATACTGCTAGAGAAATGTAATGTGATGATGGGTTAATCAGCGATAACGTATATTTATCGTGTATCTTACTAACGTCGTCTTTTTCAGGCATTTTTTGATCAAGGAATTAGCAGTATATCTAACAACCATGAGACTACAATCAGACTAATTGGAATTGAAACAACAATTCTTGGATCTACTTTGACTCCTTTAGTCTCATCCTCAAAAAATCTTAAAAGACCTGCACCTGATGCTGGAAGTGATGCACTTGTTTTACTATCTGCCATGAATCAAAACAAGAAATTACGAATAAAAAGTTTTTGACTACTTTTTTAGCTTAGATATCGTGTCGATGAGTAAATTAATCGATTTTAGCATGTTTTGCTGTTTTTCAGGATCTTTTTCATTTGATAATTCATCTGTCATATTTTGTAATTTTTCCTCTAATTTTCTAATGGGTGAGTCATTTTGAGGCTCACTGACATTTTTTTCAAGTTCTTTATCTGGTGATTTTCCACAACTTACACATAATGCATTTCCGTCTTTCATGACTCTAACTCCTTTACAATACGGACATGGTTCACTGAGTAAAGTGGCACCATTCAATAGCATTTCTATTGCCTTTTTTCTAACATCTTCTGTCATATTTTTACTTGTTATACAACCTAAAAAAATTGTATTTCTTTCTACTAAGGCTTAATAATATGATAATTCAAAGCTTTTCGAACTAATGGCGGTAATCTGTAATACTTGTGGTCTTCCTGATGATTTATGCGCTTGTGGTGATTTAGACAAAGATAGTTCTCAAATAATTATTCGTTTAGAGACTAGGAGATTTAAGAAAAAAGGAACAATGATTGAAGGACTAGATCCTAAAATTAACAACTTGGAAAGTGTAGCAAAAGAACTAAAAGGTAAATACGCGTGTGGTGGAACTGCAAAAGAAGGTTACATCTTTTTACAAGGTGATCATCGAGATACAATTAAAGAAGCACTTGTTAAATTAGGATTTTCTGAAGAAAAAATAGAACTTCACTAGAACTATCGTGTCTCTTTTAGAAAATTTTTCACAAGGTTTTGGAATTCCTTTCTCTGCTTTAATGTCTGTAATTTTTGGTTTGATGATTGTTTCTTTTCCATTAGGTATGTATGCAGTTTTTAATTCTGATATTGGAGACGATATAGATTATACTTTTCCTCTCGAAAAATTTGATATTTTCGTTGCAGGTGTAAATGTTCAAGTTCCATTAGAATATCAAATAGGTGATCTATTTGTAATTTTTTGGTCTATCTTCATAATTTTATTTGTTATCTCATTTTTAGGTCCTAAGAAAAATTTTATTAAAATAATTGGAAATATTTTATCCAATGAAAAAATTTCTTTTTCTGATAATTACATGCTTAATATCATCAAATGGTTTTCCATACTTGTTTTAGTCTCTGCAGTAATTACAATAGTACAAGAAAGTTTTGGAATTGTAACTGAACCTCCTGATACTGAAAATGATCTTATATTATTTTTACAAATTTCTTTGGCTCCAATTACTGAAGAAATTGGTTTTCGTTTAATCTTAATAGGAATTCCATTATTTTTAATTTATTCACATAAATCCTCCATAAAATTTTTTATAAAATCATTATGGAGTCCATATTCAACCTTACACGTATACGATAGCAAAAAAGCCATTGGAATTATTGTTATTGTTGGAATTTTCTTTGGCGTGGCACATGTTATTTCTGGTGAACCGTGGACAACTGGTAAAATTTTACAAGCATCTGTTGGTGGAATAATTCTTGGTTGGGTCTATTTTAGATATGGATTAGCTGCTGCAATTATCTTGCATTGGGCTACTAACTATTTCATCTATTCATATCTGTTTTTGATATCTGAAATTAACGGAATTTCTGTACAAAATGCATCTGCCCATTCCATGATTGGTACTTTTGAAATAATTCTAATCATCTCTGGTATCATTTCTGTGATAATGTTATTTCTAAACTATAAAAAATCTGTAAATTCTTCTATAATTCAAGAGTGATTCATCTTTCAATAATTCTTCTAATCTTCTCACAAAACTCCGGTTTAATGTTCTGTTTTAACACAAATTCTAAGTCTTTTGTATTATCAATATCTAACATTAGTCTGTATATCAGACCAATTGAAATTTTCACATCATCCTTTTTTGCAGATTCGATCTGAAAACTATAACTTCCTTCGTCATATCTTGGTGTCATAGAATTAATTGGCGTTCTAACTAGAGCATTAGTTCCATCAAAATGTCTTGATGGAACTATTACTACTGATCCATCTGATGAGAACTTCAATAATTCTTCCAAATCTTCAGAATAGAAAAATGGAACATCTAATGGTAGAACAATTGAATGTGTAAATTCATTATCTAACAGATATTTTTCTGCTAGTTTTACAGCATCATTCACACTAGTTTCATATTCATCTTGAATTTTTTCACAATCATACTTTTTTATAATATCTAAAACTTGCTCTTCATTTGTAACAACAATTATCTTATCAATTAATTTTATTTCATTGATAGTTTTTATGACTTCTTCCAATAACAATCTACACAAGTCTTTTGTTTTATCTTCTGATAGATGTAATCTTGTTTTAGATTTTTGAAACGTCTTAACAGGAATTATTACTGATGTTTTCAACTATAATTTCAATTGTTTTAAAATGAATCCTGCAAGTGCTTCTTCAGCTATTTTATTTTGCATTTTAATTTTTGTATCTAATACACGTATATCTAAGCCCTCGATTTTTGGTGCAAGTGCTTTATCTTTTGTATCTATAATCATTTTTGAACATACGTCTGCATAAAATTGTGCTAATCCAAATACTGAAACTTCAATTCCTGCAGCTTCCATGTATTTATCTGCTGGTCCACTAAATGATTTATTTCCAATTAGTGGTGAAACTGCAACTACTTTCTTTTTATTTTTAGTTAATTCTTTTCTAACTCCTTTTATTCCCATCATTGGTCCAATACTTGTTAATGGATTTCCTGGTGCAATTACTACTAATTCTGCATCTTGAATTGCTGCTATGGCATCTGGATTTGGTCTTGCTTTGTCTGCACCAACATATTGAATTCCCTCAATTGTCCCTCTGCCTCTATGTTTAACCCAAAATTCTTGCAGATGCAAGTCTTCGCCATTTGCTGTAATTCTTGTTTCAACTGTATTGTCTGTAATTGGAATGACTTTTGATTCAACTGCAAATTTCTCACACATCCATTGCGTGATATCAGAAAGATTTTTTCCATTCTTCAACATGTTGGTTCTCATTAGATGTGTTGCAGCATCTCTATCTCCCACTCTAAACCATGTTTCTTCTCCGAATACTTCCATTTGTCTTAGAAAATTATTGGTATCTTTTTTTACGCCCCATCCTTTATCTTCATCTAAAATACCTGATAATCCATAAATTATTGTGTCAATGTCTGGACAAACATACATTCCATAAAGCCAGTAATTATCTCCCACATTACTAATTACAGTTACTTCTTGATCATGAGCTGCAAAACCTCTGACCATCTTAATTGATCCTGTGCCGCCAGCCAATATTGTTATCATAAATTATTATACCGAAAGTCTCAAAACGCTGACTACATATTACTTCTTCCAAATGATCGCAAAAAACAATCGTCGAAGTTAGATTTATTATTAAGAGTAAAAAAATCGCTACGTGTCTCGTGTAGGAATTTTAGTAGCATCACTTGCTGTAATTATGCTAGCATCTACTGTAGGTCCTGCCTTTGCAGCACAAATGGAATTTAGGACTTGGGTTGAAGGTGGTGCATCTGATGAAGTTGAGATAAAGTTCCAAAGAACCGTCATTTTGAACTATGATAATGGTGGAATGCTCGCTGATGAACTTAGAGGTCAAAAGTTTGCAAAAACCTTCAGTGTTGACTCTAATGACCCAGGCGTCAATGAATTACGTGATAGAATTAATTACCAATTTTCCCAATCAGGAAGTTCTGCTGCTGTAACTGATGTTCAAATTGATTATGATACTAAATTAACAGGTCGTGGATTAAACACCTCTATTGATTATAAAATTATTTTAACAATGACACTTACAAATCACGTACTCCGTGAATCTTCTGGAGGTAACTCCGGTTTAGTTGATATGAATTGGAGAGGATTAATGATTCCAGGTGAAGTTACTGTAAATGCTAAAGGAATCCCTCATGAAATCAATCTCCCAATCTCATTTATTTCTGATGTTGCTCCAGGGTTATACTCTGCAATATTAGGTAGTGAGGCTGAAACTCTATTGAATTCTCCAATTATGGATGCAAGTGGAATTAAAGCACAGCCATTAGGCAACTGGCACTTTTTGTTTGACCCAACAGGAATTAACGTTGATGCATCACAATACGGAATGTCTTCTGAATTAGCAGGAGTTGTTTGGTCATCTTACACAATGGGAGAAAGTAGTCTCAGAGAAGGAATCCAAACAGAAAAAGAACATGAAGCATCATTTACCACTGACACGACTTATGATTTACGAACTATTGAATCTGCAGATTCTGCAAACATTTTCTTTGCAGGATTCGCAAACATTGACACATTAGACCGCACAGAAGTTGTAGGTGTTTATCCAGAAGCACCTGAAGGTTATGCAACAACATCTACTGGTGAATTCCCTGTTATGATTATCTATGGAATGGCTGGATTTGCTGGTATCGCCGGAGTTGCAATTTTCATCGTAAGTGAAAAGAAACGTAAAGGTGACATTGCAGCAGGAAATGTACAAACAGGTATTGATCCTTCGCAATTAGTCGGTGCTGATACAAGTACTGGCTCTGGTGGTTACAAAACTAACAGAGGTGAAGCACATCTCAAATCTGATGATTACGAACATCATCGAAGTGTTTATGACAATCCACAAGTTGAACAAAAAGCTGAAGAAACAACAACTGAACAAGCACCTGCTGAAGAAACAACAACTGAAGACCCAGCAAGTAAACCTGGAGCCATGCCAAAAGGCTGGAAACCAGAGTAATAGTGCGTGCTGGCCGTAACCCTCTTTCTGTTTTACACATTATTCCGCTTTGCAGCCTACCTGAACCAGATGCAGAATTCTATAGTTCTGTTTGGCTTTGCTCCTTGTGGGTCAGATTTCTCATTCTCTTTTCTCAGAAACCTCAGATTTTGTCCTCATCGTACACTCCAAGAGAGATTTTTTTCTGCTCTGTTGCCAACCATCTCTGATTGCCCATCTCCGGACCACAATTTCTGCAAGGAGAGAGGAGTTTCCTCTGTCGTAACAGCACTGTGCACCAGCTCGCACTTGTAATTCTTCTAAAAACTAATCAGTTATTTCAAGATATCTGAAAATTAGGCATTAAAGTGGTCATCATCATATCTATCTTTTTGAGATTTTGCTCTCATGGAGTAAATCTTCTGCATGATATTGACATAAATCTGGTAGATGAATTTCACTTGAATTATTTTCGGCATAATGAAATTTGCAAAAGATCTTGCATGTACTTCGGAAAACCTATGATTTCTAACTATTATTGCTGATTTACCACTTTTATCTAAAATACTTAATGTCTTTGGACTAAATGCGGTATCGGTTTGATTACCTGCACCTAGTATTAACAATGCATTCTTTTCTTTTTTGAAATTATCTAATAGTTCATTTATGATATTTGAATCTGAATACACTTTCTCAAATTGTATTTTTGGTAATTCTAATTCAAACATTTTTTCATTAATCCTGTTCACAATTTGTGTTTCTTCTTTTGGATCCTCAATAACTCCTCTAATTACGCGAATTTTTGACTGCTCCATTTTTTGAAATGAATTAGCAATTTCCAAACCTAGATCACTATGTCTTCCTTTATCGTATGCTACAATGATATTTTTCATATCTTCTTCAAATGTTTTTCTTACTCTTACTCCAATAATATCGCATGTTGTAAGTGAAAGTAATTTTCTATTATTTTTCAAAAAATCAAAGTCAATCAATAATGTATTGATATCTTGTTCTTCTGTAGTTTGTAAAATTGCCTCTGTTGGATCATGTGCTAATCTTACTAGGTATCTATTTCTTAACGAACCTGTAATTTCTCTTTTGAATTCTTCTATTGCTTTTAATCCCTTATCTCCAAAACCATGTGTCAATGATAATGGTGTTTGTCGTGGTACATTTACAACATCTAAAATTGTAACTTCTCCATCTTTATCTTTAGCAATGGATCTTGCCATTGTATACATTCTTTCTGCAGAACGTTTGTCGAAAACCATCAAGACTCTGTATTTTTTTCGTAACTTTGGACCTTGTGTAAAGACTAGTGGGGCATTATGTTCTAACTCTTTTTTTGATGTATAAAATTTGTAAATTACAAAACCAATTGCTATCCAAATTATAGCTATTAACCAACTCTCGGGGTGTGTAAATAATAGATAAATTGAAAGTCCCATTGCCGTGATTATTCCTATTATTGGAATTAATGGAAATAGTGGAGTCTTGAATCCATAATCTACCGTTGATGCATACAATCTTCTAATCGTAATTGAGGCTAAATTCACCTGTGTGAACAAAAATAGGAACATAACACTTGCTGCAAACGCAATTGCGGTCAAATCCATGGATACTGCAAGAACTAACATGATTATTCCTGAAACAATTGTTGCTACAAACGGTGTGCGATATTTTGGATGAATTTTGCTGAATACAAATGGTAAATTGTATTGTGTTCCCATCGCAAAACTCACTCGACTTGCTGCAAATGTAGTTGCATTTAATGCAGAAAGTGTAGAAACTAAACCTCCTGCCAATACAATTAATGCACCAAATGGAAGAAATTGATCTGCCGCTTCAATTATTCCTAATTCTCCAAAACTTCCAATAAATTCCCATGCGGGCATTCCTATTACTGATTCATTTAATCCTCCAATGAAAACAAATGTAAATACAATGTAAACTGAAACAACAATTCCAAGTGAAATCATAATTGCACGTGGGATATTTTTTCTAGGATTTTTTATCTCATCTCCTGCTTGTGAAATTATTTCATAACCTTCAAACGCAATGAATGTCAATCCCATCGCTAATGCCAATCCGGCTACTCCGCTAGGAAGGAAATCTCTATAATTATCAGACCAATTTGGATTTGCAAACATCATTGCACCAATTGCTGCAGCAATTAGTATGCCAATTATTGCTAATTGTGTAAATGTAATTGCATTACCAACCTTTCCTGTATCTGATGATCCTCTGACATTAACAAATGTAAAAATGATTATTGCGATTATGGCAAAAATTTTATCTACTGGAATTCCTGTATCATCTCCAATAATTCCTGATGTTATCAATAGATGCGCAAAAAATGAACCAAACGCAACTGCATAGAGAGAACCTGCAATCGTATGTCCAAACCATGCCATCCATCCACTAAGATATGCGTTAGGTCTTGGTAATCCCTCTCTCACCCATTTGTAACCTCCTCCTGTTGCAGGAAATGCAGATCCTAATTCTGCATATGTTAATGCTGTAAATACTGTAATTACACCATTAAGCAAGAATGCAATCATTAATGCAGCTCCTGCTTGAGCCATACCTGGTCCTACTAGAACAAAAATGGCTCCACCTATCATGGATGCCACTCCAATCATAACTGAATCCTTTAGAGATAAGCTACGAACTAGCCCTGATTCTGATTTTTCAAATGCCATACAATTTTCGAGAAAATCTAGATGAATAAAGCCTTGCCTCGTACTGATTATGGATTACGTACCTTTGACCATATTGAATAACTGTCTTACAACCATCTTTGGATGGTGCGTAGCAAGCTTTACCATTTTTGCCACTCCAAAATCTGCACGAATAAAATCTAAAAACTCATCTGCTGTTAATTCATTAATAATGTCTAATTCCTTATCCCATTCGTCATCTGATAATCCCACCCATCTATTTTGAACCTTAACTGCTGAATTAATTTTTGATTCTATTGCCTTTTTCCATTCTTTTTCATATGGAATTAATGATGCTTCTGTTGTATTGTTATTTTTTATTGCATCTGCTGCAACCTTACCTGCAACTTCTCCAAATCTAATTGCATATCTTATTCCTTCTAAAACAAGAGGATTTGCTTGACCTGCTGAATCTCCAACTAGAATTAAATTATCATAAACTGTTTTCCTTGACAATCCATCATTTGGTATTAATCCGTAATGAAACTCAATTTTTTCAATATTTCCCAAATCTTTGATAGGACCAATTTTTTTATCAATTAATTCATTTAATCTGACTGTTGGATCAACATCTGAATCTGGCTTTCCAATTCCCACTCCAATTCTTGCAGTATTTTTTGATGTTGGAAAAATCCATGCATATCCTGCAGGTGAATACTCCTGCCCTACCATTAACCACCAATTATCATATTCTAATTTCTCTGTCTTTACTTCAAACTCTGCTCCTGCTCCAAATTTTTTCCACTGGGTCACATATCCTAATTCTTTAGCAACAATTGATGTGAATCCGCTTGCATCAATTATGACTTTAGCGTTAAATTGGATAAGTTTACCTTGTGATTTAGCAACAACTCCTACACATTTACCTGATGAATCCTTTAAAACCTCTGAAACATTTGTATCTGTAAATAATTCACTGCCTGATGATTTTGCTCTTGTTGCTAAAAACCTGTATGTTTTTCTGACATCCAATACTGCAGCTTTTGCAACATCGTCTGCAATTGTAACATAATTTTTTGGTGAACAAAAAGAAAATTTCTTTATTGGATTATAGCAATCTTTGGGAATTCCAAATTCATTAATATCTGAAATCCATGTTACACCGCTTGTTCTAACAGTTTCTGCAATTTCTTTTTCTTTTTCAATTAATGCAACTGTACAACCATTCTTTGCTGCCATATGTGCTGCAGATGACCCTGCAGGACCTCCGCCAACTACAACTACATCAAAATTTAATTCTTCCAACTAAATTGATTACATTTCTGAATATTATAATCTAACAATTGATATTTTTTTTAACATGTTTATTTTGGTGTAAATTCACACTAATTCATGGCAGATACTGAAGTTGTACCATTTGTAATGTGGTCCGGATTGACTGCCATTTTGATGGTCATCACCGGATTGGCCTATAAGGCATATCAAAGAAAAAACTCTAAAGAAAAAATCACATCATCAAATAATGACTAAACTCGCATAATTATTCAAATAAAATCTTCTTTTCTTTATACAGATTTTTAGGGTCTGGCTCTGAAATTGCAGAAATTAGTGCTTTAGTGTATGGATTTTCAGGTTGTGATAACACCTTCTCAACTGTACCTATTTCCATCACTTTTCCTGATTTTAAAATCAAAATATCATCTGCAAAGTGTTTGGCTGTTGCAAGATCATGTGTAATGTATATCATTGAAATATTATTTTCTTTCTGAATTTCTTTCATCAATTCTAAAACCTCTGCACGTATTGAAACATCTAGCATGGATACTGGCTCGTCTGCGATAATTATTTCTGGTTTTACCACTATTGCTCTTGCAATCACAACTCTCTGTCGTTGTCCTCCTGATAACATATGTGGATATTTTTTGGAAATTTCTTCTGCAGGTTCTAGTTTTACTTTTTCTAATGTTTCAATCACTCTTTGTTTCCGTTCCTTTTTTGTCCCTACATTGTGAATCTCTAAAGGTTCACTGACAATATCTGAAATTGTCATTCTTGGATTAATTGAATCATAAGGATCTTGGTATATCATTTGACATTTCATTCTAAATTTTTTTAGCTCATCTGAATTATCCATAATCTCTTTTTGATTATGAAAAATTTTACCGGAATCTGGTTTAATAGCTCTGAGAATTAATTTTGCAATAGTTGATTTTCCTGAACCCGATTGTCCTGCTATAGCTAGAATTTTTCCTTCTTCGAGTGAAAAATTAACTGAATCTGCTGCAATAACTTCATCTGAATCAGATGAAAAAAAGTTTTTTTTCTTAAATTTCTTTGTCAGATCTTCGATTCTTAGTACCTCTTTCATATTGGTATTATATTCTCCTATGATAAGAAATTTATGCAAAGCAAAAATCGCCAAAATATGAACGATAAATCAAAACAAGAAATGTCAGGATATCAATCATATTTAATCCAAGATAATCTAAAATATTTCAAACCTCATAAGACTCGTGTTACTGTAACCTTTGCCGAAGAACTTCGTAAGACACTCAAGGAACCAAAAAAATCAATTAGCCCAAAATTTTTCTATGATGAAAATGGTTCCAAACTATTCGATGAAATATGTTCTCTTCCGGAATACTATCCTTACAATTCTGAAACAGAAATTCTACAAACACTTGAGAAAAAATTACTCCCATACCTTTCAAACGAATTTCATCTAGTAGAGTTAGGAAGCGGTTCTTCTGTAAAGACTCGTCTTTTAATTGATATTTTATTCAAATCTCAAACACATTTACAATATTTCCCAATAGATATTTCAGAAATTTTAGATCAAAGTGCCAAAAATCTTTGCATGGATTATGAGAATCTTACAGTAACTGGTGTGGTGGATACTTTTGAAAATGGCCTTGATTTCATTGAACATTATGATGACAAGCCAAATCTAATCACTTTTCTTGGTTCAAGCTTTGGAAACTTTAATGAAAATGAAGGAATGAAATTTCTTCAAAAAATTAACAATCTTATGAAATCTGATGATCTATTTCTAATTGGACTAGACCTGAAAAAAGATCAACAGGTATTACACAATGCATACAATGATTCTCAAAATATAACTGCAAAATTCAATCTAAATGTCTTGAAAAGAATTAATGATGAATTGGGCGCAGATTTTGATTTAGAAAATTTTGAACATCATGCAATTTATGATGAAGAAAAAGGTCGTGTTGAGATGTATCTTCGTTCATTATCTGATCAATCCATAAAAATTCCAAAATCTGATCTATCTGTAACTCTTTCAAAAGATGAGTTAATTCATACTGAAAACTCACACAAATTTTCCATCTCCCAAATAGATTCTTTATTGAAAGAATGTAATTTTGAAAAGTTAGAGATTTGGTTTGATTCTAAAAACTACTATTCACTCGTTTTAGCAAAAAAACTCTAAATATCTTCTACGCATCTGAATCCAGAAATTAACCATCTCTCATCTAATCTGAAAAAATTTCTGTAAGATCCTCTAATTGATTTTGATGGTGTTCCAAAAGATCCTCCACGTAAAACTTTTTGATTTGTAAACCACTTGTCATTATATTCATCGAATCCACTTTTGAATCCTGGGTATCCGATAAACTCTGATGATGTCCATTCCCAAACATCTCCTATCATTTGATAACATCCGTAGTTGCTTTTTCCATTCTCATAGGCACCCACATTACTGCAGTTCCAAATATTTGATTCTAACAAATTTGCATGTGATTCTGTAGGTTTTTCATTTCCCCATGGGAAAATCGTCTTGATTTCTTTTTCATTATTCCAAAGTGCAGCTTTTTCCCATTCTGCCTCTGTTGGTAGTCTTTTATTTGCCCACTTACAGTATGCTGATGCTTCATAGAAGCTTACGTGACATACAGGTTCATTTGGATTAATTTTTCGTTTTCCTGCAAAATCTCTTGTAATCCAGTCATCTCCATCTTTTTCCCAGTACATTGGGGCTTTCCATTCATTTTTCTTTACTGCGTCCCATCCATCTGAAAGCCAAAATGAATAATTTTCATATCCTCCATCATTCATAAATTCCAAATATTCTGAATTACTTGTCAAAAAATTATCAATCTGATAATCATTTAGATACGTTTTATGTTCTGGAAGTTCAATATCATAACAATAATCGTTTCCTGAATATCCTAAATTGTATAGCCCTCCGTCCACTTTGATAGCTTTCTTTTCTTTATTTGATGATGCTACTGGTTCGTTTATTTTAGCTGGTCTATATTGATCTCCTAGCAGATGTTGTAAATCATAAACTAAAAGTTCTTGATGTTGACATTCATGATTGATTGCCATTGTGAAAAGATACGCAGTTTCTTTTTCTAAGGGTTTACTGATAACATCTCTAACCTTATTTGTTATAATATCAAAGTATTGTAGAATTTCATCTACAGTTGGTCTTGACATTACTCCTCGTTTTGATTTATCATATGGTTTACCAAATTGATTATAGTATGAATTTAGATATTCAGAAAGTTCATCTGAAACAAATTCATAATTAGGTTGTGTTTTGCTTAAGACTATTTCATTTAACCAACTTACATGTCCAATGTGCCATTTTGGTGGGCTCATGAAAACTGCAGTTTGTACACCAAAATCATCTCTTTCTAAGTTTTTTACTAATTGCAATGTTGTATTTCTTGTCTCATTAAATGAGTCTAAAAGAAAATTCTGAGATGGTTCTTCAAGTGTCATGTAATAGTTGAAATTTTTTGAATATATTTGGTTTTATGACTATTCTTTCATTACACAGCATGTAGCGTTGTTAATGTTACGCATGGCCCACCAAATTGAAAATGTTAGTGCTCCGATAGATATGAATTTCAATTCTAATCCTTGCAATGGGAATATGGCAAGTCCTCCTACAATTCCTAAAACTGCTGATAATGATGTTGTACATGCAGGACAACCAGGAGTAAATGCTGTTAGCGCGCCTCCTAATATTGCACTTGTACCATTTTTCATATTTTTACTTCGTTGTGTCTTAATATTGTAAGCGACCAGTGCGATGTTTATTCCTGCTAATACTGCCACTACTGCTGTCAATGTAATTGATGCTGCCATATACATTGGCAATAATTCAATTTCTGCTGACATGTGGGCTAATCCCATTTCCAATGTGAGGAAATAGTATAATGTCCCTACACTCACTCCTGAAATCACAGCAATCATTCCAAACGTTCGCTGTTTCAAAATATCCTTAATTGTTAATTTCAGCATCATATTAGTTTATGATAATCTATGATTAATAATATTGATGTTATTTTTTATGATAAAATTGAATTTTTGAAATAGTACAATGATAGATCTATTGTGATCATTATTATATTCATAATTCAAAATTAGATTGAATCTTATGACTGTTGAATCATCATACCACTCTGCTAATCCTGAAATTCAAACATTAACTGAACAATCAAAGAATTACTCCAAACAAATAATGACAATTGTAGATGAAGTTCAAAAAGTCATAGTAGGACAAGAAGAAGTAATTAAAAAATTAGTAATTGCAATGATGGCTGACGGACATGTTCTATTAGAGGGTGTACCTGGTTTAGCTAAAACCAAAATGGTTGATACATTGTCAAAAACACTCGGTGCAAATTTTTGCCGAATACAGTTCACTCCTGATTTACTTCCTGCTGATATCACTGGAACAAAAATTTATGATAACAAAAATGAAAAATTTGTAACTGAGAAAGGACCTGTTTTTAGTAATCTAATACTCGCTGATGAAATTAATCGCGCACCTCCTAAAGTTCAATCTGCATTACTTGAAGCAATGCAAGAACGACAAGTAAGTATACACGGTGATACATTTGAAATTGAAAAACCATTTTTAGTTCTTGCAACACAAAATCCAATTGAAAGTGAAGGAACATACAGATTACCTGAAGCTCAAATTGATAGATTTGCATTAAAATTAATTATCAACTACCCGTCTAAAGAAGATGAAAAACTAATCATTCAGCGAAATACACAAGAAAGTAAACCCTCTGCAGAAAATATTGTATCAAAGGATGTAGTACTTGAGATACAAAAATTTGTCCAAAAAATCTATGCAGATGAAAAAATTGAAGAATATGTATCGAGTATTGTGGATGCCACACGAAATCCAAAAAATTATGATCTTGAACTAGGCGATATGATAGAATTTGGTGCCTCTCCTCGTGCATCAATCTGGTTAATTTTAGCAGCAAAAGCAAATGCATTACTTGCAGGACGGGGTTTTGTCATACCTGATGACATTAAATCAATTGCACATGATGTCTTACGACATAGAATTATCCTAACATTTGAGGCAGAAGCTGAAGGTAATACTTCTGATGCTCTAATTGATAAAATATTGGAAAAAGTCCGTGCACCATAGAACTCAATTGTCTGAAATTAAAGATCTACTAAAACGCATTCGTGAATTAGAAATCAAAACCAAAGGATTAGTGGATGGTATGATGGCAGGAAGCTACAAATCAAAAATTCGTGGGAGAGGAATAGAATTTTCTGAAGTTAGAGAATATGTTTTGGGTGATGATGTAAGACATATTGACTGGAATGTCACTGCACGTACTAACAAATTACATGTAAAAGAGTTCGTTGAAGAGCGTGACTTACGTGTGTATGTGATATTTGATTATTCGGCAAGTAATGACTTTGGGTTTATGAAAAGTAAAAAATCGATAGGACATGAAGTTGCAGCATCAATCATATTTTCTGCAATGAAAAATAATGATAATGTTGGACTTGGAATATTTACCAATAAACTAGAACAATTTGTTCCTGCAAGAAAAGGTAGAAAACACAGTTTATCATTACTTCGAACATTACTTGCATACAAACCAAAAAGTACACAAACTGATATCCAATCTTCATTACTACAATTACATCGCATTTTAGGCCAACAAAGTGTAGTATTCATAATATCTGATTACATATCACCGAACTTTTTACGTCCATTAAAATTTCTTAAAAATCGTCATGATGTAATTTTAGTAAATCTATCTGACATACGTGAATCTGAGTTACCTGATATTGGCTATACAATGCTAGAAGATATTGAATCTGGTGAACAATTAATGGTCAATACTTCTGATGCATCATTTAGGGATGCATTTACAAAAAACTCATTAGAAAATAGCGAAAAAATCAAAAATGATATTACAAAATTAAAAGTAGAAATGGTAAATGTTTCAGAACAAGTTCCATTTGATGTTGCGTTAAGACAATTCTTTAACCAACGTATGAGGCGATAAATATGGATTATGAATTTGGTTATTGGTATGTTTTATTTGCACTTTTAATATTGCCTGGATTTTATTATCTGTATAGATTTTATACAAAAACAAAGAAATCAAATTCACTAAAATTCAGTAATCTACAGCTTGTAAAAAATTCTGTTTCATCACAATCGCAATTACGAAAACACCTTCCATTCATACTCATACTTGTCGCTGTAGGTCTAATCATAATTGGTCTTGCAGATCCAAGAATGCCGCTTGAAAATATTCAAGAAGGAGTGAATGTTGTATTGGTTCTTGATGGCTCTGGAAGTATGGCTGCAACTGACTATCCACCTACTAGATTGGAATCTGCAAAAAATGCAGCTGAGATTCTAATAGATAATCTTGAACCAAATGATCATACTGGAATCATTTTATTCGAGTCTGGCGCAACAACTGTTTCATATCTGACCCCATTCAAAGAAAAAACCATTAACGATTTACAGTCAATTCGACAAAGAGATGGTGCTACCGCAATCGGTGATGGTCTTGTATTAGGCGTAGATATGGCAAATTCCATTCCTAACAAGAAAAAAGTAGTAATTTTGCTAAGTGATGGTGATCATAATGCTGGTATTGTAACACCAAATGAAGCCGTACAATATGCATTGCAGAAAAAAATTCAAATTCATACAATTGGCATGGGCTCTGATGAACCTGTATTACTTGGAACAAACATCTATGGAAATCCTTTGTATGCAGAATTAAACGAAGAGGAATTGATTGCTATTGCAACTGCTGCAAATGGAAAATATTACAAATCTGTTGACAATGATAGTTTGAATGAAATTTTTGAACAAATCACTGATGATATTGATAGAGAATTAGAACAAGTGAGCATAAAGGACTGGTTTTTCATTGCAGCCGTAGCCGTTTTAGCTGCTAATATTTACATTGTATACGGCAAATATAGAATAGTGATATAACTGTGAGAAAATTATTTTATCTCTTCATCATAATGGGGCTAATTCCTCTATTTGGTTTACCTGCATTTGCTGGAGGGGGATTTGTAGCAGCTAAAACCCCTGAAGTATTAACTACTGATTCTGGTTTTATCATTCAAAGTGTAAATGAAGCTGAGAATTCTGTTTTTATGCAACATGTATTGATAAATGATTCTGGCACTCCTGTTAATGTTTCAGTTTCAAGTTATGCTAGTGCAAATTTTTTAAAAATAGATGAAACATGCAAACCTCAAACATTGTTTACAAATCATATTTTAGTAATTCCATATTCTCCCGTTCAGATTGCTGATCTAGGGAGATATGTTATGCTTCCGGCATTAGTTGAATTTGAACATCCTGAAACTTTTGATCAAATTGAAATATTTTTTGAAAAATATGGTTTATTACTTGATGATGGGGAAAACACTGGATTCACAAATTCTGTTGATTTTTCATGTGATGATGTTTACATCTCAATGAATCCACGATATGATAATTTATTCCAAGAGAATCTTACAATGCAGAGTCAATCTAGTTCATCATCTCAAAACGGTGCACAACAAAACGGTGCACAACAAAACGGTGCACAACAAAACGGTGCACAACAAAATAGTCCTCAAAATGGTCAACAATCAGGCACAAATTTGACACCTCAGGAGCAAGAACTTCTCCAACAGGCTGATGAATTATTACGTGAATATCAGATGGCAGCTGAACTACAAAATTCTCCTCTTGATCCAACTGAACGCCCATTTTTAGTTGAGCAAAATACTGAACAATTTCGAGATGAAATTAGAGAACAAATGCAAATGCAAGAACAACTAATGCAGCAATTACAGCAAAATCCTGACTTTCGAAATTTTGATGAACAATTATCAAACGAAGGTTTGACACAACAACCTCCATCACTTTCTATGTCTGATGATGAGACCTTGTTATCGGTCCCATATGAAAATGATAATATGTCTGCTGCAATATCTGCAGAATTTCAAAATGGACAAATAACAAATGTTTTACTAGAACGTCCATCTGATGAAATAGAATCTAATCTCTTATGGATAATTCCTTTGATAATCGGAGTTATTGCGGTTGCAATATTCATATCGATGAAACTTCCAAAAAAGAAATCAATTATACAAACTCCTATGATAGTAAAAAATGATAATTATACTATCAGCTATGTTGATCTAACCCGTGAAATGCTAACTGAGGCTCAACAAATGTATGATGAGGATCTTTTCAAAGATGCACACGAAAAACTATCTCAATCAATTCGATTCTATTACTCCAATAGATTTTCTACCGGAACAGAAATCACAAACATGGATGCATTACAATTGTTAAGAAAGGAGAATATTCCTGAATTCGATTCTATACTTGACTATCTTGGTATGTGTGAAATGATTGAATTTGCAAAAAATCCTACGGAAAGAAAAAAATTCTTTTCTGCGATAGAGAGATTTTCACAAATTATTGAATAGTTTCAAAAATTTTGATTAGATTTCTTTTATGAGCGTCTTGATGTTTGCCACATTTTCAGGTGTAAGTTCAATTTCTTTGTGTTCTGCTTTTACATGTTCTTCGATTTTTACCATCAATTCATTTTCTGTTGGTGCGCTTGCAGACCATTCACAATCTTTTCCTGCATCGTGGCAGCTGATAGTTTTTCTCATAATCGTGCCTAATTTATCAGATATTTATTGATTTTTTATGATTTAGATTCTTGTAATCTCTGAGCTTTAAACTTACCACGAAATGCGAATGCAGCAATTATAGTTCCTACAAATGGGGCTGTCCAATATAACCATAAATTTTCCATTACTCCTGATAATAATGCTGGAGCAAGCGCACGGGCTGGATTCATTGATGCGCCTGAGATAAATGCCAAAAATAAAATGTCTAATCCTACAATGCCTCCTATTGCTACGCCACTAAATCCTCTCAAGCCTTTTGTATACACGACATAAAAGATGACTCCCATGAGCATTGCAGATGCCAAAACTTCTACTGGAAATATCAAAAACATGGAAAAATCAAAGTTTGGTGCATTTACGCCCAAATCTGCTTTATCTCCAATTATACTTAGAACAAACAAAGAGCCTAGTATGGCACCAATTATTTCTGCTGCAAAATAATATAGAATTTGAATTTTTGATATATGTCCTGTGATATAATATCCAATTGTTACGGCTGGATTGAAATGTGCAAGTGATACCTTTCCAAATGAATAAACTCCAATTAATAACGCAATGAATGGTGCAACTGCTGCAAATGGAATTCCCAGTTCTCCGTTAAACATCTCTGCATCCAAAACAATTGAACCTGTTGCAAAAATTACAAGAATGAACGTTCCGATTAACTCAACTGTAAAAATTTGTAAATTTGAATATGTCATTATTTCTCATTATCTATTGAGGCAATCAAATTCAAAACTTCAGATTTTATTTGATCACGAATTTCTCTGACCTGTTCTATTGTTTTTTCTTTAGGGTCTGGTATATTCCAATCAACTATATCTTTTACAAAAAGTGCCGGACATGATTCTTTATCAATACATCCCATGTTAACTGTCTTAAATGAATTAGAAATCATTGATTGAGATATTGTCTTTGGAGATTGATTTACCATGTCAATTCCAATTTCTTTCATAACTTGTACCACAATTGGATTTATCTTTGTTGAAGGAACTGTTCCTGCACTAATTACATTAAATTTATCATCTGAGAATTTTTTGAAAAATGCTTCCGCCATCTGACTACGACCTGCATTTTCTACACATGCAAAAAGAACATCTCTAGTCATAATATTTATATAAATATATGTTGATATAAATATTAATTGATATGAATGGACCTGCTCTTTTGAAGTGTATTTGTGATGAAACTAGATTTGAGATACTAGAATTATTACAAAAAGATAATGAATTATGTGTAAATGATTTTGTTGAGAAATTAGAAAAAGATCAACCTCTCATCTCGCATCACCTTAAAACTCTAAAAAATTGTGGGATTGTAAAATCTCGTAATGAGGGAAAAAAAGCAATGTATGCAATATCAAACCCACAACTATCTACTTTGATATCAAATGTTACAAAAACAAGCAAGAAAATCCCACATCTTTGTACAACTACCGAGTGTTGCTAGAACTTTTCAGTTCTAACTACGCCAACATCACTAACGTACAAAATTATGGTAAAATCTGGAAATAATGTTCTAGATATATCCTCAATTACTGCTGATAATTTCTCTTCACGCATAATTACTTCAACTTTGACATTTTTTTCAGATTGTATGCCTTGACCTCTTAGTCCCTTTTCTCCATTACCATCAACTTCATAAGATGTGTATCCTGTAATTTCATGATTCTTCAAAATATCAATGACATTTTTTTGTGCCAATATCTCACAGGTGATTGTAAGTAATTTTACATCATAAAGTTTCATATGAACACCCTTGTAACGTAATTGAATAAGTCTATTGCTTCTTCACCATGTACCCACGTTGAAACGGTGAACATGATTGGCAGTAACACGATAATATTGTATGGGAATGTAATTCCTAAAGCTGATGTAATGTATAGACTTGGATTTGCTTGAGGGATTGCATGACGTAAAACAGCTGGTGCTGCAATAAATGATGCACTAGCCAAAAGTAATCCAAACATAACTGCCCCGCCTAAACTTAATCCCAATGCTGTTGAAACTAGTACACCAATTATTCCATTAATTGTTGGCATTATTATTGCAAATGAGGTAAGAAAAACTCCGACCTTTTTGATATCTTCTAATCTTTGTCCTGCAATTATTCCCATCTCAATCATAAAAATTACTATTGCTCCTGTAAACAGATCATCAAAAACAATACTGATTGGTTCAAAACCTTCTTCTCCAATTATGTATCCAATTACAATACTTCCAAGTAAAATTACTATTGCTTTTCCTGTAATTGATTCTTTTAACACCTGAGAAAGTTTTGTTTTAGTTTCTTTCATTCCCATGTCGATATCAGATACTTTGTCACCTGAAAATGACTGTTTTTTTGTACGAATTTGTTTTGATACTGCCATATTTGTCAAAAATATTGCCAGGATGAATGCTACCGGTTCTAACACTGCAAGAATTGCTGCCAAATATCCTTCTGATGTAACTCCTTGGTTTTTGAGAAATGACAATCCTACTGAGAATGTTACTGCTCCAACTGCACCGTATGTGGATGCTAATGCGTATGAATCAAAGATGTTGAATTTCCCTAATCTTCTTAGAATTTGATAATGGTTCAATGTGAATAATAATGACAGACCTATTGCAACTAGCATTGGTACTAACATCTCCTCAAAACCCGTCTTTCTCATCTCTATTCCTCCATGAAGGCCGATAGCAGCTAGGAGGTATATCGGCAAAAACTCTGAAATTGCTTCAGGAATTTTTAAATCAGATTTTATTCGTGCTGCAATAATCCCAAACAAGAAGAATAGGATGATTGGAGTTAGCAGATTCGATTGGATTAATTCTAAAATATCCATTAGCTATATTTGAAAAAATTTTCTGCTGAAATAAAAATCCAGAGGTCATTTTTGATGCCTATAGTGATAATCATTTGATATGCATTTGATATAATATTCCATAGTTTCGAAATAATGATTATGTATAATAAAGAATAATTCAGCGAAATATTATGAAGAAGATTGAAGCTATAATCAACCGAAAAAATTACCCTGTTCTTCGTGAAAAATTAGATTCTTTGGGTATTGACATTATCGATAAACGAAATTTAGAAGACAGTAAATTCATCAGTGAATCAAAAGGTTCTCGTGCTGGTGGAACTGGTGTTAGATCCACAATGCTTGCAAAAATTGAACTGGCTATGCAAGACAAAGAAGCACGTGCGGTCCTAGAGATAATTTCTAAGAATTCAGGTCTTCCTCAATCTATCAAGAGTAAAATTTTTGTCTTTGATATGGAAGAAAGTATTGATCTATCCACTCTTGAAGGCCAGGCTGATGTAGAACCTGAAGAAAAACCTATTCCTGTTAGATTTACTACAAAACGTAATAGATTGGTTCCACTTCAAAAGCGAACCTTGTACAAATTAGAACAATACTATGATGAGCATAGTGAAATTTTAGAATCTGACTATAGAATTCGTTCATTTAGCGATTTTGTTAATTATTGTATCTTGAAATATCTTCCAACCCTAGATAAGCAATTAAAGAATCCAACAATGCTTTACGAAGATATTTAGTAATTTTTTTTAAATATAATCTGCAAACAAATACAGACCAAGTAAGGTCATACCTACTGCTGCAAACCCAAGTTTAGCAACAAAGATTTTTGATTTTCTAATTTGAGTTGTAATTTGTTGTAGTTTCAATTTATTTTGATTAACCTTCGTTTTGTTCCACGTTCTGTGGTAATATATGCCATTTTTGGTTTGGATGACTCAATTTCTGAAGAATTTTCCAAATATTTTGTTACAGTTCCTCTTGCTGAGGTGATCACTGTTTTATTTCTTTTAGATAAAATGACTGATGCAGTTCTTCTTGATTGATATTCTTTGAATGTCTGTCCTGCCCAGTTGTAGCTGATATCATCTTCAACTATCTTGTTTGAGGTTCCACGTTTTGTTATTAATCTAAGGCTCATGTTCCTCAGTTCACCAACATTATCATAATTAGAGGTGGAATTACGACTATTACGCCTATAATTGTGCATTTTAGATAGTCTAATTTGGTTAATTTTGAGAATTTACTTCTATCAAGTGATAATTTCATTTTAGATAACTTCTTCCCCTTCGTTTCCGGATTTGATATCAATTGCCCGTAACATTTGTGAGATGAAAATTTTACCATTTCTTGCATTCTTCTTGATAATGTCTACTGTTTTTTCTTCTTTTGACTCTGGAACTACTACCATCATTCTATATTTGTCGCCAAAATGAGGTGTAAACACTTCCATACCTTTTGATGTGTGAATTTCAGGTTCAGTCTTTGCACCTCGACCTCTAACTTTGATAATTGTTAGTCCGCCAACGTCAATTTCTTTTAATCCTTCACTGATTTCCATCACGTCGTTTTCTGCAAGTATGACTTCAAGTTTTAACATGAATTATTTTATCTGTCAAAGTAATTAATAATTTAGAAATTGTACATCTTTTGATTATCACTGATAACCAAATTGGTAAACTGTTAAATGAAAAAAACTTTCAAAATTTTTAATGATAGATACCGGAGACACAGCATGGATGTTAATAGCAGGATGCTTGGTTCTGTTAATGATCCCGGCACTTGGATTATTCGAGTCGGGTCTTTTGCGAAAGAAAAATGTGGTTTCGATTTTCATGCAGATCTTCTTTGGAATGTCACTCCTAAGTGTAATGTGGTTTGTCTTCGGATTCAGTCTATCATTTGGTCCATCAACACAGGGTATTATTGGTAATCTTGATTGGACATTTTTGAAAGGAATTCCTTGGGATGCACCTCTTGAACAGTACGCGCCAACAATTCCTGGTGTATTATTTGTAAAGTTCCAATTGATGTTTGCATGTATCACACCTTTACTACTAACTGGAACTATCGCTGAAAGAATGAAGTTCAGCTCTTTTATCATATTCATATCTGCATGGTCAATGCTCATCTATTACCCAATCGTTCACATGGTTTGGGGCGGTGGATGGTTAGCAGAACTCGGTGTAGTTGACTTTGCCGGTGGTATCGTTATTCACACTACTGTAGGAATGGCAGCACTTGCAGCCGCTTTAGTACTTGGAAAAAGAAGAGGATTTGGCCCTGCCATAAACATCCCTCACAGCATTCCTCTTGCAGTATTAGGATCTTCATTATTATGGCTAGGATGGTTCGGATTTAACGCAGGAAGCGCACTTGCATCTGGAGGTGTAGCAGGAAATACTGTAATTGTAACCCACTTGGCATCCTCTGTATCTGCTCTAATCTGGGCTGGATTGTCTTGGATGCGTACAGGAAAACCATCTATTGTTGCTACAATAAACGGCGCTATTGCCGGTCTTGCAGGAATTACCCCTGCATCAGGCTTTGTCAGTGTAGAACATGCATTTGTTCTTGCAATAGCAATTGGTATCTTGTCATACGGAGGAGTCGTACTAATTAGAGATAAATTAAAAATTGATGATTCACTTGATGTAAGTTCCGTACACGGTATTGCAGGAATTGTAGGTGCACTTGGAATTGGAATATTTGCAAGCACTTTGATTAATCCTGCAGGTGTTGACGGCTTGCTCATTTCTGGAAGTCTGGATCAAATCTGGATACAGGGTGTTGGAATTGCAGTAGCTGCTGCTATGGGCTTTGGTGGAACATGGCTACTTTTACAGTTAATCAAACATCTTATCGGTATACGTGTCGAACCAGAACAAGAAGACGTTGGTTTGGATATCAGTGAGCATGCAGAACAAGCTTACTCCGATGAAGAAGAATTCAAGTTAAGTCTTGATGAAAAATTAGAGTCGTCAAAAAAGAAATCTAACTCCTGATGTCTGATGGATGACGATAAAGACTACGAAGAGAGACCTGAATGGGAATGGCTGAAGAAATAGTAACTACACAATCTTATGAAAAACTTTGTAGTGATGTACTTTATTCAAATGAAAGTGTTCGTTTTGTAGGTTTGGTAAATAATAAATCTGATTTACTACACAGTGTTCAAAAAAAAGATTTAGATCCACTTTTGGATGATGATGAAATAAAAATTTCAATAAATTATTCATTAGAAAGATGGAGAAAAGCACAAAATCTTTCATTTCGTTTAGGTCATGAAAAACTCACACTAACTGAATATGAACATGTAACTTTAATTTCAATTCCATATGATGGAAAATTATTACTAATCAGTACCCAGCCAACTATACATTATCATGAAATGATACAAGCAATCATTTCTGTAATTCCTCCGTGGGAGAATTAATAATTTGGAAAACGCTACTGTTAGTTATGTTCAATTACTACGAGAAGATTTAGCTATATTTCGAGTGGTACCTGAAGGTCCTTTTCCTGAATACAAAGCAGGTCAGTTTCTCACTTTGGGGCTTCCTGTAAAAAGTGAAAATAATCGTGTAATCAGTCGTGCATATTCAATTGCATCTCATCCTGAAAATAAAAAATATATCGAGTTTGTCATTAGGTGGGTAAGAAAACCATATCCTGGAAGATTAACCACTGCAATGTTTAATCTAAAAGAAGGTGATAAAATTCAATGGAGAAAAGCTAATGGCACTCTTACAATTAATGACAAATTACCAAACGGTGAACCTGACAAACGAAGAATTGTCTGTATTGGAGGTGGAACCGGATTGGCACCGTTTGTTAGTTTTGCCCAACATCTTCATGATGTAGGAGATAAGCGTGAACTAGTTGTTTTACACGGAGCAAGTTACGTTGATGAACTAAGTTACAGAGAACGTCTGACGGATTTAGAACTTGAAAGTATTGATAGAGGTGCAGACAAATGGAATTTCAAATATCGAGCAGCAATTAGTAGACCACAAGAATGGCTAAATCGTTCTTGGACTGGACAGGTGGGAAGAGTAGAACAATTTCTAAGAGCAAGACCTGGACAAATATCTCCATTAGAAGAATTAGTTGGTGAAAAAATTACACAAGAAAATACCATGTTTTACATTTGTGGATGGCAAGGAACAATTGATGGAACCTTGGATTTTCTTGGAAACAAGGAGTTTGTAACAGAGAGAAACAAACGCGAAGATGGTAGTTACGAAGTTAAATTCGAATCTTACGGATAATAAATTTCTGTGTCATATTACGGCGTTTAACAAAACAGATCAGTCGTATATACTAGATTCACTTGTCAAGGACATGGGTTCAATTGATTTAGGACATACCGAAAATGAATGGGGTTCAAAGAAAAAAAAGAGATCTGTAATTATAGCATATGATGTTTTAGAAAAATAATTTTTTTTAAAATATTACTCTGTTATACTACGGCGTTTAACAAAACAGATCAGTCGTATATACTAGTATTACGTTATCGGCTTATGGGCAAAAAGAATATTGAAATTGCTGGAGCTGCAGAAGGAACAATCGAAATGCTAAAAAAAGCATATGCATTAGAAATGTCCGCATTTCATTACTGGTTTTACATTGATCAGTATGCAGAAGGATTGGGATTCTTGCACAGTGATTTCTATTCAGAAAGTGCTAACGACGAGTTAGAACATGCAAAAAAAGTTGCATTGAGATTGGATCAGTTGGGAGCAAAAGCAACCGACAATCCACAAGACTGGGCAGAAGTTTCTGGACTAGGAAACTTGGAACCTGGTAACCATGTTACATTGCGAAGTGCATTAGAATATGCACTTGAATTCGAAAGAACTGCAATAGAACATTACAACGAACTTGCAAGCAGCACTCAAGGAAAAGACCACATAACATACCATCTCGCACTAGACTTGGTAACTGATGAAGCAAAAGACGAACAAGACATCGAAGACATACTAGACAAACTGGAAATTTCCTAATTTCCTTTTTTTTAGAAATTATTTGGATTTTGGTTTTTGTGATTCTTTTGGATGTTTTCTTGGTAAATCTAATCCCACTACACTCATCATAGATTCTCCAATTGGTTCATAAATCGATTTGAGTGATTCTTCATCATAATATTTTGCAATCTCGTGTAATTTTGCTTCAATCTTTTTTTGTTCTATGCGAATCAAAATACTTCTTGCGATGAGTGCTTTTAATTCATCAATCTTATTTTCTGGTATTGTATTTTTTGTTTTCATGATTAAGGTGCATCTCGAACTTTCACTACAGAGCCATATGTGAGCTGAATCTCATTTAGTGAATATTTGATAGTCTCTAATGGGTCCAACATGTGTTCGTCAGCATCGCAAATGAAAATTGGAAGTTCTTCTTCTACTTCACTCTCAATTTCAGATATTTGTTTCATGTTCGTTTGAACTTCTTTTCTAACATAAATCAAATTGTTATTCTAAGATCTTGTTCTAAAGTTATCAAATCAAACTCTTATGGATGATTGATAAACAAAATCTTTTGATCGCGTGATACGTCTACTATATAGTTGCCATATAGAACACGTGGATCAGTCTTAACATCAAAATTTTATTTTATTTGTTATGGGACAATGGTTTTCTTGGGTAAAATCAAATGAAAAAGAACTGTTAGTGATTTTAGATGGTTTGGCAAAAAAGGCGGTTGAAGCATCTGAAGCTGTATACGAATTATTACAAGACCCAACCAATGTTGAAAAAATAAAAGACGTATCACGAATTGAAACTGAGGCCGACGTCCTAACACGGGATATTTTTTCAGAACTAAACAGAACTTTCATCACACCATTAGATAGAGAAGATATGCAAAGAGTTGCATCAAAGATAGATGATATTATTGATTTTATGGATGGAATAGGTGCGAGATTCTTGAGTTACAAAATTACTGAATCTCCTCCGCATGCACTGGAAATGGCAGAAGAACTGGTAAAAGCCACAAAAGAGGTTGAATACATGGTATCAAAATTAAGCAATGTCAAGAATCCTAAATCAATGATCGAACATTGTAGAAATACAAGTGTAATTGAGCATAAAATTGATGATTTGTACAGAACTGCAATAACTGAACTCTTTGAAAGTAATGATGCAATACACATAATCAAACTAAAAGATATCTATGAAACTATGGAAACTGCATCAGACCGATGTGTTGATGTGGCAGATGTAATTGAAGATATTGTTTTAAAATATACCTAGGAGAAAAATATGTTAGAAATAGCGATTATAGGAATTGCCATCGCTCTGGTGTTCGATTTTGTTAATGGCTTTAATGATTCAGCAAACTCGGTAGCCACTGTAATTGGTACACGTGTTTTAAAACCAATTCATGCAGTTGCAATTTCAGCAGTTGCAAACTTTGTAGGACCATTCGTTTTTGGAGTTGCAGTTGCAACAACCATAGCAAAAGGAATCGTCAGTCCCGATGACATTACAGTTTACATGATTATTGGAGGATTAGTAGGAGCAATTGCATGGAGTTCCTTATGCACATACTTTGGACTGCCAATTTCAAACAGCCATTCATTAATTGGAGGCATAATGGGGGCAGGAATTGCAGGATTAGGATTTGAAAAATTAGTTTATGATGGATTAGGCAAAGTTTTCACAGGAATAATTGTTGCACCTATTGGAGGAGTGCTTTTTGGAGTTGCAGTGACAGGGCTCATCATATTCTTTTTTGCAAGAAGAAAACCCGCTATTGTAAACAAAACATTTGGAAGATTACAAATTATCTCATCAGCATGGTTTGCCTTAACACATGGAGCAAATGATGGACAAAAAACCATGGGAATTATAGTTTTAATTTTATTTGCAGCAGATTTAATCCCCGAACTTGAAATGCCATTATGGGTAATATTTGCGGCAGCCGCCGCCATGGGGTTAGGCACGTTCTTTGGAGGATACAAAGTAATCAAAACATTGGGCGTTAAGATTACTAGATTGAAACCATATCAAGGATTTGCAGCAGAAACTAGCGGGGGATTAATGCTTGCAGTATTTGCAACATTAGGAATTCCTGCAAGTACAACTCATGCAATTACAGGTACTATCATGGGTGCAGGGTCTGCACGAAGAATACGAGCCGTAAGGTGGAAGGTAAGTAGACAAATTATCTTTTCATGGGTCATAACAATTCCAGGTGCTGCAGGACTGGGGGCGTTGGGCACTTACATCATAAATCTATTTGTATAGAAAATAAAAAACCAAAAATGATGATCAACTGATCATCAATTCTCAACTATGTAGCTTATTCTATAACTCTGTTTTTACGACGTGGAACTATGTTGCCCCCTTATATCCTCTGTATTTTTTGAAAAAGTTATGATGTCTACAAAGACCAAAAACATTGAACGTAGAAATATCCAGATTAGCGGAGGCTCTACTTATGTAATCTCACTTCCAAAAAAATGGATTGAAAGACTAAATCTAAAAAATGGCGATTCAATGCAAATTGTAAACAATCCAAATAATTCTATAACACTCTCTTCCGATACTAAACAAGAAGAATCATCAACATATCCTGAAATTAAAATCAAAAAAACAGACTCTGTAGAGTCAATAAAGCGAAAAATCATCTCATTATACATCTCTGGGCACAATTTTATCGTATTAAATTCACCACGAGCAAAAATTGAAACAGATGTGCGCTCTATGGTTATGAAATTAATTCGAACCAAGTTTGTAGGAACAGAAATTATAGAATCTGATTCGGAGTCAATAACAATCAAGGTACTTACCGCAACTCCTGAGATGAAACTAGAGTTGGCATTCAACAGAATGTTCAAATCAACATCAAACATGTTTTCTGAAACAATGCATGCAATTGAAAAAGGAGATTCTGAATATGCACAAGAAATCGTTCACATGGATGATGAGATTGACCGCTTTTCATATTATCTTACCCGAAACTTGGTTATGGCCTTAGATGATAGCAACATCTTATCTGCATTGGGATTAGAAAAAACATCTCAGGCAATCGGCTACAAAAGAATCATCAACTGTGTTGAAAGAATTGCAGACCATATTACTACAATTGCAAAACTGGTTGTTGATATGGATAAAAACATCTCAAAAATCCCAAAAGACATCTTGAGCACATATCAAAAAACGATTGAATTCTTTGATAAAACCATGATTCTCATATCTGAGAGAAATTACTCACAGGCAGAAAAACATGCTGAAGAAATAGAGGCACTAATTGATGAGACAAACGCCTTGGTAAAATCTACTAAATCAAATTCTGAAGCATCTGTCGTATATCAAAATTTGATATATCAAAACAGACGAATCTTAGATTACATCTTAGATGTATCTGAGGTTGTCATGAATGATACAGTAGATTCTATTGTTTCTATGAAAACAATTGAGAATACTGAGGCTTAAGATCCTATAGAAATTTCTTAGACTAACTATTTCTCATAATTCTGAACTTGAATCTTAAGAATATTCTATAGTGAAGACATGATATCTGCAAGGTTATCTGATGCAGATTCTACTACGTCTGGGTGATATTCGGTAATTAGATTTGAAATTCTTTGTTTTTCTACAATAAAGTAATTTTTCTTCAAATTAACTTTCTTGAAACTAACAATTTCATCATTAACTAATTTTGATAAATAAAATGATACTGTAGCGCTTGCTTTTCCAACACTTGAGACAATTTCTTGAAACTCCATTCTGTCATTTTCTAATAATGATACGAGGATTGCTTTTGGTGTTGTCTGTCTTAGACGTGATACAACTTTGGTTTCTTCTTGTGTCATATCATTAATGAAGAATCTTGAAACTCGTGTTGTTCTCTGAGTTTTGATTATTCCATTATTTTCTAATTTTCTGACATAGTAACTTAAAACACCATTTGAGAGGTTTATTTTTTCCATTACTTCTCTAAATCTAATTCCAGGATTTCTTTTGATCTCTGAAATGATTAATTCCTCTCTTGATTCCATGTTTGCCAATTTCAATCTCTCCTAAATATAGCTAATGCGAGCAGCCCAATCATTGCAAGCATCATTAAATGTGCTATCTCTGATGGTGATTCTAAAATATTGTAAACGTGAGTTTTAGTTGCATCTAAAAGTTGAACAATCTCTGCTGCTGTAAAGACCATAAAGGCAATTGTAGTTATGATCATTTTTTTTGTTCTCATCTTATAGTATGCATTAACACTGAGAATTGCTAAAAATACTGACAAAATTATTCCTGATGTGTGTAAAAGTAGATGCCAAATGTGTGCACCATGATAAATGTGAGGCATCAATACTGGAACTGATAATGCTGCAACAGTTGTCAAAATGACCGCAATGAGTAATTTTGGTTTACTTTCAGCAAATTGCTGGTAACTAATCATATTCCATAATCATAACATTTCTAATTTAAAACGATATAGTACAACTGTCGAAAATTTATGAATAGATGGATTATCTAACGGTAATCATACCTTCCATCCAAGGATGAAGTGTACAATGGTATTGGTATTTTCCTAATTCATGAAATTTGTAAACAAAATATTCATTTTGTTTTATGACATCTGTTGGGAAATGTAGGTAATTTGGGTCTCCTCTTAGTCTGACATTATGTTCGAATTCATCTTGATTCACAAATAATATCGTCTCACCTACGCCAATTATTTTTTCATAGGGTAAGAAACATGAATCATCTATCTCACATCCTTGTTTCCATGAATCTTTTACTATTATGATTACATGCTGAGCTTTATCTTTTGTGTTACCGCTGTACGGTGCTTCTGTAAAAATTTCCTTTTCAGAATAGATTGAATCAATTAATTCATTATCTGTATTTTGAATTTCAAAATTCATCATATCTGATATACTTGCATACAAGATCAGAATGGATGCGGTAATGATTAAACCTAAGATGATAATTTTCATCTAGTTTGTGTTTACAATATCTGTTCTAAGCTGACCACATGCAGCAGATATTTCAGTTCCTTTCTCAATGCGAATTGTACAATTCACGCCTGCTTCATTTAAAATTCGTTTAAACTCAAAAACTCTGCTTTTTGATGGGCGGTTGAAATTACCTGCTGTTGGATTTATTGGAATTAAATTCACATGTGATCCATTTCCTCGCAAAAGTTCAGCCAATTCGTGTGCAACATCCCGTGAATCATTAACTCCTTCCATCAATGCATATTCAAATGTCACACGCCGTCCTGTTTTCTTAAAATAATAATGTCCTGCATCAATTATCTCTTTAACAGAATCTTTTGTCGCGGTAGGAACCAATTTTTTACGTAATTCATTGTTTGGTGCATGGAGTGATATTGCAAGTCCAATCTGAAGATCCTCATTTGCCAATTTTTCAATTCCTTCTTTGATTCCAATTGTTGATATTGTAATGTGTCGTTGTCCCAAACCAAATCCTCTTGGGTCTGTTAAAATTTTCACGGCTCTTATCATTTCATCATAATTTGCCATCGGTTCGCCCATTCCCATAAAAACTAAATTTGTAATGTGCTCTTTTTTTTGCTCAATAATTTCTTCAAAATGAACTACCTGTGCCACAATATGCTCTGCCTTTAGATTTGTCTCAAAACCCATCTGCCCTGTTGCACAAAATGTACATCCCATGGCACATCCAATCTGAGTTGAAACACATACTGTTGATCTAGGTAGCCCTCCTTCTTTCTCAGATTCATATTGCATGAGAACAGTTTCAACAGATTTATCGTTAGTGAGATTAAGTAATAATTTCGTAGTATCTCCATCTTCACTAGTAACTCTGTGAATTTCTTTTGCTGAACCTATTGTATATCCTGCTTCAACCAATTCTGCAATCATTGTCTTTGGAAGTTGTTTAATGTCTGCAATATTTTTAGGAAATTTGAAATAAAGTGGCATTAGAATTTGGTCTGCTCTGTACCTTTGATAGCCCATATCAATTACTAATTTCTCCATCTCTTCTGGAAGTAATCTGTATAGATCAGTCATATCATAACTAAATCTCCAATTGATATTATAATCTAGCTTCTACTGTTATGAAACAATTGTGAAATTTTTTATAATCATCTAATTGAAAATTTATCATATGATTACAGTTGATTGCCATGAAGTTGAATCAATTCAAAATGAATTACTAATTTATGTGGCTGATGATGTGGCCGCAATCCCTAATATCAAATATCATGAATTTATTTTGTCTCCTATAGAAGAAGAAGGTGTCATTGATACAAACGAGGTGGTCACATCCATCAAACGATTTTTGGATTCAATTGGTGAACAACGTAACTTTGCTGTAATTTCTCGAGGTGACATAATATCAATAGAATCTATTGCTGGTAAAACAATTGAACGTGATGCAAAACAATCTTCAGAAGGATTATTCTCTTGCCCTCATTGTGGTCATATTACTCCATATGAGACGGTACATCAAACTCATATGAAAATTCATTATTTCTAAACTAAGAAAGCCAATGGAGAGATTTGAACTCTCGACCTATTGATTACAAATCAATTGCTCTAACCAGGCTGAGCTACATTGGCACTGCATTTTTTACAAATTTGCTGTTTTAAAATGTTAAGTTTGCTAACTATGGCTGTTTTAACAAGTCATACTTTGATCATCTTTTTTTATCTTAATCCAAAATACAACAATGCTACCACACTAACGATTAGAAGAACAAACGCGAAGCGATATAATCTCATATAATCTCCTCATTAAACTAGCTAATTTTTGTTATCCTAAAATGTTAAGATATTATGAAATATCTACTAGAAAATCTTAACTAACGATTAATGCATACAAAATCTATGTTGAAAGATCTCCTCTCTGATATTGTTAAGGTTGATGATGTTTTAATGATAGTCAAGAGTAATGGTGCTACAATAGAAATGAGAAGTAATTCTCTTTCAATAAGACAAAAGGAACAATGGATAACTATTGGAGAAAATGACGGTCCGTGTCACATGCATGTTAACAATGAAATGATAAAAAATGCTGAATTTGTAGCAGAACAAAAACCAGAAAGAATTAGTTACAGTGTAAGATTTTTTGATGAAAATAATGAACGTGTCTTGGCATGTTTCTTCACAAAAATGTATGATGAATCTAAAACAATAAAGTCTGAGCGAAAAAAATTGTATGATGACCTGCAGGGAAAATATGGCTCAAAAATTCAGTTCTAATCGTAAGATCTTTCTATTAATTTACTCAAACTAGTTTCGCATAACTATCTCCATACTCATAATTTAATAACTTCTAAACTCTGGTTTGATTATTGAAATTAAAATACGTTCAGCCAAAGAAACTCAAAATTCTCATATTAGTATTCACTGGGGTGGGTCTATGGGGTATTGGATTTGGTTTGTTCCGAGGTAGTATTGATGATTCTGGTTCAATGAATAATTTCATGATTGTTGTTTTAGGTGTAGTTAATCTATTCTTAGGTGCATTCATGGCATACCTATACTTGACACAAGTTAGAAAAATTGATCCAAGAAAAGATTCAAAGTACAAACGAAAGAAATAACATTCCCACAACCAAAATATTTGTCGCAAAATGCATTGCGTAAGAATGCTTTATTCCTTTTTTATCATAAATATACTTGAATACAAATCCAATTGGTATCAAAACCAATGCCATGTGTATCTTTATGCCCATTCCGATGTGGATTAATGCCCATACTAAGACCATTTTTTTTGATTTTCTAAAGTAAAATTCTTCAAAATAATTGATATGTAAAAACATGTAAAGCAACAATGGAATAAATGGAATTATTCCTAACATGCCTTGGTCTGCAAATGGCCCAAACGCAATATTATATCCAAGCCAACTCCAGTTTAGTATTGGTATTTGATCAACATATTCAAACACAAACAAAACGTATACTACTAAAATTCCAAAAGCTATTGGTGCATATTTGATTGAGCCGATACCTGATTTAAGATCTAAAATTCGTTTCTTTGTATCCTTGATTAAAAGAAGACTTGCTCCTACTGTTAGTACATAATATCCGATAAGAAATACATCTGAATCAAGAAATGAAAGGTCCAATGTAATCAAAGTGCACACTTTCATAAATAACCCCTTCCAATGGAATACATGACTCTTCAAAAAGGCGATATGGCTGAAGACTTTGAATTATTGGCACATGATGGAACAACCATTAGATTAAGTTCATACAAAAATTCAAAAAACGTAGTATTGTGTTTTTACCCAAAAAATCATCTCTTTGCATGTCCTTCAAAAAAAGTCTTTGAGATGGCAAAAAGTGTGATTTCAGTTTATTCTGAAATCATTGCAACTGAAACTGTTGTGTTTGCCATATCTGTAGATTCTGTAGATTCTCAGTCTGATTTTATCAAGGAATATGAAATTCCATATGTACATCTAAGTGATCCAAAGAAAATCGCTTGTAAGAAATACGCCGGAACCAACATCACCGGTCTTGCTAAACGGAGTACCTTTGTAATTGATAAAAATGGAATAATACAAGATGTAATGAGAGAGATTAATGTAGCATCTCATGGACAAGAAATTCTTAATTCTTTAAAGAAAATCAAACTATAAATCACACAATAAAATTATCCGAAGAATGATTGATTTAGTTGCTAAGGAGTTATTTCTTACACGAGGTATTGGTGTTCATGAAGATAAACTCACAAGTTTTGAATATGCACTACGTGATGCAGGAATTGCTGGAACAAACATCGTTTTAATCTCTAGTATATTTCCGCCAAAAGCAAAACTCATTCCTAAAAAGGAAGGTTTGAAGAAGATTAAACCTGGACAAATTCTTTTTACAATTTATTCTAGAAATCAAACAAATGAACCTCATAGAATGATCTCTGCATCTGTTGGTTTGGCATTACCAAAAGATCGTACTAGATATGGCTACTTATCCGAATATGATGCATTTGGACAAAATGAAAAACAAGCAGGTGATTACGCTGAAGATATTGCCGCACAAATGCTTGCATCATCACTTGGAATACCTTTTGATATTGATAAAAGCTGGGATGAAAAAAGACAACAATGGTCGATTTCTGGAAAAATTTACAAATCTCAAAATATTACCATGACTGCTAAAGGTGACAAATCTGGAAAGTGGACCACGGTATTTTCTGCAGCCTGTTTAATTCTCTAACGTTTTGGTTTGTATCCTTTTAGATAAAATATTGCAGCACCAATACCTATTACAATTATGATTGCAAGCACCACGTATTGAGATTGATCATCTCCGGATTCTTTCTTTCCAAAGTCTTCTATTGATTGGTATTCGTCATCATTCTGTGGAATGTCTTCTACTGAATAAAATGACAGTTCGCTGTTACCATCCCATGATCCTATCTCTACTCTTAATTCATCTTGAGGAATAACTTTACTTTGACCAAATAGGAATTTTGCATCAATTGAGTTTCCTGCAGGAGAGCTAAAGAACCAACCTCTTTTTGAAATATTCTCTAATGTGGTTAAATCAGTTATTGCATGTGTTGCTATTGTATCTATTTTTGCAGGTTCACTTGGAATTACTACTAAATGAATGACTGAATTTAGCGGAACATTTTTTCCATCAAATACATCTGAGCGTGAAATTTCGTTTACTCCAAAGTTTTCTAGTACGTTAATTCTTGAAATTTCATCAGCTACTTCTTTCATTTCGTTTGTCACCTTGAAAATGAATAAATTTTCATCTCCAGTTTTTATAATGCTAATGGAAATTATTGATTCATCATTTTTTGATAATTTTTTTGAAATATCATAGAAACCTTGTCCATCTCTAATTTCTTTACTGATTAATTTCCCTGCCAAGTCTGTAAATAAGAAATCAGTTGATTGTTTTGGCATGATAAATGTGGCTGAAACTGCGCCTCTTCCAGAAATTACACCTGATGTTTCTAGTAATAGATTTGCATCATCTACTGTATGTATGAATGTGGAATGAAATTCACTTTCTACTCCTAATATTTGATTTAAGTCATTAATTATTTCATTTCCCATCTCTCTTGCAGAATCTTGAACCATTCTGATCCCGCCATCACCTTTCAATTGTTGATAATCAAAATTAATCATTATACATTGTTCCTCACTTGTTACGCCTATCACACATTCTCCTGCATTTGTAAATACCACCGCTCTAATTTTCTCATTATCATTTATTTTTTGGATTAATTCATCTGTAAATTTTATTTCTTGATTATCTGTAGTTTCTAGTCCGATTGAGGTTATTATTGAATTTGAATATTGTTGATCATAAATTACAAGTGCACTTTCTTGAAATGTGGCCTTTTCAAACAACTGTCCGCTTGCAAATGGCATCATGAGCATTATCCCAAAAATAACTCCAAGTGGAAGTAATTTTCTTTGCATGAAACATGAAACTTGTATTATTTTATTTAGTTTACTGCTTCATGCTATAACGTTTAAATCACTAATCAAATTTTGCATAATTGACATCGAATTCAAACCGTTGGGGAACACGCTGGCAGTCCGATGGCTCGGGCTGCCAGCCCCACATTTTAATTATAATTTAGATAGTCCTATCACTTTTTGATATAATTGAATCTACTCTGCAGGAATTTCAATTAATTATAATTTGGCCAGATCGTCTACTTGTTTTTTGATATAATCAAATCCACTCTGCCAGAATTTTGCTTTAGAAATATCCAGTCCGTGTTCTTTTAGCAGTTTTTCTGGTTTTTGTGAACCACCTGCAGATAAAATATCTGTGTATGTTGAGACAAAATCATCTCCTTCATTTTTGTATGTCTGGAATAATGACACTGCAAGTAAATTGCCAAATGAATAAGAATAGCAGTAAAATGGTGAATGGTAAAAATGTGGAATACAACTCCATTCTATTCCAAAATCATCTGAAATATCTACTGAATTTCCAAATTGTTCTTTTAGATTTTTTCTATAGATATTTGATATGTCATCAACTGTTATGGAGTTTGCAATTTGGTTGTGGGCTTCAATTTCAAATAATGTGAAAAATGATTGTCTTCCAATTGTTGCATAGAAATCATCTATCTTATCTGAAAGCATACTGGCTTTTTCACCATCTGAGATTTGATTTGAAATGTTATCGTAGAGTAATAATTCTGAATATGTAGATGCAGTTTCTGCAAGAGGTAATGGTGCATCTGAAACTAGAATTGATTTATCAGATGCTGCAACACTGTGCACTGCATGTCCAATTTCATGAGCTAGTGTAAACACATCTCTTGATTTTCCTGTATAATTAATCAAAACAAATGGTGTGATGTATGGAAGTGGAGTACTACAGAATGCCCCATCTCTTTTTCCATGTCGTAATGAATAGTCTATGTGATTTTCATTAAAAACCCGTGATGCATATTCTGCAATTTTTGGACTGAATCTATTAAGAGAATCAAGAACAAGTTTTGTTCCTTGATCAAATGTGTAATTTTTTTCTGCTGCACTCTTTTTTGATGGTGCATACAAATCATATCTCCTAAGTTTCTTTACTCCTACACGTTTTGCTTTTTGTTGGAAATATTTTTGAAATACAGGTGCGTTTTTTTTACACACCTCTAGCATAACCTCTATTGTTTTATCATCCACATCATTTGAAATGTTTTGAATTGAAATTGGATTCTTAAATCCTCTCATATCCATTCCTTCATTTTTCCAATTCAATACAATATTTTGATAAATCTGACCAATTACTCCTTTATTATCTTGGTATTTTGTTAATAGTGATTTGTAAGCTGCCTCTCTAATTTTTGGATTTTTATTTCTAACAAGTGTTGTAAGCTGCTCTCTTCCCATTGTCTTTTTTTTGCCATTAACACTTACAGTATAGGTAAATGCATTTGTTATTTTATCATAAATTTTCACTAGTGCAGAAATTCCTGTAACATCCAAAGTATTGATAATTTTTTCTTCAGGCTCTGTTAATGCATATTTTGCTACTAGTCTCTTATATCGTAAGTAATCTGATAATTCACCTGCATCTTTAATCAATCTCTTTGCATTTTTCTCATCTACCTGTTTTTTCCACCATAAATCAAAAAATAGCATTTTATTTTCAATGGTTGAGCCAAATTGAGAAATTCTATTTAGTAGTGCTGTTGCCTCATCTGATTGGGTATTTTCTGAAAACTTTAATCCTGCATACCCTCCAACTTTACTTGCTTTTTCTGTTATATCTTCAATTTCATGTAGTAGATGTAAAAATTTCTTAGATGACATATTTGGTTTTAATTGAGATTTATTTTTTGCAAATTTTTCAGACTGTCTTTGTATCTCTTTAATTTTCTTATCAAATGTCTGTCTAGTTGGATTCTTGACCAAATCATCAAGATCCCATATACCTTTTTTGTAATTTTGCACAGTTTAATTCAAAATGAACTGTTTCTATATCTTTTGAAAATAATTTAACGTCTAAATAACACAATTTCAAAAATAATCTTGGATCCGTCGTCTAGCCTGGTTTGGATGCTGCACTCACACTGCAGAGGTCGCGAGTTCAAGTCTCGCCGGATCCATTGAATAATTCTAAAAAATTAGAATTAATTACGATAAAGTTTTATTATGAATTACGCCGATTGTTAATAATGAAAACCGGTCTATTCATAATCATAGTATTAGTTTCTGGATGCTTTGCAGGAATAATTCATGGCGGAATTAATCTTGCAATAGTAGAACCATACCTTGATCAGGCAATTGGAATTGAAAATCAGACTCTCTTTGCAATTGGTGAAGAAGAAGACACTCCTGAATTTTGGGTAGAATACAATTCGTATCGTGTCTGGCAAAAGGGTGGTCAAGTTTTAGCTGGTGCAATACTTGGAACATCTATTGCAGCGTTAGTTGGAATTGTGTTTCTATTTGCAAGAAAAGTATTGCCTGAAGGAAATAATATTAAAAAAACACTTGTTTTATCCGGATTGATGTGGTTTACAATATTTGTAATCCCTTTCTTGAAATATCCTGCAAATCCTCCTACTGTAGGAGAAACTGAAACTGTAGTCTTACGCTCAATTCTTTTCCTATCCTTTATAGCAATTTCAGGATTAGGGGCTGTTGCATTTTATCAAGTTTACAAAAAGTTACAAAATAAAAAAATTCTTGCATTTGCAGGATATGCTGTATTCATCAGTGCTGTATTTTTCTTAATGCCGGAAAATCCTGATGAGATAACTGCACCTATGGAACTAGTTGATGGATTTAGAGGTGCATCATTTGTGGCAGTAACCGTTTACTGGCTCACATTAGGTTTGATTCTTGGTGGATTTATTGAAAAACTTCAAGAGCGACTTAAGCTGAAGAATTAGTATGGTAAATGATCTAAAAACTCCTGGATTTTCAATAATTATTTTATTGGGAAGTATAATGACTCTCGGATTTTTTGTTGTATTTTTTGCATTACTTCTAAAAAAAGGGATTAAGATTGAATCTAAAACATTCACTATAGTTGTTTTTGATGTCTATGGAAACCGGGCTCAATTAAGTGGAATTAGAACAAATTTCAAAAATCGTGATGTTGCCTTATCTTTTTCCAAATTTTATAAAAAGGAATTTCCTCTCTACACATTTGATGTAATGTCTGCAAATGATGCCAAAAAACAAATAATTCTAAAATAACTGCAAGACAGGATATCCATAAATTATCTAAAATCATATCAAAAGTAATGAAAGCGATATGGAATGATGAAGTAATTGCCGAAAGTGATGATACTGTAGTGGTTGACGGAAATCACTATTTCCCAGAAAACTCCATAAAAAATGAATTTTTTAGTAAAACCGCAACTAGCACATCATGTCCGTGGAAAGGAATGGCAAGCTACTACTCTGTCACTGTAAATGGAAAAACAAATACAGATTGCGCATGGTATTATCCTGTTCCAAGTAAAGAGGCTGAAAAAATTAAAGGAAGAGTTGCTTTTTGGAATGGCGTTCAAGTAATCTAAATAGTAGTTTGTAATACGTTTCTTATGGTTGGTCCGCAAGATGGTGGTTTTGGCTTTGATCAGTCAAAAAAATACACTAGTGTTGATAATTTGGAAAAAATTTGTGTTCAATGTCAGGCGGGTCAACACAAAAAATGTCTTTTCAAATCTAAAGAACAACCTAATTGTGATTGTGAACATTGTCTAATTTACGGCTAGAATTAGTTCTAGCTTAGAAAAATAACCTTTAATCATAACTATTTCTATAAAACTAAAATGGAAAAAACTCCTAATGATTCAAAAGCTGAAGTAATTATCAGAATGTTTCCTTCTGATGCAAATCCTGCTGGGAACGTCTTTGGTGGTGCAATTTTAAAACACATAGACATGGTTGCAGGAATTGTTGCACAGCGTTATAGTCAGACGAATGCTGTAACTGTTAGTATGGATAAGATAAGCTTCTTAAAACCTGTATTTGTTGGGAATGTTTTATTTGTAAATGCACGTGTAAATTATGTTCAAAAATCATCTATGGAGATTGAAGTAAACGTTGAAGCTGAAGATATTGCAAAGGGAACTCGTGTTCATACTGGAAATGCATATGTTACATTTGTTGCATTAGATGATAACGGTAAACCTACTACGGTCCCAACATTACGTATTGATAATCCTGATGATCAAAAGCGTTTTGATGAAGGTAAACTTCGAATGGAACGTAGAATAAAAGAACGAAAAAAATAACTCATACTTTAAGTAATTAATATCAGAATTTTAGATATGTCTAATGTTTTCTATCGGTATAGGAAAACTTTTGGTCCTGGAATACTTTTTGCTTGTACTGCAATTGGCGTATCCCATCTTGTACAGTCAACACGTGCAGGTGCCGAATTTGGTTTTGTAATTTTAGGATTTGTAATTTTAGCAAATGTCATGAAATATCCTTTTTTTGAACATGGGTCCAGATATGCCAATGTCACGGGTACAAGTATTATTGACGGTTATGACAAATTAGGACGGAAATTCCTTTTTTTGTATTTAGGAATAACTTTAGGTTCTATGTTTTTTGTTACCGCCGCTGTGGGATTTGTAACTGCTGGATTTTTTGAAAATTTATTTCAAATTGAATTTTTGGGAATGTGGACTATGGTTATTTTATTTGCAGTTTGTGGATTCATTTTATGTGTTGGAAAATTTGGAACACTAGATGGAATAATTAAGATAATCGGGTTTGTATTGATTATTTCTACAGCTGTTGCATTCATTTTGGCATTTGTTAATGGACCTGTTGAACCTTCAGAGAATTTTCTTCCTCGTGAATTATGGGATGATTCCGGAATATTTTTCTTAATTGCATTAATGGGTTGGATGCCTACTGCGATAGATCTTTCTAGCTGGAATAGTTTATGGACCATTGCACGTATCAAGCAGACAGGTTATAGACCAAAACTGAAGGAAACTCTGACTGAATTTCGAATTGGTTATTTTATCACATCATTATTAGCTATTTTCTTTCTGGGACTAGGGACGTTAGTTTTCTTTGGGTCGGGAGATTCTCTGCCCAATAACAATTCATTATTTGCACACAAAATTGTTACAATGTTTGCTAATACGATTGGTCAGTGGAGCTATATCATAATTGCAGCATCTGCATTTAGTGTGATGTTTGGAACAATTCTTGCAGTTTTTGATGGTTATTCTCGCTCATTTCAAAAAATAATACAATTGTTACGAAATAATGAATCTGATGATTCAAGAAAATCATACGTTGGTATCGTTTGCATACTTGCAATTGGCTCAATTTTAATTATAATGCAGTTTGGAGATAAATTAAAAGAGTTAGTCGATTTTGCAACAACATTATCTTTTTTGGTTGCGCCAATAATTGCAATACTAAATCATAAATTAGTAATAGGTAAATTTCTACCTAAAAATTCACAACCTTCTGTATGGATAAAAGGACTCAGTATGTCTGGTATTGTATTTTTAACAGGATTTGCATTATTCTTCATCTATACGAAATTTTTCTAGAAAATCACACAACTTATAGATATTCTAAGAGATGAGTGAGTTATTATGGTAAAAAGTAATTATGAGATTTTAGGTGTGCCTGAAAATGCATCACGAAATGAAATTCGTACTGCATTTAGAAATCTTGCATTAACACATCATGCAGATAGGGGCGGTCAGGATGAAGAATTCATTATAATCAAACAAGCGTTTGAGGATCTTAAATCAGGAAAAAAATTCCCTGATTCTCTTGATGAAAAAAAACGCAGATCGAAATTCTTTTGGGGTACAGACGAAGAAGAGCGTCTTCGTCAAAATACATTATTGTCTAATGATGTTGCAAGAGAAATTAAAGTTGCGCAAGAATGGATTGATGCATTAACAAGAACTGATGCTACCGGAATTAGATTATTTGGTTCAAATGAATTGGGACAAGTAGAAATTGAGCGAAAACCTACCGGTGCTTTATCGCTTAAGGGAAAATTCTGGGCTGGAAAAATTTCATACCCGAACCATGTATTCATGTGGGGCAGCATGACTAGTCCTTATTTTTTAGATGGTGATGATTCGAAAACGATAATACATCTAACACAAGGAACATTCAAACTAATGGAGCCATTAGAAAATGGTTACAATATAGAAAATGGCTCACACATTATTGTAGATAATGGTGATATTGTTTGTGGTAATGTAAATGGAATAAGACAACAAGTACCACATCCCACAGGTCGTGTTGGAATGTCAATAATAAAAGAACATTTTACTAAACTGGAAGCACCGAATGGAAAAATTATTGCAGGTGATGTACGTGAAACTGTTTTGTTAGATGCGCAAGAAATTTTGGCACTAAATCTTATTGATAATGTAATTGTAAGAGGAAAGAAGATTTCTGTCTTTGGTCCTAAGGTTAGTTATGACGTATTTTTTGAGCTAAAGAAAGGTGGAATGATTCGTTTCTATGACAAAGGCTCTGGATTTGATATTAGTGATGATGCAATATTAAAACTTGAAAATGGAAAGGAATTTTTCTTAGATGATCTTAAAACTAGAAAATTAATTGGATTTGGAGGGCGAGATATGACATATGAGTTTCTGGATAAATTAGAAGAAAGTAGTGGTGTAATTCCGTCTAATTGGACATCTAAATTTGCTAGTTTGTTTAAGAAAAAATAATTACTTTTTAATTCCCAGTGCTCTGTTTTTCAATCTTAGTTGAGTACTTCTGCATTTTCTACATCTTGTAGCACTCATATCTAATCTTGCACCACATGAAATACAAATTTTCATATGAAGTCTTGCTTTTTGCGCAATCTGTTTCTTTAGAGGATCTGCAACTGGCATAGTAATTCTTGAAAAATCTGTTATTTATTCTATTAGCTGTTCATTTTTCCAGCTAAGAGTACTGCGACTTCACCTGGTCTTTTTGCAACCGGAATGTTTGCCTTTGCAAACATGGATATTTTTGATTCAGCAGAACCATAATTTCCCATGACTATGGCTCCTGCATGTCCCATACGTTTTTCTTTTGGTGCTTGACGTCCTGCAATATATCCGACTATTGGTTTCTTGAAACCCGTATCGATGATATGTTGTGCCAAAATCTCTTCAGAGTCTCCTCCGATTTCACCCACCACTACCATAGCTTCAAGTTCTGGGTCATCTTTTACCATATCGAATGCATCAATCATTCTTGTACCATTTACTGGGTCTCCGCCTATTCCTATTGTGATATTTTGTCCAAATCCTGCGCTGGTTAAATTATTAGAAATTTCGTAAAGTAGTGTACCGCTTTTTGATAATACTGCAACTTTTCCTTTTGAAAATGGTGTGGCAGGCATGATTCCTACTTTGATTAATCCTGGTACAATCACTCCTGGGGTGTTTGGTCCAATAATTATTGCGTCATTTTTCTTTGCAAGTTCGATTGCCTCCATCGCATCTCTAATTGGAACGTGTTCTGGAATTGCAACTAGTAGTTTAATTCCTGATTCTAATGCATCTTTTGCTGCATCTAGGAAAAATTTTGCTGGAACAAAGACTATTGATATTTCAGCACCTGTTGCATCAACTGCTTCTTTTACTGATTCATAAATTGGAATTTTATCTTCAAATTTCTGTCCACCTTTTCCAGGTGTAACTCCTGCAACAATGTTTGTACCATACTCTAACATTAGTTTTGCATGTGCTGATCCATATTTACCGGTAATTCCTTGAACAATAACAGGTTTTTTTTCATAATTACCGTCAGCATCTTTTTGACCACGAAGAATTTTATAAATATCTGTCATTTGTTTGCCTCCATTACTACTCCATTAATTGCATCTTCTATTGAATCAAACATTTTTGTTTTTGTATCTTTTAGCATTTCTTTTGCCTCTTTTGATCTTGTACCCATGAGTCTTGCAAAGACTGGTATGTCAATTAAATTATTATTGTATGCTTGAATGAAAGCTTCTGCAACAGTTGTGGTCTTAACAATTCCGCCATAAAGGTTTACCAAAATACCTGTAACTCTTTTCATTTTACTAATCAGTGTCAATGCTTCATATACTGTTTCTGTTGTTGCACCTCCACCTACATCAAGAAATGTTGCTGGTTTTCCACCGTTATCTGTGACCAGATCAAAAGTTGACATAACTAATCCTGCACCATTTCCAATTACTGCAATGTTTCCTTCTAATTCGACAAGTGAAAAACCACTTTTCTCTGCTTGTTCTTCTAATTCTGATTTTTCTTGATATTGTTGTAATTCATCATGTCTAAAGTTTGAATTATCATCTGTCATCACTTTACCATCAAGTGCGATTAATGTACCATCTTTTAAAATTGCAAGTGGATTAATTTCTGCTAATTCTGCTTCTTTTTCAATAGTTAATTTTGATAGTTTTTGTAACATCTCTACAAATTGTTCTTCTTGGGAATCCTTCAATCCGATTTCATTTGCAACTTCTTTTGCTGTCTGGGCATCTACATCTCCTAATCCGACCTCGCGAATTGTTTGGCTTTTCACTGATTCAATCTCAACTCCTCCTTCTGATGAGGCTATGATTGTATAGCATCTTTTACTTCTATTGAGGAACAGTGATAGATATAGTTCTTTTTCAATGTCAGCCATTTTTTCAAGCAAAATTGCACGTGTTTTTTCACCTTTGATTGACATGTTTAGTAATTGAGGATATTTGAGTTCAAATTCATCATCACTACTACATTTTTGAATTCCTCCTGCTTTTCCTCTTCCGCCTACTGGTACCTGAACTTTGATTACAAATGGATATCCTAATTCCTTGGCATCTTTTCTTCCTTTTTCAATATCTTTTGAGGATATACTTGGTGGAGTTTTAATGCCAAATTCTTTGAAAAGTTCTTTTGCCTGATACTCTAAAAGTCGCATAAATTTTATCTAAAAATGGACTTTATATTCCTATTAACTATTCGAATTGGTCTTCTAACAAATCTACAACTTGACCAAAAAGGTCTTTACTCTTTTTTAAAAGTCTGTTTGGAAACTCTTCTGTTGAAAATACAATTTGTTGTTTAATCTCTGGAATCACCATTCCGCCAGAAACAATCACTTGTTCGATAACATGGTCTTGAGTCAACGTACAGACAATTTCTTCAAAAACGTCCTCTTTCTCTTCAAGTGTTTCTCTGTACAAAACAATTGGGGTATTGGTTTGACTGATGAAATTTGTAGCCTTTACCATCAATTCTTGTAAATGATGTATAGACCATGTATCGAGACTGATCTGTTTTACCATGCCATATTATAGCGAATTTATTATTTAAGCCCCGCAGGTACTTGTTAACTAGATAGTTAGTCAACCTTTGGCAAACTTACTCGACTGCGATCCTGATTTTTAGACCGTCAATGTCGTCGTCTTTGTAATTTTTACACGATTCTTCAAAATCTACGTTTTTCACTCTAACCAGAAATGCAATATCTTCGGTCTTGTCCTTAATCAAATCAAGTGATTCTTGATCCAAATCTAATATTGATGCCTTTTCTAAAATATCTGTGGGATTGAATCCTTTTTCTTTTCTCAGAGTTTGAATACGTCTCGCCAAATCTTTAATCAATCCTTTTGCCATCATTTCATTATCTCTTTCTAATGAAATTACAACAATTAGATTCTGTCTTTTCGCAAATTGATATTTTTCATTAACCTCAAAATCTACAATGAAATCTTGTTTGTCTAATACGACTGAGTTGTCTCCAATCTGAAATGTGTATTTTTCATTATCCTTTAATTCATTTATGATTAATTCTGGATCTGTTTCTGCAAATATTTTTAATAATTTTCCCATGTCTTGTTTTGCTTTTGGACCTATTGCGCTTCTTTCTAATTCTATTTTAGGCACAACTGGCAATCCATTTTGTTTTAACTCTAGATATTGTTCTATTCCTTCGGAATTATCAATCTCAAAAATTTCATAATTCTGTATATTCATTTGTGATTTCACAAGTTCTGAAAGTGATTCTAAGACTTGTTTTTCTCCTTTGTTTAAACAAATTAGCGCTTGATTTAACGGCCATCTTCTTTTTAGCTTACCTTTCATTCTTGCAGCCGACGTTACAGAAACTGTCTCTTTTAACAAATCAAATGATGTTTCAACTTTCTCATCAATTAATGATGAATCAACCTTAGGCCATGATTCAAGTAAAATATTTTCTTTTCCAGGAAATATCGTTCTATACAAGTATTGGGAAGTAAATGGTGCAAATGGATGAATCAATATGTTGATTGTTTTCAAAGTTTTAGCAAGAATTGCATAAATTGTAAAACGTCTATCTTTTTTTGAATCATCCTCATCCCATAATTCTGACTTGATGATTGGAATGTAGATCTGACTTAGAGAGTTTATCAAAAAGTCTTCAATAGCTTTTGCAGATTCATGAAATCTACACGAATCATTCATTTCAGTAGTTCGTTCAATCATTCTTTGGAGTTTTGATAGTAACCATACGTCCGGGGGTGTTAGTAATTCTTTTTTCTTTGCCCATTCGATAGTAGATTCTTCTAAATTGAATTTATCATATTCGCTATTTTGTTTGTAAAATGTATGTAGGTGGTATAATGTACTGATTACTTGATATGGTCTTGACATTAATTCTTTAGTGCTAAAGTTTAACGGTTCAATAGGACTTGCTTTCCACATGAAATAAAATCTCACAAGATCTACTGGATATTTTTCCAAAAGTTCTTTTGCTTCTAATACATTTCCTTTACTCTTACTCATTTTATTTCCATTTTCATCTAAAACATGTCCTTGAAACAAAAATGATTTGTAAGGTGAAACTGACGCGTTGTTGTATATCACATTTTCAATTAAAAGGGTGTATGCCCATCCTCTGGTTTGATCAATACCCTCTGTAAAAAATGGTGCTGGAATTTTTTCTTTGTATGTGGACTCATCCAAAGATGCAATTGGTGCAGAACCACTATTATGCCATGTATCCAGAACAAACTCTTCTCTTTGCATGATTGCATCACATTCCTTACACTTTATTTTGATTTTATCAATCCATGGTCGATGTAATTCAAAGTTCTCACCATCTGGCAATTCTATTGCTGATTCAATAATTTCTTTTCTTGAAAACAATCTTTCCATATTTCCACACTCATCACATTTCCAAATTGGTATTGGACATCCCCAAAATCTTTCTCGTGATATGCACCATGGGTGTTTTTCTTTAATAATTTCTAAGAATCTATTTTTTGGTTGATCAAAAAAGTATTCCACATCTTCTGCTGCTTTGATAGCTTTGTCTCCAAGCTTGTCAAGCATATAGAAATATTCTCGACGAGCAAGCCATACTAACCCGTGATTACAACGCCAGCATAATGGATATTTGTGCTTAATTTTTCCAATTCTTACTAGTGCATTTCTATCTTTTACCGCCTGAACTAGTTTTTCATCTGCATCTCTGACAAAAAGTCCTGCATACTTTCCTGCATCTTCTGTAAATTTGACTTCATCATCAATTGGACAGAAAATTGTTACTCCTCGTTTCATTGCAATGTTGTTATCTTCTTCTCCATTTGCTGGAGATAAGTGAACTAATCCACTACCTGCATTAACGTCAACAAAGTTTTCTGCTACTGTAACGTGATAGTTATCTTGTTTTGCAATTTCTGCTAATTTTGGTATCTCGTCTAATAATGGATGTATGTATTTTTTACCTTCCATCTCGGTTCCCAAAAATGTCCTCTCAATTTTATAATCTTCAATTTTTACTTCTGTCATGAATTCTTCTAAACGTGTTTTCCCTACAACCCATGTTTCATTTTCCACACGAACTTCCACATACTCTTCTTTTGGATTAACTCCAACCATTGCATCTGTTACAAGTGTAAATGGCATTGTTGTCCAAACAATCAAAAATTTGTCTTCTTGTGCGAGTTTTACTTTATAGTATAATGATGGATCTTTCACCATATCGTAACCCTGATTAACTTCAGAATGACTTAGTGATGTTTGACAGCTTGGACAATATGCCACCACTCTAAACCCTTCTGTCATTATTCCATTTTCATGTGCTTTTTTCATTAATTGCCATTCTTTTTCAATAAACTCATCTTTGTATGTCCAGTATGCTTTGTCTTGATTAAATGACATACCAATTAATTTGTCAACTTCTACCCATTTCGTATGATATTTTTTTACAATATTTTTACATTCTGCAACTAATTTTTCAATATCTTCTGTTGATCTAATGTCACTCTTACCATTTTCAATTCCAAGCTCTTTTTCTGCTTGTAATTCTACTGGTAATCCTTGTGTATCCCATCCTGCATTAAAAATGACTTTGTTACCTGCTAAAACATTGTACCTATACCATAGATCTTTGAACACTCTGCCTCTCAAATGACCTGCATGTGGAATTCCATTCATCGTTGGAGGTCCCTCGATAAACATTATTTCATTTTTCTTACTCTCATCTTCTTGAATTAATTTTGAAATATTTTTATCTTTCAAATCATCTTGTACATTTTTCTCAATTTGTTTAATATCAAAATTCTCTACAAGTTCCATCTAACGTTTGAAAAGGTATTTCCTATAAAATCTCTTTGAGGAATATATACTGGAATCCCGTTGAATAATTATTGATTAATGTCTTAGTTGTAGGTGCAGGAGGACGTGAACACGCATTGTCATGGAAATTATCTTCTTCTGATAAAATTGATCAAGTATATACTGCGCCTGGAAATGGAGGTACTTCTCAAAACATTGAACTATCTGTTAATGATATTGAAGGGTTGGCTAAATTTGCTCAAGAGAAAAATTGTTTTACTGTTGTTGGACCTGAAGATCCACTTGCTGCAGGCATTGTAGATGCATTTATTGAAAAAGGACTTCCGGTATTTGGACCAACCCAAAATGCTGCACAGTTAGAATCAAGTAAAATTTGGGCAAAAGAATTCATGAAGAGAAATTCTATACCTACCGCTGATTTTCAAATATTTGATGATGCACAAAGCGCAAAAGATTTTGTTAAATCATATGAAAAACCTGTTGTAATAAAAGCAGATGGTCTTGCTGCAGGAAAAGGTGTAATTGTTTGTCATAATAAAGATGAAGCAAATGATGCAATAGATACAATCTTGACAAAAAAATCATTTGGAGATGCAGGATCAAAAATAATTATTGAAGAAAGAATTGACGGCATAGAGGCATCTTACATTGCTCTATGTGATGGTAAAATAGGAATTCCTATGGCTACAAGTCAAGATCATAAACGAATTTTTGATAATGACGAAGGTCCAAACACTGGAGGCATGGGTGCTTATTCTCCTACGCCTATAATTGATGAAAAACTTGCATCTGAAATCCAGGAAAAAATAATTAATAAAACAATTAATGCAATGCATCAAGAAGGAATTGATTTCAAAGGATTTCTTTATGCTGGAATAATGATAAAAGATGGCATACCGTATGTTCTTGAATACAATGTTCGAATGGGTGATCCTGAATGTCAGCCAATTCTAATGCGTCTTGATTCTGATTTGTATGATTATCTACGTGCTTCATCTGAAGGAAAATTAAACGAGTTACCTGAAATATCTTGGAAAAATGATTATTCTGTATGTGTCGTATTGGCATCTGATGGATATCCTAAATCATATCCTACAGGTGATGTGATTTCTGGATTTAATGATATTCCATCAAATTCATTTGTATTTCATGCTGGAACAAAAAAACAAGATGATAAAATAATTTCTAATGGTGGTCGTGTCTTAGGAGTTACCGCATTAGGTTCTACATTACAAAATGCAATTGATAATGCATATGATGCATGTAAAAAAATACAATGGAATAACAAGTATCAAAGAAACGATATAGGAAAAAAAGGACTTTCTAGTTTATGATGTTTTTATAACATCTCTTTCTGTAATTATCCAATCCATTCTGATATCTTCATCTGTAACTGGAACTGACTTGACAATTTGTTTTGAATATGAAAGTGCAATCTTAATTGCATCGTTTCCTTCAAGATATTTATCATAAAATCCTTGTCCATACCCAATTCTATTTCCTTCCCCATCCAATCCTACACACGGAACTAAAATTACATCATGTTTTTCTTGAATTGGTGCATTATCTTTTGGTTCTGGTATGTCAAATTCACCTTTATCTAATTTTGATAAATCATCAATTATTCTAAATGATATGGTGTTACTTGATATTCTAGGCAACGAAACACTCTTCTTTTCGTCTAATAACTGAGTGATTAATTTGATAGTTTGTACCTCACTTCCTATTGAATAATAACAAGCAATGGATTTTGCTTCTGAGATTACTTTAGTTTTCATTAATTTTGATAAAATTTTCTCACTATGAATTTCCATCAAATCAAATGATGTTGAATCTCTTTTTTCTAAAAGATGCTTACGTAAAGCAGCTTTTTCAGGATTTAATGTCAATTCCCTTTGATATTGCAGCTGCTGTAACAGTATTTTTCAAAAGCATGGCAACCGTCATGGGTCCCACACCTCCTGGAACTGGTGATGCAAATGAAGTCTTTTCAATAATTTCTGAATAATCTGCATCCCCTGATAATTTTCCTTCGTGTCTGGTAGTTGCAACATCAATTACTACTGCACCATCATTTATCATATCTGGTGTAAGCTTGAAAATTTCTCTATTCCCGACTCCTGTTATTATTATATCTGAATCTAAACAAATTTTCTTTAGATCTTTAGTTTTTGAATGACATGTAGTTACAGTTGCATTATTTTGCAATAATAGATGATACAGTGGTTTTCCTACCAAATTACTTCTATTGATTATCACTACATTTTTTCCTTCTAGTTCAATATTGTAATATTTACACATCTCAATTATACCTGAAGGTGTACACGCAACTAACATTGCTTTTCCAATTGATAAGAGTCCGACATTTGGTGGTGTTAAACCGTCAACATCTTTTTCGGGTAAAATCTGTGTTGTTGTATTAAACTCACTGAGATGTGATGGAAGTGGTAGTTGTACTAAAATACCGTGAACTGTTTCATCCTCATTTAATTTCTCAATTAATTGATTCAATTCTTCTTGTGTGATATCTGCAGATGGTGTATGATCCTTTGTTAATATTCCAACTTCCTCGCATGCTTTGTGTTTATTTCTTACATAAGTTGCAGAAGCCGTATTTTCACCTACAAGTACCGTTGCAAGACATGGTGAAACTCCTTTTGATTTTAAATCATTTACAATTTCTGTAACTTTTATTTTGATGCTCTTTGCAACCTCAATTCCGTCAATTTTAACTCCTGTCAATGTTGCTAAATTCACAAAGCGAGTAATAAATCCTTGATTATAAAATCACAGAAAAGAAATTATTGGGTAAACAAAACGTAATGGTATGTTCGTTGCAATTGTTGATATTGTTCTTAAAGATGAGAAAAAAGATGAATTTAAGACCTGGATCACCGAATCAAATAAGGCTCTATCAAAGTTTGATGGTTTTGTCTCAAGAAGATTACTTGAAGCACAAGATGGCGGAAACAGAATTATGGTTGAATTCAATGATATGGAGTCTTTTAAAAAAATGCATTCAAGTCCAGAGCATGGAAAATTTGCTAGTGAAATAGGACAATTTATGGCTCAACCTCCACAGCGTAATTTCTTCCAAGTAGTTGCTGAATAAAATGAAATTTGAGTATAACACCGCTGAATACATTAAAAAAATAAACAGTGGAAATTCATATTTCAATACATTTCTTGATAAAAATACTCTTGCTGCAGGAATCTTAGTTTTGAAACCTGGTGAAGAAGATACTCAACTCCCACATGAATCTGATGAAATGTATTATGTTTTAGATGGTGATGGATTTCTCAAAATAAAAAATAAAAAATATGAATTAAAACAAGGAAAAGCATTCTTCGTACCAAAAGATACTGAACATTATTTTTTTGGAAATAAGAAAAAATTAACTGTATTGTATTTTTTTGGTGGTCCAGATTCTTAACTTGAAATTCTAACTCTTCTTCCTTTGATTGATAGTTTCTTTTTTGCAAAAAGTTCTACTGCTTTTGGATAAATTTCATGTTCTTTTATAAGAATTTTTTTTGTCAATGTCTTTTCCGTATCTTTATTTCCAATCTTAACAATCTCTTGTATTATTATTGGACCTGTATCAACACCTTCATCTACAAAATGTACTGTACATCCTGAATATTTTGCGCCAAATTCCATTGCTTGTTTTTGTGCATCTAATCCTGGAAATGCAGGAAGGAGTGCAGGATGAATGTTTAAAATTTTATTTTTATATTCCTTAATGAAGTGTGGACTAATAATTCTCATAAATCCTGCCAAGCAAACTAATCCATTTGTAGGCGTCACTTTATATTTTCTTAATGTTGCGATAATTTCTTTATCAAATTGCAATCTTCTTCCTTTGTATTTAGAACTGTCAATTACTGCTGTTTGAACTCCCATCTTCTTTGCAATTGCTAATCCTTTTGCATTTGATTTGTTTGAAATAACTACTGCTGGGTTTATTGGAATTTTTTGCTTTTTAATTGCTTTAAGAATTGATTCCATATTGCTACCTCTTCCTGAAATCAAAATTCCTAGATTTTTCAATATCTGATTTTATCCATGGAATAAATTAAACGCTGTGTTAGTTAACATTCGATCAAACTTGTAATTTATAATCAAAAAGGTATGATGTGATATATGAGAAATGTTAGACTAACAAAAAATGGAATTGAGTGTCCTAACTCGAACTCAACTGTGTACCTGGATCCCAAAAAAATTAAAAATGAAGGGATACATTTTGTCTCACACGCTCACATAGACCACCTTCCAAATGGCGGTGATGGAACTATTCTTTCATCTATTGAAACCAATAAAATCGCTGAATTACGAGGATTCAGGCTCAAAAATTCTACTGACACCATTGATAATTTTACCCTTGTAGATAGCGGTCATATTTTTGGTTCAAAGGGATTACTTTTCGATGATATATTTTACACTGGAGATATTTCAACTCGTGACCGCGGATTTCTAAAAGGTGCAAAAGTTCCAAAATGTAAAACTTTAATCACTGAATGTACTTTCGGTTTACCTGAATTTGTTTTACCTTCCGTAACTGAAATTGTTAAACAAGTAAATGAAATAATTGCTAACTTGTATTCTAAAGGAAAACCTGTTATTCTTTTAGGATATGAATTAGGAAAGGCACAAACACTTTCTCAGTTATTCGGTGACTGGGATCCAATCTACTATCATGATTCAGTAAAAAAAATGAATGATTTACATCGTTTAATGGGTGTTCCATTAAAAGATTCTATAGGTCATACTCAAGCTGAATCAGAAGGATTGTTAAATAAAAAACCCTGGGTTATGGTCGCTCCGATGATGAGTGCAAAAAATAATTTTATTAAAGATATGAAATTAAAATATGATGCAATAACGATTGGTTTTAGTGGATGGGCGAATTCCAAAAAATTTGGTTTTTCAAGAGGAACTGATTATTCTATTCCATTAAGTGATCATTGTGATTATAATGAATTAATTGAACTTGTGAAAAAATCTGGCGCTGAGAAAATTTATACTATACATGGATTTGTTGATGAATTTGCTATGGATTTAAACAAACTTGGATTTTCTGCACAACCTTTACGTGAATCCTCTCTAGATAATTTTTGTTAGTCAAACTTTCTTAAACTTCTATTATATGCAACCCCAAATCTATGTGTCTCATCTCTGGCATGTTGTAAAATTTTTATCGAATCTTTACTTTTTGGTATGACTATGGATCTTGTTTTCTTTGGGACGAAAATTTCTTCATTTTCTTTTGCAAGTGATATGCATGGAATTTCTACATCTACCTCCTTTAGAGCTGACATTGCAGCACTTAGCTGACCTTTTCCACCATCTATTAAAATTAAATCTGGAAATTCACTCTTTTCTTTTTTCAGTCGAGAGTACCTTCTTCCTACAATTTCGTTAATCATTGCAAAATCATCTCTACCTGTAATTGTTTTAATTTTGAATTTTCTATATCCTGATTTATCTGGTTTTGCATCCACAAATCTTGCCATAGAACCAACCGCGTATTCATCCCCGTGATTAGATATGTCAAAGCATTCTATTATGCGTGGAATTGTAGGTAGTTTGAGAATTTCTCTTAATTCTACTAATCCTGGGTCTGCATTTTTATTTTGTATTAGTTTGATATTTCGAAGTATCAATTCTATCATTTCTTTTCGTTTTCCTTTATTTCCAAGTATAATTTTTACCGGAAATCCAGCTCTATCTGTTAGTGCTTTTGCAAGTGATTCTTTTTCATCAATTTCTTCACTTGTGACAATCGTTTTTGGAATTTGGTGTGTTGTATAATATTGGTATAAGAAATTTGTAAAATTATTATCTCCGATTAAATCAAATGAAAATTTTTCACTGTCTCTAATCACTCCATGTGTTTGTCTGAATGTCATTACAATTGCATCTTGTTTTCCAAACTTTATACCAAAATATTCTTCATCTGATTTCTTTGCATCTTCCATTTTCTTTCCTGAATCAATACTACCTAGTCTCTGAAGTGTATCTCTAATTTCTATATCTCTCTCAAATTGTTCTGAACTTGATGCATCTTCCATTTGTTTTTGTAATTTTTTAGTAAATTCTTTCATCTGTTGTTTACTTTTCAAAATTGATTCTAAATCTGAAATATTTTTATCATATTCTTTTGCAGCTGATTTAAATTCACACGGACCATCACAATTTCCTATGTGATATTCTAAACATACTTTTTTTGGTAATGTTTTACAAATTCTTACTTTGAATGATTTACGTAATGATCCTATGGTTAATAATTTTGAACTTCCTTTGGTAAATGGACCAAAAATTTTTCCTTTTCCTAAAAAATCCCCATTACGTGTACGTCTAGCAACTAATAATCTTGGAAATTTCTCATCTGTAACTCGAAGATATGTATACCTTTGTTGATCTTTTAATTCAATGTTGTATGTTGGTCTATACCTCTTAATCATATTAGATTCAAGCAAAAATGCTTCACTTTCATTATCTGTTAACACAAATTCAATATCTGCAATCTTTGAAACCAATTTTTGTGTTTTATAATTTTGATTTTTTAAAAAATATGATTTAACTCGATTCTTCAAGTTTTTTTGCTTTTCCAATATAGATTATCTCGCCTTTGGAATCTTTCATCAAATAAATTCCTGGTTCTTTAGGTATGGTGACTTTTGAAATGTCAAATATCATTTCTTTATCACTTTTTTGAGATACTTTCCTGTATAACTTTTTGAAAATTTAGATACCTCCTTTGGTGTGCCTGTTATCACGACATTTCCTCCTTCATCTCCTCCTTCAGGACCTAGATCTATTATCCAGTCTGAATTTTTTATAACATCCATGTTATGCTCAATTACAATTACTGTATTTCCTACGTTCACCAATCTGTTCAAAACATCTAGTAATTTCTGAACATCTGCAAAATGTAATCCTGTAGTTGGCTCGTCTAGTATGTAGAGTGTTTTACCGGTTCCTCTTTTTGACAACTCTGATGCAAGCTTTACTCGTTGTGCCTCTCCTCCTGATAATGTGGTTGATGATTGTCCAAGTTTTATGTATCCTAATCCCACATCTACAACTGTTTCTAATTTTTTCTTGATTGTTGGTATATTTTCGAAAAATTCTAACGCTTCTTCTACTGTCATTTGTAAAATATCTGCAATATTCTTTCCCTTGTACATAACTCCTAAAGTTTCAGAATTGTATCTTTTTCCATTACATTCATCACATTTCACATAAACATCTGACAAAAACTGCATTTCAATTTTTTTTACTCCATCTCCTTCACATGCAAAGCATCGTCCTACTGCAACATTAAATGAAAACTGACCTGGTGTATAACCTCGTTCTTTTGATAATGCTGTGTTTGAAAATAGTTCTCTGATTGGAGTAAATGCTCCAATGTATGTTGCAGGATTTGATCTAGGTGTTCTTCCAATTGGGGATTGATCAATTGAAATTATCTTATCAATGTTCTCTACTCCTGCTACGTCTTTATGTTTTCCTGGCAGTCCTGAGGTTTTATAGAAATAAGATGAAAGTGTTTTAAGAAGTATGTCATTGATTAATGTAGATTTTCCAGAACCTGAAACACCTGTAACTGAAATTAAATACCCTAATGGAAATTCTACATCTATGTTTTTCAGATTATTTTCTTGTGCTCCTTTAACTACAATCTTTCCTTTCTGTTCTCTAATTTTTTCATCAATTTTGATCAAATCGTGATCTTTTAGATAATCTCCTGTTACTGATTTATGATTATTGAGAATTTGTTTTAATGTTCCTTCAAAGACTACACTTCCACCATGCACTCCTGCACCTGGTCCTAAATCCACAATCCAGTCTGAATTTCTGATAATTTCTTCATCATGTTCTACTACTATGACTGTATTTCCTAAATCTCTTAATTTTGATAATGTTTTGATCAATCTTGCATTATCTCTTTGATGCAAACCTATGGTTGGTTCATCTAGTACATACAGAACACCTGTTAAGTTAGAACCAATTTGTGTTGCAAGTCTAATTCTTTGAGATTCGCCTCCTGAAAGAGTAGCACTAGATCTATTCAAAGAGAGATAGTTTAGGCCAACATTTCTTAAAAATTCAAGTCTCTCTTTGATTTCTTTTAAAATATCTCTTGCAATGAATTGCTCTGTTTCATTTAATTCTAATTTATTAAAAAATTCATACGATGAATCTATTGAAAGATCACAAACCTCCATAATGTTTTTTGAATTAACTTTTACCGCAAGTGCTTCTGGTTTTAGCTTTTTCCCGTGACATGTCAAACATGGTGTATCTCTCATGAATTGTTTTAGCCATTCTCTTTTTGCTTCGGAATCTGTTTCCATAAATTTACGTTGGAGATTATTCAAAACTCCTTCAAATGCATCGGTATATTCCCAAAATGAATCACTATTTTTAGATTCATATGAAAATTTCATTAAATCTTCTGAACCGTGTAATATTATTTTGATCTGTTTTGATTTTATTTGATTTATTGGAGTCATCAGATTGAATCCATATTTCTTCCCTACTGCACGTAATTCTTGACGTCTAAATGATGAAAATCTACCACTCCATGGAACAATTGCTCCATCTAGAATTGATTTTGTTTTATCAGGTATCACTAAATCTGCATCAAATTCCATTTTAACTCCTAGTCCATTACATTGATTACACATTCCAAATGGTGAATTAAAAGAAAATGTACGTGGTTCTAACTCTCCAACTGTAATTCCACAATGTGGACATGCATTATTTTGTGAAAAAATCTTTTCATCTTTTTCTGATGCTACTAGAACTGAACCTTTTGCATCTTTCAATGCTGTTTGAATTGCCTCAAAGATTCTACTCTTATCTGATTTTGAGGCTACAATTCTATCTACGATGATTTCTATATTATGCCATTTTTGTCTATCCAGTTTTGGAAATTCATCTTCAAGTATTATCGTTTCTCCATTTACTCTTGCTCTTGAATATCCATCCTTTTTCATTTGTTCAAATAATTTTTCATAAGTTCCTTTTTTTCTTTGAACTAACGGTGCTAACACAAGAATCTTCTTTTGTCCAAAATCTTTTATGACTGAATCTGTAATTGATTCAATTGATTGTGAAGATATTTTTCTTCCACAATTTGTACAATGTGGAATTCCAATTCTAGCAAATAACAATCTCAAATAATCATAAATTTCTGTTGTTGTCCCAACTGTGGAACGTGGATTTTTGCTAGTTGTTTTTTGTTGAATGGATATTGCAGGAGAAAGTCCATCTATTGAATCAACATCTGGCTTATCCATCATTTCTAAGAATTGTCTTGCGTATGATGATAGTGATTCTACATAACGTCTCTGCCCTTCAGCATAAATTGTATCGAATGCAAGTGTTGATTTTCCTGAACCTGATAGTCCGCTAATCACAATAATTTTATTTTTTGGTATATTCACATTGATATTTTTTAAATTATGGTGACGTGCACCTTTAACTCTTAATTCATTCTGATTCATCTTTTTGTAACTCCTTTTCAATTCTTTTTATTTTATCTCTACATTTTATTGCATTCTCAAAGTCTAAATCTTCAGCAAATACTTTCATCTGTGTTTCAACTTCAATTTTTTGTTTACCTAAATCTGTTTTTGATTTATTTTTTATTTCATCTAATTCTATTTCTTGTTCTGGTATTGATTTGATAATTGTTTTAGGTATTATCTCGTGTGTCTCATTATACTTCATCTGTTTTTGACGTCTTCGCTCTGTTTCAGAAATTGCTGATTTCATTGATCTGGTTACATTGTCTGCGTACATGATCACCTTTCCTTCTACATTTCTTGCGGCTCTTCCGCAGGTTTGAATCAGACTAGTATCATTTCGTAAAAATCCTTCCTTATCTGCATCCAGTATGGCTACAAGTGAAACCTCTGGAATATCTAGTCCTTCTCGCAGTAAGTTTATGCCTACCAACACATCAAATTCACCTAATCTCAATTGTCTGATTAACTCTGTTCTTTGTAGCCCTTCGATTTCAGAGTGAAGATATCTCACTCTTACTTCTTTTTTAGATAAATATTCTGCCAGATCTTCTGCCATTCTCTTAGTTAGTGTAGTTACTAGTGTTCGCTCATTCTTTTTTGCTCTAATTGATACTTCTTTAATTAAATCGTCCATTTGACCTTGTGATTTTCTAATTTCAACATTTGGTTCAATTAATCCTGTAGGTCTTACCAGTTGTTCTACAATCTGCTTTGATCTTTTCTTTTCATAATCTCCCGGTGTCGCTGATACAAAAATTACATCTTTGAGTTTTTTTTCAAACTCTTCAAATTTTAATGGTCTGTTATCAAACGCACTGGGCAATCTAAACCCATAATCTATCAATGATTTTTTTCTAGAAAAATCACCTTTGTACATACCATGTAATTGTGGAAGTGTAACATGAGATTCATCTATTACTAGTAAGAATTCTTTTCCAAAAAAGTCTAATAAACAGAATGCGGGTTCACCTGGATTTCTTCCATCAAAATGTCTAGAGTAATTTTCAATACCTGAACAGTATCCTAGTTCCTCAATCATTTCTAAATCATATTTTGTACGCATCTCCAACCTTTGTTTTTCTAATTCTGGTAAGGTACTAAGCGTTTTTTTTAATTCACTTTTAATTGATTTTACTGCCTTATCTCTAATATCTTTTGCAATTAGATAGTGCTTTGCTGGAAAAATTTTGAATATCTCTACATCTTTTTTTACATCCAATGAAACATTATCTAAAATTGCTATCTTTTCAATTTCATCTCCAAACAATGAAATACGTATTACATCTTGTGAGTATGCTGGTATAACATCTAATGTGTCACCTTTCACTCTAAAGTTTCCAGGTACTAGTTCTACGTCATTTCTCTCATATCTGGCATTGATTAATTTTTTAATTATTTCTGTTCGTGATATTTTTTCATTTTTGTTTAATGTAATTGCCATGTCTTCCCATTCTTTTGGCGAACCAAGTGAATAGATGCATGATACTGTTGAAATTATGATTGTTGGTTCTCCTGAAAGAAGCATTGCAGTAGCTTCTAGTCTTAATTTTTCAATTTTTTCATTAATTTGAGTATCTTTTTCAATGTATGTGTCTGTTTGAGGTAGATAACTTTCAGGTTGATAATAATCATAATAGCTCACAAAGTATCCCACATTATTTTTTGGGAAAAATTGTTTTAATTCTGAATAAAGTTGGGCTGCCAATGTTTTGTTATGTGATATGATTAATGCATTTTTTCCAGTATTTGCTATTACATTTGCAACTGTGAATGTTTTACCACTACCTGTTACTCCTAACAATGTCTGATTCATTTTAGTTTTGGAGCCTTTCACAAGATTATCTATTGCTTGTGGCTGATCTCCTGTTGGTAAAAACTCCGAATTTATCTCAAATTTTTGCATACTTACTAT
>JAOMCX010000005.1 GCA_028345195.1 Candidatus Nitrosopelagicus sp.
TTTTTTTGGCTTTATAAAAGAATGCCCTCAAATTATCTAAAATGTTGCCATCCTTTGTCTTTGATCTTATACGATTCATTACCATCATCAAAAAACACTCCTTTTCCTTTTGATACATAACCAATCTCAAAGATACTGATTTTATTCTTTTTTGCTAATGCATGAATTTTTTTTAAATTTTTAGGTGCTACTGTGAAAACTAATTCAAATTCTTCACCCCCATCAAAGACTAATTTATTCAAATTAATCTTATTTTTTTCTGAAAATTTTATCACATCTTTATTCGTTGGAATTTTTGTAATCAGAAATTTTTTCTTACTTTGATTAGATAATTCATTTAAACATGATGATAAACCATCACTTGAGTCCATAGATGATGTGATATAATTTACTGATTCTTGACCAAATTTTAGTCGTGGTTTAGGTTTAAAAAAAAGATTTTTTGATTTTGTTGAAAAAACTCTAACAGATTTTCTTTTATTCATAATTATTTCTAATGCTGCTGCTGTATAACCAAATGGTCCTGTAGTACAAATAATATCTTCTACTTTGGCATTATCTCTTTTTATAAAATTCTTGACGTTCCCAAATAATACTATGTGTATTGAAATTTCATTACCTTGATTTGTATCTCCACCTAATAATTGAATTTTAAACTCTTTACATGCACTTGAAAAACCATTGGATAATTCTTGAACTTGTTTTTTTGATATTGTTTTTGGTAAAGTTAATGATATTATGCAAAATTTTGGTATTACTCCTTTTGCAGCAAAATCACTTAAACTTGAAACAACACTTTTTCTTGAAATATCTGATAATTTCGAACATTTTGGAATGTCTGTACTTTCTACTAGTGTATCAACACATACTGCACATTGTTCATTTCCAAGTCTAAAAATTTCAATATCCTCTGAACGAATTTTTTTATTATTCATTATTTGAATAATTTTCTTTTCATTTAATTTCATCATAACAGCACTCTACTTTTTTTATCATTTCAGTTTGTATTTTTTCTAATAATCGCTTATCATTTGATTCTGTTGAAATTCTTATGATATCTTCTGTATTTGATTTTCTAATTAGTGACCACGTATTATCATTAATGTTAATTTTGATACCATCTAATTGATCAATTTCATACTTCATTTTTAGTTTTTTTGCAATTTCAGCAATTACTTTATCATGTAAGATGGATTCTATTGGTATCTTGTTTCTAGTCTGCGAAAAACTTTCAAAAAATTCTATATCTTTTTGAATAGATCCGTCATCAATCATAGATGCTATTAGTCCGCTAGTCAATAATCCGTCTCTACACATATTGAATTCTTTTAGAATAAATCCTCCACTACTTCCTTCTCCTCCTGCTTCTGCATTATTTTTAATCATCATTTGGATTACATTTGCTTCGCCTACTTTGGATCTCCAAACCTGTCCTCCATGTTTGATAATGTATTTTTCGACTCCCAAACTACTATCAATACTCAAAACAAATTTTTTAATTCCCAGTTTAATTGCTTTTACAACTCCTAGTCCTAGTGTTATATCTGAAGATTTCTTTTTACCATTCATTACTGTAATCACTCTGTCTGAATCTAAATCAAAAGCAAAACCCACATTTTTTGTTTTGCTAATTAATTCTGTTAGTTTATCTGATGTAGGATCAGGACCTCTTGAACAATTACTTAATTCATCATTTATTGTTTCTACTTGGCATCCAATTTCTTGTAATAATTTTGGAGCGATTTCTTTTGCAGATCCTCCACCAATGTCGATGGTAACATGCTGAGTTTTCTTCAATTTTCCAATAATATTTACTGCATCGTGAATGTAATTTGATTCTATAATAATTTCTTTACCGATATTTGTTCTGTCTGAATTTCTTTCATTTTTTACTATCTCTAGTTCTTCTTGTGTAATTCCTCTTCCATCAATAATGAATTTTAGTCCATTCCACTCTAATGGATTATGTGATGATGTTATGATTATACCTGCACCAACTTCTTTTGCTTTTCTAAATATAACTGGTGTTGGAATAATTCCTAAATTATAAACATCAATTCCTCTTTCTAACATTGTAGCCGTAACTAATTTCTCTATCATTTCTCCTGTAGTTCTTGTATCTCTTCCTATGACACATTTCCCAGATCTGATTAATTTAGAAAAACCATTACAGAACTTTATCACATCTTCTGGAACAAAATCCTTTCCATACACTCCTCTTATTCCTGATATTGAAATTTTCACTTCTTTAAACCAGAAACGCTTTTTATAAACTCTGAGAAGAAATCGTTCGTGCCTCGATAGCTCAGTCTGGTAGAGCGTTTCACTCGTAATGAAAAGGTCGTGGGTTCGGATCCCACTCGAGGCTTTAATTTCTCAATGAGTAATTATCTCTTAGCTCATAATTAGTTTCATAAGGTGGACTATCTGGACTAATTTCTAATTTTATTTTACAAATTACCTTGCTAAGTAAATCTTGTTCAAAACAACTATCGCTGTTTGTTTCACCAATAATTATTTTGTTCATTTTTGCATTTTTAAAATAGGAATTTTGAATTTCTGCATTCTTCAAATTTACACCAGTCAAATCCGCTCCTCCTAAATCTGCATTCTTCAAATTTACACCAGTCAAATCTGCATTTCTAAAATTTGCGGAATTAAGATATGCTGAATCTAAGTTTGCATTTGTTAAATTAGAATTTTCAAAATTAGAATCTTGTAAAATTGAATTCTCAAAATTTACACCAGTCAAATCATATCCTACAAATTTTTGTCCTGACATGTGAACACCAGATAAATTTGCACCAGTCAAATCTGTATCTTCTAAAATTGTTTTTATCATATAGGCACCACTAAAATCTGCACCATTGAACTTAATACCAATCAAACTAGTATTCTTCAAATTTGCACCAGTCAAATCTGCACCATATAATTTAGAATTATCTAATATTGCATTCTTCAAATTTGCACCAGATAAATTTGCACCAGATAAATTTGCACCAGATAAATTCGCACCTACTAAATTTACTCCCGATAAATTCGCACCTAATAATTCTACATTTCTTAAATCAGCATATGATAAATCAGAGTCTTTAAAATCAACATGTGCCATTTTATTATTAGACATATCTGAGTTTGAAAAGTCTATTTTATGAAATAATGACTCTGAAATATCCATATTACTAATATCTGAATTTGAGAAATTTTCTTCGTACAGATTAGAATATTTTTGTAATTTTTTTATATCTGATTTTTTATAAAACTCATTAGTCTTTGTTTTATCTGCATCATTTAGATTCATTCCTGTAATTTTTGCTGTAGTGAAATCAACTCCAAAAATTTTAGTATTAGTTAAATTGGCATTTTCTAAATTCGCATTTGTTAAATCTACATTTTGTAGATTTGCTTCAGTTAAATTTGAATCTTTTAGATTAACTGAGTATAGATTACTTCCTTGAAAATTAACTTTTTTTAGTGAGTTTCCTGAGAAATCTGAACCAATTAAATTTGATTCTTCAAAATTTGTTTCATATAAAATTGCAGTTCTTAGGTATGTATATTGCATTTTTGTATGAGCTAAATTTGCACCAGATAGATTTGCATTATGAAAAATTTTCTTGGTTAAATCCTGTCCACAGAAATTTGCATAAGATGCATCAACATTTGTAAATTCTGTATTTGCAAGAATCGTTTTGTAGATGTATGCGTGTTTTAAAGATGCATGATTTAGATTGACATTTTCCATCACAGTATCTCTCAAATTCGTTCCATCCAAAATTGCATTCTCTAAATTAGCTTGATACAAATCTGCTTGTCGTAGGTCTGCTCCATACATTTTTGCACCACTCAAATCCGCACCCATTAAATTAATTCCCGTTAAATCTGCTCCACTCAAATCTGCTCCACTCAAATTCGCACCTACTAATGAAACATGTCTTAGTATAACTCCAGTTAGATCACAATCAGACCAATCAACATCAAATTGTGATGAAATGGTCTTATACGTCTCAAATGAATTATCTGTTTTGGAATTCTCACATTGATTAATTTTCTTCAGTGTTTCTTGATGTTCTATTCCTTTCAAACTTGAAAATGAATTATCTGTTGCACTCCAAATTGTAAATATTATTAGGATAATTCCTAAAATAACAAACGAGAGATTATTTATTTTTCTCAATTACTGATAGTTGTTTATAATTTATTATAAAAATTATGATCTAATTGTCATCAATTGTAATTTCGATGTCTGCTTGAAGTTCTTCTCCAAGTCCTTTCCACCATTCGATCTTATCTGTCATACTCCCCAGAAAATTGTCTCTCTAGTCCTTTATAGATCTGCCGGTGTAGTTTTGATTGAGCTACTGATCTATTTCGATAAATTTTGATCTTGTTTTTTTCTTTGACGTTTTCTATAAAATATAATTGCAAGTGCACCAATTGCACAACCCCAAAAAACTGGCCAACGTAATTCTGAATCACCCATGCCCAAAAATGAAATGATTGTTCCTCCAATCAATGCGAAACCTACCAACTCTAACGATTTAGACATTAATCATGCTAAAACAGATAAATGATTTAATCATTTGGTATTATTATGAACAAATATCTCATGGTGATCATGTGTTGCATGTTGATAGGTATACCTATTGCATATGTTGATCCAACCGAGGGTGGATTACGTGAGGAACCTTACACAGGTCTATTTTTTGTATCAATAGGTGGTGCAATAGTCATCATACTTTACAGTTCAATGCAAACGCGTAAAGAACAACAAAAACTTAGACGTGAAAGAAGAAAGAAATTTAGAAAATAAAATTATAAATCTAATCCAAAAGTTCCTGCTAGATCTGAAAATTTCTGATAAGACTCTAGATATTGTCTACCTTTTTCAGTTATGACGAATGTATGTCTTCCATCAAATTCTATTTTGTTCATCAATCCTGCACCTGTTAAATTCTTTACAAATTTCTCTAATCGTGAATGTGAGAGATTAGCCTTTGTAAGAAGTGATGTGGTTTTGATTCCTTCTTGACCAGTTTGTTCTGTAACTGCTAATACATCTGCTACTATTTGCATACTGGTTCTATAGGTCATTATACAACAAATCCTCTAATGAGATATAAGAGTATTACTCAATCTCTGATGAGATAAATAGGCAAAATTTGTTTGTTAAACGTGTCTGAAAACCCTTCGATCTCTTGGTATGATGATTTTCTCGGTGTTGCATATCGCTATTTTGACATTAGAATGAATGTAGTTTTAATGTTTAAGGAAAGTAAACCGTCTAGAGATCTATGGTATGAAACTATGCATTGGTGGAACGATCATACAATCAAGATCAGATTTGTTGAAACTGGCGATGATTACTGGTTCGTAATGGGTGCAGATTCCAGACGTCCTGATACTAACAAATACTTCTACAAAATTCTAGAAAAATCTGCAAATTATGAGCGTTTCAAAAAAGGTCACCAAGGAAGTGCATACATGAGATTTGGTATTTATTCTAAAAAAACAGTTGACGAGGTAAAAAATGATGCATTATGTGATTGTGGTCACCGAAAAGACGATCATGATGTAGATTCACACTCTTGTCTCTATGAAATTTGTGACTGTACAAACTTTGATACTTTCCAATTGAACATACTAAAAAAGAAAAAAGTGGTAACAAACATCAAATTTTTGTCTGAAGATGATGTCAAAGATGATGCATTAGCATGGAATTGTCTTAACAGAAATAAATATTCAAAAACTGATTAATCATTCTCGGTTAATCGATTAACTCTGATATGTTTGCCTGGATAATGTTCTTCAAGTTTCTTTGAATAACACTTTCCGCATAACGGTGCTTTCATTTTCCAACCTTCCATTGGATTGTAAGGTGTTTCTCCAACATCTTCATCACATTCTGTACATTTAGTCATACAATCTCACCGAGCAGATTTGGCTATAAAATCATTTGCCGGAAAAAATGACGTAAATACTACTATTCCATACTATGATCGGTAATAGTCTGGTCAATGTAACCTCCTGCAAGATTTTACACTGGCCGGATTGTTACCTTTTCTAAATTCCAAAAATTGTTTTCTTGATGAATGCAATGTCTTCTGTTTCTTGACTAATTTTTCTATCAATAATTCTGAGCATATCATTTCCATATACCTGATTTGAGAAAAAGTTATGGGCCGTATTTGATTCTTCAATCTTTGTTTCAACTGCTGAATCTTCTAGGAATTTTGTGACTACTTTGTCTGCCACATTCAAAATTTTTTCACATAATCTAAAATTCTGCATTATTTTTTCTAATTCTATAATATCAGTTTTGAAATCATCATGTTTTGCAAGAATATTTTTATGAATTATTCTTGCTGTAACTGCAACAAATAGGCTTTGAGCATATCTTTTATTCTTATTTTGGCTACTTTTTCTGTCATAACCTAAATTATTCTTAGCAAATTCTCGAATCAAATGTGGAAATAAGAAATATCTATAATCGCATTCTAAGTCATCATTAAAGACATTTTCATACTTTGCTCCATTTGGAAGATATTTTGCAATTCCTCCGTAGACCTCATTTGGTTTTTGAATAAAATATGATACAAATGATGCAATAGCTGAATCATCTTTTATTCTACATCTGTCTTTTGCATCAGGAAGGTATTTGTTGTATATGTCATTTCCTTGAAACTTTGCCTTTTCCGCTACAGAAAGATTTAGCCATAAACCTTGTTGATGTTCAAAACAATAATCTAATCTTGTTGCTAACATATGATGAATTGATACAAAGTAATCTTGCAACGATACGTAATCTTTACCTTTAACCGCATTTTGTGAATTTCTGTATTTTGTAATTTTTCTTTGATGTTCTTCATCTTTTGTTTTAATTATGGTGACTAATACCTCGGCATCAACGTTGTTTGCTTTCTTTTTCTTATCTAGAATACTTTTTGATGTTTGTGCTCCATTAACAATCTGGGCACCTTTTAGGTATAGTTCATTTTTCTTTATTGAAACATCGTCTACTGTTATGGTAATTCCATTATTCCATTCAAAGAAATTATGTGGATCGTCCTCTAATGTAGATGAGATTTTTTTATTTATTGAGCCCTTTCCGCCTAAATGTTTTCTAATATTTGATTCAAAAATATAGTGTTCATTTTTCTCTACTAATTCTGCTAAATCAAAAGCAGATACTACGCAAACTTTGGAATTTTTATGCTCAAGTGGTTGTCCAAGAATTTTTAAACTTGCATTTTGACCCTTTGCAGGTTTCTTGATACGTTCCCATAATGTTTGATATACTTGCTGTCTTCCCATAACTCTGACTTTGTCATTTTGATAATCATCTACACATTGGTCTGTAATGTAGACTAAATCCACCTTCATTTTCTTATCATTAAGAATTTTCCAGAGATATTGTAACTCATCTCTCTTTAGTTTGGATTGTTCTTTTTCTTTTAATCGAAATACATCTTGAACAAATTGATCAATTGCTCCTATAGAATGAGCAGAACCATACTTTGATTGGAATAATCTGATTCTCTTTTCATCTGAATCAACTAGATAAGCATCTATTCCTTCATCATATCCTCCATCAATTATTGCATTTTCTGCAATGTCTTGCAAAACCTCTTCAACATTAATTAAATGCCATAAGAGATAATCTCGACCTTTCTCAATTGTAGTGTTGGAATCTTTCATGAACTCGCTAATACTCACGTCAACTGAATGTGTGGCAAATCCTTCTAATGGTGCGCTAGAAAATTTTGAAAGAATATCGCGTCCTCGTTCACTATATTCTAAGAGATTTGCTCCTTTAGGTGGCATTTTTGTTATTTTGTTTTGTTTATCCTTAAGAAGAATAGGGTGATTACAACATAACCTTACTAAGAAACATAAAGAAATAAGAACAATTTAGAATATGAATAAGAAAATCACCATTATTCCTATCATAGCAATTATTGTCATAATTGGTGCAGTTTCACAAATGAATGTCGAAGAAACTATTGAAACCGAAGCTGTTGAAATTGAAACTGTTGAAGAAGTCGAGGCCATGATTACAATTCCTGTAAAAGCTGCAAGACCTGCATGCGGACCTCATCCTGAATGCTATATTCCATCATACTATGTCACAAAACTTGATGAGCCTGTAGTTTGGAAAAATGAAGATTCTGCATTTCACAGTGTAACTAGTGGTAGTTATGGCGAGCCTGATGGAATGTTTGATAGTGGTCATATGGATCCTTATGGAACTTTTTCATACAAATTTGAAGAAACTGGAATGCATCCTTACTACTGTACCTTACATCCTTGGATGGCAGGAAATATCAAAGTAGAAAGGTGACGAGGGGAGTCGAACCCCTTTAGATAAGCTTTGCAGGCTCACGCATAACCGCTCTGCCACATCACCAATGAAAAAAATGAATATTTGCAATTAAACTCTTTACTTCAAATTTTTCCTGATGTTTTTGATGCTAATTTGACATCTTCAGCTTTGACTGTTTTCCTACCTGCATGTTTACTCATATCCACGGCATTTTTGGCAATCTCTATTGCAATATCTTCTAAAACTCGTCTTAATTCTTCAGCTGATTCATCACTGACTCTATCGGCACCAGCTTTTTTCAAAATTCTGTACATCGCTGAAACTCCCAAATCAGATGTTTTCATACCATTATGAGTAAAATTGGCGATAAAATACTTTTAGTGAAATAATCTAACACATGTCATGAGCTGGATTTATGATGCACATATCCATCTATCAGATCCTGAATACAAATCTGATATTGATATGATTCTAAATTACATGGATTTGTTAAAAATCAAAGCATGTTGTGTCTCAATGGATATCGAAACTTCTAATGAAACCTTGACTTTACATGAAAAATCAAACAACATTCTACCTTTCATCGGAATTCATCCTGAAATGGCTCAAAAAGATACATTACCTGTTTATGATCTGATTGAACAAAATCATGAAACTATTAGTGGTGTTGGTGAGATTGGACTAGATAGAACCTACATTAATTTTGAAGATGAATGGAAAGTACAAAAAGATGTTTTCTCAAAACAACTATCTTTAGCAGAGAAATTTAACAAACCTGTATCTATTCATTCACGAAAAACATTACCTGATATTTTTGAAATTTTACCTTCTTACAAAATACCTGGAATTCTACTACATTGGTTTGATGGAAATAAATCTCAATTAAAAACTGCTATGGATAATCAATATTTTGTATCATATGGTCCTTTACTGGTTTATGCAAATGATAAACAAGTATTACTTACAAAAACAGATCCTTCTAGGCTTTTGGTTGAGACTGATGGTCCTGTCAAATTTTCTCACTGTTTTGAATACAAAACCACTGAAATTATGTTTGTGTCAAGCGTAATTTTCTGTGCCTCCAAAATCCTTCATACATCGTATGAAAGTTTACTAGCCCAAATTGAAGATAATTCGAAGAAATTTTTAGGAATATAATGGTACATATATAAAAAACCAAAAATTCAAACTGCTAGTGGATAGAATAAAACGTATTTCAAATGAAGTTATGAATGAATATTCTGAACGTTTCGGAACTGATTTTGCAACTAACAAACAATCATTGAATGAAATATCTATTGTACGTTCAAAAGGTCTGAAAAATAAAATTGCTGGTTATATTACCAAAATACTTCAAAGAAAAGCCAAATTTGATGAACGAAAACAAATGTTAATTGATAATGAAAAGAAATCTCAAGAACGTAAACAATCAAGATCCAAAAAACCTGAAGTCGAATCTGACGAAGATACCTCATCTATTGAAATTGTTGGTGGTGTCGAAGATCCTCATACTGACGAAGGAATAAGACATGTTACTGAAGAACCAGGCTCAGAAACTGAAACTACCGCATCTGAAGAAAAATCAACTGCTGAAGAAATTGTTGATGAATCCAAATCTGAATAACAAAATTAATTAATTTACCAAAAATAACCAATCCTTATGATTACTGTTAATTTCATAGGTGGCGCGAGAAAATCTTTTCAAACTGATTCTCTAGAAATAACTCAAAATATTGATACTATTTCTGAAATGATATCTCATCTTATTTCAAAAAAACCAGAAAACACTCCTAATTTTGATGGAAAAAATTTATTGATTGCAGTCAATGGAGTTGATTCTTCGGCTCTTGCTGGTAACAACACTCGTCTAAATTCTGGTGATGTTGTAAATATCATACCAATAATCCATGGTGGCTCAAAAACAAATGTTACGTTTACAATAAAAAATAACCAAATTCAATTATTTGAAATTAAAAAATCATGTGCGAATAAGGAATATCTTATATCTTTAAGAAAGAAATTTCCCAAATTATATTTACAAGCAATCTCCTCAAAATTTATACTTGATAAGGAACATGCAAAAAAAATTATAACTATTTCTATAACCCAAAAATCAAATGACCAATTACTTTCCGATAAAATTGAAACTGATTTACTTCTGAGATTTTCAAATACAACTCAAATTAAAGATGCAATAAAAAATGTTGGATTATCCGAATCTGAAAATTTTATTTTAATCTCTATAGGTGCAAAATCACATCTAACTAAACTAAATGAATCTATATCTGATGATCAAGATGTAATTTTTACCAAAAACCATTCTATTTTTATCAAAAAATATTTTAAAATATCTTCTAAAACCCTAAATTCAATTGAATCTAAAACACCTCTTGTTGATTTACTTGTTGAAAAAGCATCAATACTAATCTAATTCAATACGTTTTTGTCTATTCACACTTAAAATTGTACTTGGTGGAATTATACTAATACCTGTCTTATTTCTTAACACTTGAATAATTATTTCCCAATCTGAATTTTCTAATGAAACTTTATTTGATAATGAATCTGCAATATTGGAAATAATCTCACTAGTATGTAATGATGATTGTCGTTTTTCTACTGTAATTCTGTATGTATCATTTTTTTTAATTATATCTGATAATCTAATCACTTTATCTCTAATCTCATCTAATTTTGATTCACATTCTGCTTGAATAGGAATTATTCTCGAACAGTATTTGATTAACCATGGCTCATCTTCGATCACTCCTTTAAAATTCTCTAAAACTTTCATTATATCCAATTCAGTTTCAACCTGAATTATTCCTGAAAAAATAGTTTTTTCAACAATTGGTCCTGTATCTCCGAATCTTTCTAACATATTTTGTATCTCCAAAATAGTTGGTTCTTCAAGATTTCTCTGACATGTAATAATTAAATTCATAATATTTTCTCTATGTCCTGTTTTGAAATCGAACCTTCTCTAATTACTTTCAATTGATCATCAATAAAATCAATGATGGTTGATTCACCTAAACTAGTAATTTTTCCACCATTCACTAAAATATCTATTTCGGGTAGCTGTGTTTTACATTCATTCGGATCTAGAATTGATTTTTCACCTGAAATATTTGCACTAGTTCCAATAATTAATTTACATTTTTCTAAAATTGATAGCACACATTCATTATTTGGAACTCTCACAGCTAACTTTCCATTATTACTAATTCTTTGAGTTATTTCCTTTCTAATTGGAAGTAACATTGTGATTTGTCCTGGCCAAAATTTTTCCGAAATTTTTTCTGCAATTGTGTTAAATTCAACAATTTTCTCTAATTCTTTCTTTGAAAATCCTAAAATTGGAAATCTCTTCTCACCTTCTCTGTTTTTTATATTATAAATTTTAGAAACGCTATCTTTATTGAAAGGATTACATCCTATCCCATAAACTGTATCTGTTGGATAGGCGATAATCTGTCCATTTTCATACGCATTTACAATTTTATTTATTCCATTTTTGTCGCAGTTTACTATATTCACAATGTAAATCTAAACCTCACAAATAATTATGTTGTTTGGTTTTCCTAAATTGTTAAACCAAAATTATCTGTAAATTCAGAAAATCTCTTAAATTCTTTTAAGAATTCCTTTCCAGACATACTGATTTTATATTTACAAGCTCGTTTAGAATCAACTTGTTCTAATAATCCCTGTGAAACTAAATTTGTTAAAATTTTTGAAATTCTACTGTGAGAAATATTTGCTTTTTGAATTAATTTGGTAATTGAGGCTCCTTCTTGATCAATAGTAAGTTCTTCTGCTGCATCTAAAATATCCCCAACAATTTGAATCTGTTTTCGATATGTGCCCATCTAACGAATTTCTGCTTGATTCTGCTATGATCTTATTCAATCTATTGAATGAACAAAGAGCGTAAACTTTTTTGACTCTGAAATATTTCATGCCTATTTCCCAAATTCCTCATCTTCCTCATCTTCCTCATCTTCCAAATCATCAAATTTTATTTTTCTTAATGGTAATCTTGAAATTGGTAAAAATAAGGAAATCAATCCAGATATTTTTAATAAAATTGAAATTGAATATAGAATTGATTCTGGGAAAACTAATGAATACCATGCAATAAATTCACCAAATGCTAACAATGCAAGTCCAGTACCAACTGCTAAAGCACCTTTTTGTTTTCCTTCTAAAAATGAAACAAATGTTTCAATTGCTCCATAAACAAGTAAAATAAATGAAAATGATCTGATAATATGTTCTATGTTCATTGCCGATAGTGCAAACAATGGTAAAATTCCTACTGATCTAAAGTATCGTGATTTTGGGAAAAATGATTTTATTGTATGTGAAAACGCAATAAAAAAATAACCGATCGTTTGTGTTCCTAAACCTAAAGCTTGTAATCCTCGATTAATCTTTCCTTCTTGTAATATCAAGTCATCAATCATGTAACCTGCCCATATTATTCCGAAACCAATTCCAATTGCAAAGAACGCAATTGTTAATCTAAATAAAACTGGACTTCCAGTATTTTTATAACCTACATATGCAAAAGCGCCTATAATTATTCCAATAATGAATCCTACGAGATTCAAAATATTTTCTAATAAGAACTCCATGCAATTATTTGCCTATTGCTAAATTAATTAAGTCTTGTAGAAAATTGATTCATAAAATGATCAATTTGGGTCAATCTTCCCATTCATCTAAAGTTCCAGCTGTTTCTCCTTCTGTTGTTCCTGTATAATCTCCTAAAATATCTGAATACTGTGCTTCATTATGTGCTACAAACCTTACGTATTCTCCATAACTCATGTCCAAGCCACATTTTTTACATTCTACATATGAAAAATCTGGAGCTAACTCTGCATCCTCTTTACATTTTGGACACTTGATCTTCATATTCTATTTTTATTTGTAGAGTATTATTGTTTTATCAAGAAGAGATAAATTGAAATAAAATTTCTGACTGGTATTGAGTAAAATTTGTACTAAATGTAAGGAAGAAATTTCAGATAATGATGTATTGGATTCACAGGCAGAGAAATATCCTGTATGTTCAAAATGTTGGGCTGAATGGAAAGAGATGAAAATAATGGTGATTAATGAAATGCATCTTGATCTGTCTCTATCAGATCATCGAAAGGTACTCCGAAAACATGAAAAAATATTTGCTGGTGTAATGACTCCTGAGGGTGATTATGTTGACTTTCAAAATGAAGATAATAGAAATCCTGAAGAAAAACCAGCTTAGAAATTAAATAATTTTTTAGCAGAATCTGGAGCTAACAGGTTCATCTTTCTTTTAGATTCTTGATCCAATCTATCAAACACTGTTTTTATTGATGTTATCAAAATTTGTTGTTTTTGAGTATCAACTTGCAAAAATATCTCAAAAATTGCATCTAAATTAAAAAGAATGATCTTATCTGGCGATGCTAGTATATGTTTAAAGTAATTTGAAAACATATCTTCTCTATTTTCACTATTAATTGTTGAAAGTACCTCTAACCATGTTCTAAATAATTTTGAGAAATTGGGGAATGGAATAGTTGGACCTGCGTTAAGTGCATTGATTATGATCTCTGCTTTTTCATCATCATTCTTTGAGAAAAATTCGGTCATTCTTTTTTTGAGAATTGGTGTTCTTAGAAAATCTGGTAAACTGGCAAGATTCACAATAATATTTCCAGCAAAATTAGGTTCTGACACACTATCAAATTTAGAGACTTGATATTAACCGTAATGCACTTTAGCTTAAATATGTGATTTGAAAATTTGTGTTATGGGTGCAAGTATAGTTGTTGGAGGTTTTTTTGGGGATGAAGGTAAAGGTAAAATCATATCATATTTGGCACAAAAAGATAATCCTTCAATAGTTGTTAGAGGTGGCGCTGGTCCAAACGCTGGTCATACAATCAAAGATGGAGATAAAACTTTCAAAGTTAGAATGCTCCCAAGTGGATTTCTAAATAAAAATTCTAAAGTGATGATTGGACCTGGCGTGGTTGTAAATCCTGATGTTTTTTTAAAAGAAGTAAATGATTTTGATACAGATGGAAGATCATTTCTTGATAATAATTGTGGTATAATTGAAAAGCATCATCTTGAAGCTGACTCACAAGGTAGATTAAAAGAAAAAATTGGAAGTACTGGTTCTGGAACAGGTCCTGCAAATGCTGAACGTGCAATGAGAACGTTAAAGATGGCAAAAGAGATTGCATCATTAAAAAAATACATTGTTGATGTTCCACTAGAAATTAATAATGCTTTAGATAAAAATGAGAATGTTTTGATAGAGGGAACTCAAGGTACTCACTTATCACTTTGGCATGGAACATATCCTTTTGTGACCACAAAAGATGTAACTGCATCTGGAATTTGTGCTGATGTGGGAGTGGGCCCAAAAAGAATTGATGATGTAATTGTAGTCTTTAAATCATATTTGACTAGAGTTGGGACTGGTCCAATGGAAGGTGAGCTTAGTCCTGAAGAAACATCTGAAAAAGGCTGGGAAGAATTTGGAACTGTAACTGGAAGATTGAGACGTGCAGCTGAATTTGATTTTACTCTTGCTAGTCGTGCAATTATGCTTAGTAGTGCAAACCAAATTTCAATCACAAAATTAGATGTAAGATTCCCTGAATGTGCAGGGGCACAATCTATCGATGACTTAGGTTCAGAACCAAAATCATTCATAAAAAATATCGAAGAAAAATTAGGCGTGCCTGTTAAATTAATCGGAACTGGAGCAGGCGTGAATGATATTATTGATTTACGCACATAATTTTTTTCAGTAAGCTTTAATTTAGAATTTCTAAAAAAATAATCAATGGCAACTCTACCAAATTATGTACAATTAGATTCACCTTTAGAATTTACACGTTTGGTATGTGCACTAGAACGTTCTCCACGTGCATCATTTCTTCATGAACATAACGGAAAAAAAGTTTTGTCTGTACAAATGGATTTACTAAAAGAAAAACCTGTAATTTACTTCACACCGATTGAAAATATCGGTCATTATCTTTGTTATGGATTTAATTCTGGTCAAGAAAAACTTGAATTAGTAGACACCACTCTGGATAATTCTAAACTTTATTCTCCTATAATTAAAATAAAATCACTTCCTGCATCTCTAAAACCTGATATTGAAGCTTCCAAAGAAAAATACCACCCAATTGAATTAGAAGATCTTTCAAGCTTGGCTAAACTCAGCTTTGGATATGAAGAAGCACCATTCCCATTATTTTCATTTAAACAAAAGGACAAGTGGTTCTTAGGTGTTTTTCTTAACTTTAATGAAGATGGACCTTCGTATTTTTGTCATGTTAGTTTAGATGATGAACCGACAAAACCATTTTTGAAATATACCACATCTAAAAAATCAGAGCCTGAATTTGTAACTCATACTGGCGAACATGGTTATTCTTACATCAAAATAATAAAGTTAAAAGACTCACATCCCTTGGTCGATTATGACCAAATTCAGTGATAGAATAAAAAAATCTGCAAAAATATCTCCGATCATTTTAGCAAATGACTATGATCCAAAAATACCGAATATAGAATCAAAGACATTACGTAACATTAAACTTCTAAATAATTACTTGTGTGGAATAAAAATTAACTTTCATCTTCTTTTACAATTAGATAAAAAACAAATCTCAAAAATTAACAAATCTGCACATGATTATGGTTTGGAATGTATTGCTGACATAAAATTAAATGATATAGGTAATACAAATTCTATTACTGCTGAAAATTTATGGAATATGGGATTTGATGCAGTAATCGTTAATCCAATAATGGGTAAAAAAAGTCTAAAAAATTTAGTAGAACTATCTCATAAGAAAAACAAAGGAGTCATATCATTATGTCATATGAGTGCACCCGAAGCAAAACTTTCTTATGAATTGGAAATTAAAAATAATTCAAAAAAACAACAGCTCTATCAATTATTTTTAGATTGGGCACTAACTAGTCATGTAGATGGAATAATTGTTGGTGCCACTTACCCAAAAATTATATCCTATTGTAAGAAATCAGTGCGTGGAAAATTATCATTATTCTCTCCAGGGGTCGGTACACAAGGTGGAAGTGCATCAAAAGCAAAAAAACTTGGTTCTGATTATCTCATTGTTGGAAGAACTATTCTTAATTCAAAGAATCCTGTTGAAACCACAAAAAACTTGGTTACTGATTCAACAATCTAAAAATTTTTTAGATTTTTTTAGAAGATCTTTTGCATTTTTGTATGTAATTCTATTTAATGCATTATCATAGTCTAACCAGACAAAATCCAAATGTTCATGTGATAAAATTATATCTAAAGTTTTTGTTTTTCCTAGAAAAAATATAACCTTCTTATGAATATCTTGATTATCTGCACGAAAATAATATTCGATCTCTTCTTTAAAACCTTCTAAAAATTCTACATCTGATATTCCTGTTTCTTCATTTGTTTCTCTAAGTGCTGTTTCATGAGGCATTTCACCTTCTTCCATCTTACCTTTTACAAAATCCCAATGTTTAGATGGATAATTTAATAACAAAAATTTTCTATCTTCAATGTCATTAAATAAAATAATTCCTGATGATACTTCTTCTCTCATTTTATTTTCCTATCCTTCGTTTTCTTTTTTGAAATGTTCTAATTGCTCTCATTAAATCAATTTTTCTAAATTCTGGCCAGAAAATATCTAAAAATACTAATTCACTATAGGCACTTTGCCATAATAGGAATCCACTCATTCGTTTTTCACCTGATGTCCTCAAAATCATGTCTGGAGATGATTGTGGTAGGTGTGATGTATACAAATTAGATTCTATGACTTCTTTATTGATATCTTTTGCATCTAATTCACCATCTCTAATCTGTGTTCCAATTTTTTTTACTGCATCAACTAACTCATCTTGTCCTCCATAAGCAATTGCAATATTTAGAAAATGTTTATTGTAATCTTTTGTTATTTTATCTAATCTACTAAGAACATCTTTAATTGATTCTGGTAATAATTCGATAGTTCCAATTGCTTTTACTCTCATTTTGTTTTTGTGTAATCTAGGATCATCGTGTAATTTTTCTAATCTTTTATGGATTAATTCATAGAGATAATCTAATTCTTCATTTTTCCTATCCAGATTTTCTGCTGATAAGACGTATAATGTAATAATTTTGATATCAAACTCTTCGCACCAATCCAGCAAATTTTCAACTGCATCTGCACCTTTGAAATGACCTTTTTCTTGAATTGTTAAATTTCTTTTTGCCCATCTTCTATTTCCATCTAGAATAATTGCTATGTGATTAGGCATATCGCCTTGAAGAATCTCACTTTCTAGTCTCTTGGAATAGATTGAATAAAATCCTGAAAGATATAATGCTGCGTCTTTTATTCCGTTAATAATTTGCCACCTCGTTTCCTGTATCTACGGAAAAGTAGTGTGGCTGATATCAGTGTTATTGCTGCACCTGCTAACAATGGTGGAATTAATGAAAATGAACTCTCATTAGTAGTTAGTATGTTTGTAAATTGAGCAACTGTTGGATAAATTGCAGCTAATACGATAATTCTTAATACATCGCTAATGTGTTTCAATTTCCTATTTAGCCAATTACTAATTAAAATCCCAGCTGCAATTGTACCGAGTCCCATCCATAAAAATGGAAATAAACCTTGAAGAAACTGTCCAATTACTATTTGATTTGATAATGATTGTGAGAAATCCATTCCATTTTCAAATAATTGTGAATCAATATTTGTAACACCTGCTGGTACTGATGCAAGAATTAGAATCACTCCTGTTACGAGTGCAAATATTCTAATGAATCCTGTCGGCGTTGCTTTTGTCCAATTAGACCATGATTTGTCTATATCAAATGCACGAATAAGAAATGCACCGCCTAAAATGCTAACTAAAACTGCAAAAATCTCTGCAGTATAACCTACTACTGTTCCGATACCTCCAATTAATAATAAAATGCCTGGAACTCCTAAAAAGAATTTCGAATATGTCTTATCATACATTGCAGTCTTCAAAAACTTTCCAAATACTGCATAGGAATGTTCAATTGTTCTACTAACTTGCATAACAACTCTTTGAACTGATACAACTGGTATTACATTTTGAATAACTGGTATTACCATTTCATCATCTTCACCGTCTGAAACAATTACTGCGCCATTCGCTGAAAATGTTTGTAAAACTGATTTTATTTCATTAACAATTTTTTCATCTGCTTGAACTCCTCTTTTATCTACGCCTGCTACTACTACAACTTCTACATTGTATCCTTTGCTGACTAAATCTTCATAAGTTTTTACAGCATAAAATATGGAATTTGAATCAGCATCCTCTGGATCCTCTAAAGCAAGTCTTTGTGCCGCATTGATACATGAATCTCTCCCTACTACTGGAGTTGTAATTCCCGCTTTTTTTCCAACGTCATCGTCTCTATCTACACAAATTACAAGTAGCTTCGATGCCACGGTAGATTCTATATCTCTCTCTAATTTCTTATTCTCTGACATTATGACTATATTACAAAATTACCTTTTAATGATTTCCAACTAATGAATATAGTATTTTTTGTATTTACTCATGGTTTTGAGGAGTTTGCCAATTCACCATATTGAATAGATTCTTCTTTTAATTTCTCTATATTGTTCAAAATTTCATTTCTTTGTTCTACATCTCCATCATTATTCACTAGATTTGCCATAACCATAGTTTCTATGATGTATGCTTCAAATGATTTTAATGATGCAATTCGATTAATGTAACTTTCTTGCCATTCTTCGGGTGCATCACTATATGCTAATTCCATTAATAATGCATTATTCTGTGATGAAGAAACTTCCGCAATTCTAACATATTCGTCTGCTGAAATTTGTTCATTAATTAATTCTGAAAATGAAGTTTCTACTGCATTTGAAATAATTTTATGTCTTTCTGTAATACCTTCTTGATGATTCTGAAAATCAGTAACCACAATTGTCATTTCTGTATTTGTTGAACTATTTACCATCCAAACTGAAAAACTTGCAATTGTTATTGCAACTAATATTGCTACTGTGATTGCAACACCTTTCTTAGAACCCATGTCCATATACAATTCTTAATCATTATAATACTGATCTATTTCATTTCAATTTTAGTCATTTTTTAAAAAAATTCAAGATTTTTGATCAAATTCAGAAATATTTTCAAATTAGTTAATAAAAAAGATCCTTCACGTCTAGCCTAAAGTGAAATAATATTCACGTTCTCTTTTCAAATAGAAGATTGTTTTGGATTTGATATATGACTGAAGCATATTGCGTAAAATGCAGACAAAAAAGAGAAATTCAAAACCCAGAAGTGACTAAATTGAAAAATGGACGTCCAGCTGTAAAAGGCACGTGTGGCGAATGCGGAACTAAAGTTTTCCGAATAGGTAAACCTTAGACTCTCCTTTCCTTTTTCTAACTAAACCCATATAGGGGAATTAAACAACTGTTAGTTATGACAAAGTCTGATTATGAAAATTTACTAAAAAGAATTGAAAAAAACATTTCGAATACATCTTCATCCGGTAAACGTTTCGAATTACCTCTAATCGACATTACTTGGGAAGGAAAAAAAACAATTCTTAGAAATTTTTCAGACTTTCCAAAAGCACTAAGACGCGAACCTAACATCATTTTACAATATTTATCAAAAGAATTTGCTGTACCTGCAGATCGTGTAGGTGACAAAGCTATTTTTGTTGGTAAACGTGATCCTGATGATTTTACTAGATTATTTGGAATATACTTGAAAGATTATGTTGAATGTCCAACATGTCAAAGCCCTGATACTAAAGTGGAAAAAGAAAATAGAATATCATTTCTAATTTGTGAGGCATGTGGAGCAAAATCTACAATTAAAGGCAAATATGCATAATGCTATTTTCTACAAAAGTCATTAGTGCAAGTGGAAATTTAATGTTAAATATCTGTGATCCTGAATTAGTAGGTAAAACTCTTCACGATGGAACTACAAAAATTAAAATCAATTCAAATTATTACGCTGAAAGAGATGTTGATGAACATGAAGCAAAAAATCTCTTAACAAAATGTAACTCTATCAATATGGTTGGTGAAAAAACAATTTCACTTGCAACAAGTCTAGGACTTGGTTCTGAGAAAAGTATTAGACGTATTGAAGGTGTGCCATTTTTGATACTATTCAAGATGTAACACCACAATTATATACAAAATTTACATATCTTTTGCGTGGGAAAACGTAAAGTACTCAATGAAAGTGCATTAAAAGAAATTAGATTAGCTGAAGAAGGCGAATTGTATGGTAGAGTAATCAAACTATTAGGAAGTGATCAAGTTCTTGTAAAATGTGCTGATGATATTACTAGAAGAGGAAGAATTAGAGGTAAATTAAAGAGAAGAATTTGGATTAGAGATAATGATGTTGTAGTAATAGCTCCTTGGGATTTTAAACAAGACGAACGTGGTGATATCGTTTGGAGATTTACCTTACCTCAAGTTGACTGGTTAAAGGATAATGATCATATCCCAAAAGACTTTTGATCTTAGAAATGATTTTTTATTTGTAGATATGATATAAGATATGTCTAATAATTCTGAAAAAAAAATTGAATTAAAGATAAAATCTAAACTTGAACAAAAGAAAAAAAAGAAGACTTTAGATGATGGATTTAAAAAAAATAAAGTAGTCAATGAAGTTTTAGATAAAATCACTGTAATGCAACTCTATAGTCTAATTTCTTCAAAAATAATTTCTTATGTTAATGGGGTTGTAAAAGCAGGAAAAGAATCTGTGGTATTTTGGGCAAAAGATCCTGAAGATAATGATATTGCACTAAAAATTTATCTTGTTAGTACATCTAATTTTAAAAAAAGAAGTCAATATGTTATGGGTGATCCTAGATTTACCAATGTTAAAAAAGGAACAAAAAATTTGGTTTATCTCTGGGCTAGAAAAGAATTCCAAAATATTTCAAAATGTTATGATTGTGGTATATCTGTAGTAAAGCCTAGACATGTATCAAAGAATATCCTGATAATGGATTTTGAGGGAAAGAATGGAAAACCTGAGAATACTCTATTAGAATCTGAAGTTAATGAAAATGACTATAATCAATCAATTGCTCTAATTTCTGATTTATTCAAAAAAGCAAAATTGGTACATGGTGATTTTTCGGAATATAATATTTTTAAAACAAAAAATGGTCTAAAATTGTTTGATCTGGGATCTGCAGTTGATACAACACACCCCAATACAATGAATTTTTTGAAAAGAGACATTAATAACATAACCAATTTCTTTGTAAAACGAGGATTAACAGTAGAAAACCCTGCTGATATTCTTGAAAGGATAACAAAATGAGCTTTGAAAAATTAATTAGAATTCCCATTGAAAGAATTGGTGTTATTATAGGAAAATCTGGAAACACCAAACGTCAAATTGAAAAAAAATGTCATGTTAATTTGAATATTGATAGTGAAACTGGTGAGGTAATGATTACTAGTGATAAAATTGATGGTAACATTAGTCCATTCAAATCTGTTGAAATTGTTTCTGCAATCGGTAGAGGCTTTTCTCCAGAAAATTCATTTCGACTTTTACGTGGAGAAAATAGTTTGCATGTTATCGATTTACGTGAATTTGGTGGTAAATCTCCTGATCAAATTGAACGAATTAAAGGAAGAATTATTGGTGAAAATGGAACTGCTAGAGTAAACATGGAAAATTTAACTGGTGCTACAATTTCTGTTTATGGTAGAACTGTTGGAATAATTGGAGAACCAAATCAATTACGACCAGCAGTTGATGCAATCGCTTCACTTTGTAGTGGGAGCATGCATGGTCCTGTTTACAGTAAATTAGAATCTGCTAGAAGACGTGAAAAAGCTGATAAAGCATTATTGTGGGAAAATCAAGATGTCTTCTAACGAACAATTCAATCAAATTTCTCCTAGTGAGTTTTTTTATCGTAATCGTGATCTTGCCGGATTTAGTAATCCTACTCGTTCATTATACACTGCAGTACGTGAATTCGTAGAAAATTCACTTGATGCATGTGACCATAGTGGGATCTTACCTAATATCCACATGACAATTAAAGCAGTAGATCCGGAAAAACCTGACCCAAAACAATACATCTTAACTGTAAAAGACAACGGTCCTGGAATTCCTTCAAAACATGTCCCTCTGGCATTTGGAACTGTTTTGTATGGTTCAAAATTTGGTCTTAAACAAGCACGTGGAATGTTTGGATTGGGTGCAACTATGGCTATACTATATGGACAAATCACTACAAACAAATCTGTAAAAGTTAAAAGTAATGCAGATGGAAAAACTCGTTTTGATTTTGAAATGTTACTTGATATTCAAAAAAATAAACCTGTCATAGTAAAAAAACAAGAAACACCTAGTTCCGAAAAAGGATTGAGTGTAAGTATTTGTTTAGATGGTGATTATTCTAAAGCAGGTACAAAAATTCGTGATTATGTTTATCAAACTTCTTTGATTACGCCCTATGCAACAATCTCTTTTGACGATCCTAAAGGTGAAAAATTTCATCATAAAGCAATCATTCGTTCAATGCCACCTGCACCAACAATAATTGCACCTCATCCTTATGGAATTGATGTTGAAACAATCCGTCGAATGCTTGTTGACACACATTACCAAATACCAAATGTTGATGATAAAATGATTGAAAAAGTTAGAAAAGAACTTGGAATGTCAAAGAAGAAATTCACATACGATGAAATTATGAAAAAGACCGAGAAGAAATGGAAATCACTTTCCAGACCTGTACGTGTTGTAATATCTTTAATGTCATTTCTTGAAGCAGATTTTGAAAAATTACAAAGAATTAGAATTGAAGATGTTGATCTTCGAAATAATAAATTAGTTTATTGGGATTATAGTACTTCTCAAACTCTTGTAGCAGAAATGGATGTTGAAAGTCATTACTATAAACAATTAGCAAATACTGTTCAAGGTGAATCTCTCACACACTTTTTATCAAAAAGATTTCAAAGAGTAGGGCCAACTGCCGCATTAGAATTTTGTAAATTTGCCAAGTTTAAACCCGAAACTAGAGTTGGAAATATGACTGACCAAGAATTAGTAAAATTAAGTGATGCATTGCAAACATATGAAGGATTTAGATCTCCTGATCCTACATGTTTAGCACCACTCGGTGATGGTCCACTTGAAAAAGGAATTGAAAGACGATTTGAACCTGATTTTATGGCCGTAGTTCAAAGAACTGCATCTGCATATTCTGGATTTCCATTTGTTATAGAAATGGGAATCGCATATGGAGGTAAAATTGAAACACGCGGTACTACTGTATACAGATTTGCAAATAGAATTCCATTGTTATACGATGAAGGTAGTGATGTGGTACTAAAGGTTGTAAAAGATACTGATTGGAATCGTTATAAAGTCAAAAATGATTCTGCACCTATGATTATTGTTTCTCATATTTGTTCAACTAGGGTACCATACAAAACAGTAGGAAAAGAAAATGTTGCAGACAGACCTGAAATTGAAAAAGAACTTAGACTGGCACTTCAATTTTTATCAAGAAAACTTTCTGGATATATGTCTAAAAAAGGTCAAGCAGAAATGGCAAAAAAACGTGCAAATTTGTATTCAAAATATTTGCCACTTGTAGCACAATTTTGTACTGAATTATCTGGAAATAAAAAAGAACCAAACTATAAAGAAATGATAAAAGAGGAAACTGCATTGACTAATTCAGAAGGAACACTAGAAGAGGTAAAAAAGAATGGCTAAAAAACAGACTAAAAAAGAAACTAAAAAACAGACTAAAAAAGATAAAATCGATAAATCAAAAAATTTGATTAGTCTTCTCAAAAAACATGGTGCTCAAGTGTATGAAGATCTTGAAAATGGTGAATTCCCAAAATTCTCAATCCCAAATCGTTCCATCAGCAATATCATTTATGATAAAAAATTAAGACAGTATGTACTTGGAACTAATACTTCTCTAAGAAGTTCAAGAAATAGCTCGCAATTACGTTCATTCACTCAATTATTGTGGCTTGCATTTTTTGCTAACAAATTAACACATGAAAAAAAATCCTCCACTCTTCGAGATGTTTACTATTCATCACAAGCATTTGCTGTAGATTTTGAAGATCAAGGTGAATCTGATAACATCATAGTTGATCTGGAAGCTGTCTTGTCTCAACCTAGAGAAGACTTCTATGTATTTCCTGAAGAGCGAAGTAGTATTTTTGGTGATTTGACAATAGAATATACAATACCTGGATATGAAGGAAAGACGCAAAATCTTTCTAGTCATCCTGATGGATATGCAATTGGTCCAAGTATGACTTCTGCAGAGTTAGTTGATACTAGTGCTGAACTTGTAATTGCTATAGAAAAAGGTGGTTTGTTCACTAGATTTGTAGAAGAACAAGTTGATAAAAAATTCAAATCAATAATTATCAATACTGGAGGTCAAGCTCCTCGTTCAACTCGTACTTTGTTAAAACGATTGCATGATGAAATGGGTTTGCCTGTTGTAATTTTAACTGACGGCGATGTGTATGGTGAACACATTGCAATGGTTATAAAATCTGGTTCTGCAAACGCAGCTCATCTAAAAGGATTAACTGTACCTGATGCAAAATGGATGGGTGTATGGGCTACAGATATTGATAAATTCAAACTTCCTACAATACCTATGACAGAATCTGACATCAAACGTTGCTACGATTTATTGAAAGATCCTAGATATCAAGAAGGATTATGGAAAAGAGAACTTGAAGTGTTCATAAAGATTAAGAGAAAAGCAGAACTGGAGGCATTTTCTAAATACGGTCTTAATAATATCACTGAGAAGTATCTGCCAAAAAAGTTAGAGGAATCAAAGAGCTTCTGATGTCTTAATTCTTAATGTTAATACACCATTTCTATATTTGAAATCACCAATTTCCATTTCTTTTGGCCCTTCAATCTGAACTTCTTTTGAAAATCCTTGTGATCCTCTGATGTATAAAATACCATCAATTAATCTGACGGCAATTTTGTCTTCTGGTCCTGGAACTTCTGCAACAAAGACTGTTTCGTTATCTCCTTTGATTAAATCATATACCCAGTTTTTAGTTTCTTGTTCTCTTGCAGTGAATTTTGGTTTTTGAGTAATAACCATTTTTTTAATTACTTTAGTCCAGTAAACTATTGTCACTAGAGCGATTCCGATTAATATGAAACTAACAAATCCATTATCTGCTCGTAATGACATTGCGTACACTAATCCAAAAAAAACTAGTAAAATTATAGGTATTACATAATTTAGCGATTTTTCAGTTGGTTGTGTTGCATTTGCATATTTACTCAATACACAAAAATTAGTCTTACCAAATATAAAGCATCTTTGATTTTTATAGGCATAATCCCATCTGAAACTGTTGACTGATAACCCAGCAAAAAAAGTAACATCGAAGGATCTAATCACTAAAGGTTCCTTAGTTGCAATAATTATCGCTGTTCCTACATTGATTGTATTTTTTGTTATATGGACTATAACGAATGATCTAATTTTTGGTGGTGTTGCTGGATTGATTACTAATTTTATCACATTGGGCATTTCATTTAAAATTGTAACTAAAAAATTTGTTAAAAAACCAAAAGATGATTTTGAATTATAATTAATAAAATGAATCTTTCACAAATAATTAAAACTCTAGTATCTGAAATAAAATTAACAGAAATTCAAGCAAAAATTTTCTTACATATTGTAATTCATGGCAAAATGAATACGTCTAAAATTTCAAATGATCTAAATATCTCTCTCGATGATGCAACTCAAAACTCAAAAAAACTAGTAGAGCTAGGAGGATTCATTGATATGCCTAATGATGAGTTTGAGGCAATGCATCCTAGATTTACCGCAGTCAACATGTATAGAAAAATGTGTGAACGAGAACAAAAAGAATTTAAGAAAAACTTGAACATTGATAATATCGGTGTTGCATTGGAAGTGTCTTATGATGATGCAAGGACTAAATATAACAAATAAAATGAAAAAATATGAGTGAATCTGATGCTCCTTCTGGAAAACCTCAAAGTTATACTAGAAAAACGCTAGGTGATTCTGAAGACAAACCAAAAGCTCCTGAGATTTACAAATGTTGTAACAATCCTCAGATAACATATCTTGCTCCTGTTAACATCAACATTGATGAAAGGACAATTGGATCAGTTGATGTTTGGAGATGCGCTGCATGTATGAAATCATTTTGTGAAGAAAAAACATTAGGAATTGATTCCATTTCAGATATAGTTGGAATGCCACGAATTGAAGATAATGAAAAATGGGGTGTTATTGTAAGTAAATTACAGAAAGGAAAAGACAAATGGAAATTAGTTAAATTAAAAGAAACTGGAATGATAAAATTTGAAACATCTGATGAAAAACTAATTGACCTAAAAATTCAAGATTATAAAATTGTAGATGATTTTCATTCAAGTTTTCTTGTACTAGATCATATACACACTGCAGTTGAAATTTAATCTTGAAAATTACTGTTAACGTTCAAGAGATTACTGGTACTCAAATGGCTGCAAAAATTATTGGCAATTTTATTGTAGATGAAAATTCATTTCCTTTCACTGGAATTGCATTTGGACGAATTGGAGGTCAAAACATAGGCGTAAAACTTACCGAAGATGTTGAAAAAAATATCAAAGACTTGGGTTATGATCTTGATGTTGTCATTGATACTCTACAAAAAAATCTAATTCAGGGTGATCTTACTCTTCCTGAAGGATTACAAAGAGAATCTTTTGCTGACGATTAAAATTCTGCTTCTTCTAATGCCTTTTCACATGAACATGATTTTGAAACAGGAATCTTGTCAATTAATACCGTAAGAAGTTTTTTTGTTAATTCAACATTTTTTGATAGTGTTTCAATAACCTCTTTTGCGGTAACAGGTTTTTCTGCCCATACATCATAATCTGTTACTGTTGAAATTGATGCATAACAAATCTGTGCTTCTCTTGCTAATTGACATTCGGGAACAAGAGTCATTCCAATTATTTCTGCTCCTGTACTTTTATAAAATTTTGATTCTGCTTTAGTTGAAAATCTTGGACCTTCAATGCAGACATATGTTGCTTCTTTGTGAATTTTTAGTTCTTGTTCACTTGCTACATCTAAAATAGCATTTTGTAATTCTGGACAAAATGGGTCTGCAACTGAAATATGTATTACTCTTCCATCTTCAGAAAATGAACCTTTACGTGATTTTGTAAAATCTAAAAATTGTGTTGGTAATGCGAAGTCACGCGGAGCGAATTCTTGTTTTAAACTTCCAACTGCTGATGGAGCGATAATTCTTTTTACTCCTAATTCTTTGAATGCCCAAATATTCGCTCTATAGTTTATCATATGTGGTGGAATTGTATGTTTTTTTCCATGTCTTGGTAAAAATGCAATTTTTCTTCCATTAAACTCACCGATTGTTATAGAATCTGAAGGTTTTCCGTACGGCGTATCTATTACAATCTCTTTTGGTTCTTTCAATAATCCTGAATCATAAATTCCTGTACCGCCAAAAATGCCAATTTCCGCTGATTCATTCATTAGTATTCTACCAATGACTCTGATCTATATTCTTTAATCTTTTCTCGTCCATTTAGTTCAAGCAATTCTATAATGAATGCAAATCCTACCACGTTACCTTCAATTTTCTCAATTAATTTTGCTGCTGCTTTAGCTGTTCCACCTGTTGCAAGTAAATCATCGCAGATGAGAACTCGTTGTCCTTCTTGAATGACATCTTTCTGAACTTCCAATGTCGCCTTACCATATTCTAGTGTGTATGATGTCTTAACAATTTTTCCAGGTAATTTTCCTGCTTTTCGTACAAGAATCATTCCTTTGTTATATTTTAGTGCCAGTGCACATGCTATAATGAATCCTCTAGACTCAATTCCTGCAAAAACATCTACGTCGTTAGGATGAAATTTCTTTGAAAATTCCTCTACCATAAATGATAGTGCTGATGGATCGCCTAAAATTGGTGAAAAATCTCTAAACAAAATTCCTTTTTTAGGAAAATTTGGATAATCTGCAATCTTATCTTTTAGATTCATAACTTTAGACGAAAAATTGAGAAATAAAAACCGTTAGTTGATCAATTAATGGTGAATTTTGTAGACGTATTTGATGCACCATCGTCTGCGGTCATCTCATACTCTCCACTTTCTAAATCTGCTGGAATTTGCCAGATTGTTAGATAATCTCCATTACTTTTTGCAGTAATGTTTAGTTCGGATATCTTAATTTCATCTGAATCAAATATCTTGATTGTAATTGTTGCTGAGTATCTTGCACCTGAACCTGAAATATCCATCAATTCATTTGTATTATAATTTGTTTTATCAGTGGTTATTATCAATTCTTTATTCTCTCCTGTAACTACAAATTCACTTTCTTTAAAATTTCCACCACTTTTTGCAATGACTGTCCATTTCCCTAATTCTGAATCAAGTGGAATTCTAAAATTATCTATTTTGAATACTCCAAATCTATCTGAAAATGTTTCAATTTTCTTAATCACTTTTTCATTAGAATCAGTAATTGTAATGTCTAATAATACATTGATTGCACCCGTATTACCTAGAATCAAAATTTGTTCTCCCTGTTTATATTCATCTCTAGTTGTTTGAATTGAAATTGCACCTGAACCTGTAGTTAATCCTATTGTAAATACTGCTGAACCTGAACTCTCACCTCTTTTTGCATTCAAGGTAAAAGCTCCTGTAGGTAAATCATTTGAGTTGATTTTGTACATTTCTTTTCCATCAGGTCCCAAATTTATTGTATCTGAAAATTTCTCTCTATCTGCTGAATCAATCAAAATAATTGATACTTGTGCATTAGATGGACCTTGAATTTCAACATTGACCTCTTCACCATTTGTAAAATTTAATTTCACTGGTCTTACAATTAGAATTGGTTCTGGTTCTTGTCCTACGCCAAAAATTGTAATGCCTGATTCATCACCTTGGAATGCTGATAAAATATACGTTCCCTCAACCGAACCTCTTGGTATTTCTACGTTGAAATTAACCATGCCTGATTCTGAAACTGATACTGTTCTAGAGAAAATTTCTGTACCTATTGAATCTTCTATGATAACTGACATCTCTTGATCTGGAATTGCACTACCTCTAAATTCTATAATATTTCCTGCATCAATACTTGTCTCGAAACTTGTTATGTTGATTAGTTTTGCACTAATCACTTCTATATTTCTTAATGCTTTACTTTTACCGTCATCAATTTCAATTGAAATTGTTCCCAATTCTAAGTCTGGCGCAAATAAATTATCATATGTCCATTTCCCATCAAATCTTACTTGAATTGTATCTATTGCAAGAATATCTCCGTTTGTATCTTTTGTTGTAATTGTTAATGTTGTATTTGGTGTTGACATTCCTTCCAGTGTAATTGTATCTCCTCGTTTAACTTCTTGAGGTGTATTGCCTAATGATAGTTTTATGACATCTGCAATTTCTCTATTTTCAAGCTGTGGAACTCTAATACTAAGGCTTTTTTCATTCCCTCCTGAATCACGTAATACAAATTCAGTTCTTTCATCATTTAGAATAATTGGCACTTTTGCTGTAAATAGAATATGTCCATTTTCATCAACTTTAACTGATTTTTGTAATTCATTTGAAATATAGAAATCAAGTGATTGATTAGGAACAAAATTTTCTCCCACTATTCTAAAATTAGAATTCGATGCTGGTTTTTCTGGAATGAATCTGAAGTTTGAATCTTCTTTTATTGTGACAATTTTTGGTTGATTTAATTCTGGTTTGTCTTGAGATATTTTGGAATTTGTAACTGTTGTACTTGCAGAACTAATTATCTCGCCGCTTGAATCTAATGCCTTCCAATTTATTATTGGATTATTCTCTATAGTTTTAATTCCAAATTTTACAGATTGGCCTGGGGATATTTCGTTTTGAGATGTAAACACAATTACTCCTTGGGGTGTATTTTTACCCATCCATCCTTCTTCGGTTTTAAAAGATTTGAATTCATTATCTCCGCTTAACCAAATCCTCACTGTATCTATATTTTCAGTATTTCCTCTACTATTTTTCAATTCAAGTATAGTCGAATCTTCAAAACCTGTACTTGTAGCAATAACCTCATCGGCAAAACTAGTCCCAAAACTTGATACAAAAATAACTGATGAAACTAATAATAATGAAAAAACTAAAACTGAATGATAGCTCATTACAAGAATGTTCTATTATCTACAATTAAATCTTAATGAGAATTGATTCATGAAATATTTGCTACTATGCAACTTGGGTAGCTTTCAATTCATAAGGATTTTCAGACCACCATTTTGTATATAGTTGGTCAATTTCTTTCATATCTGAATTACTTAGATAATTTCCATCTGACATATCTGAAAATGTCTGAATTTCTTCTTCACTAATCACTGTTGGAAATACTGCAGAAATTCCTTGTTTTGATAAAATAAATTTAATAGCTAATTCTTTAATGCTCAATCCATTTCTATTGGCAATCGGTCTTAATTCTTCAACTTTTTTCAATGAAGCTTTAATCCATTCGCCTTTTCTCACAGAACGATGATCTTTTTCATCAATCTTTGTATCTGCATTTACTTTTCCAGTTAAAATCCCTGATGCATCTGGAACTCTAACTAGAATTCCTACATCATTTTCTATACCTGAATTTAATAATTCATTTCCGGGTGTTTGTTCTAAAATATTAAAAACCGTTTGAACTGCAGTTACATTCTTTCTTTTCATTGATTCCAATCCTTCTTTTGTCCATCCTATTGCAGGTCCTAAGGCAATCTGATATGTTCTTATTTTTTCTTCTTCAATTAAACTATCTAATGTATTAAAAATAGAATCATCTTTAATATGATGCATTTTTGGATTATGTAATCCATACATGTCAACATAATCTGTTTTCAATCTATCCAAACTATTATTCAATGCTTTACGTGTAAACTCTTCATCAAATTGTTGTGGTAATTCCGTATGTCCGATTTGTTTAACTTGCTCAAAATCATAACCATATTTTGTTGAAATTATAACTTCATCTCTCATATCTTTGAAAGCTTCTCCAATCAATCGTTCACTTTTACCTTTTCCATACATGTCTCCTGTTTCAAAGAAATTTATTCCACAATCATATGCTTTTTTTAACATTCTCTTAGCTTCATCTTCATCGATTTCTTTTCCCCACCAGTTCAATGCAATAGTCCATGCTCCAAAACCAATCTCAGAAACTTTAATTCCACTTTTCCCTAATTTTTTATATTTCATTTAACAATCTCCTTGAACTCCTGCAATTTTTCTTCAATTTCACTATCTTTCAAAGCTGATTCACCTTCTTGAAAATTAGAATTTAATTCTATCCAAGATTTACATCCTGAAAACTCTGGTTTTAATGGTAAATTAAATTCTGGAATTTTGATTATTTTTAAGAATACTGCTTTCATTGGTTTTTCTGGTTTCCAATTTCTTCTTTCTTGAATGTATGAATCACTCCAAACATGAAATGATGATAGATCTTTAATTATTTCATTAGATACTATGTCTTTTTCAAATAATACTTCTGCATATGATGAAATTTTGTTAAATCCTTCATCTGGTTTTTTCTTTAATACTTGATTTAAGAAATCATGAAATTCAGATTTCACATGTTTTGTTTCTTGATGTTCCCATGTTGGAAATAAAAAAAATTTTTTTGATTCAACATTAAATCCAGATGCTGTTTCTAAAATTCCACCTTTTCTCAAAATTACAGTTTGTTTTCCTTGTTCTAGAGCCTTCACAACCGTAGCCCATTCTTTTAATCCCTCCATCATCCAAGACTCGTAATTATAGGAACTATATCTTTTTTCACACAGACTATCATTGGAGTATCTTCTTTGACAAATGCTGAAACTTTGGTACCTCTAAGTTCCATAATCATGTCTTGGAAAATATTTAGATCATCTGATTCAAATGCTAACATGAAATCTTGGTCATGTATACCGAAGGAATATGTTGTGTTTAGTTCAACCTGTGGATATTTTTGACTAACTTTGATGTGCTCATCCATCATTGCTTTACGTTGTTCGAGTGGAAGAAGATACCATTCTCTTGTTTTCAAGAAAGGATAGACAACTGCATATTTTTTTGCCTCCAACCCTCCTACAAATGAATGAATTCTATCTGTTTGAGCATATATTGATGGACGTGTTGATGAAAAATATACTATAGATGGTATGATGTATTTTCCAACCACTGTTAGATATATTTTTGAAATTGTTTCTTGAATGTCCTCTATTGATTCAGACATAAACCAAATTAAAAAATCAGCATCATCTCTTAATCCTAATGTAGAATATGTTCTAGTTTTTACTGGAGCGTTTTCTAAAATATTTTCTAACTCTTTTGCTGATTCTTCTTTTGCTAAATCAGCCATCCATCTCCATTTTGGATCTATTTTGAAAAATGAGAAATTAAAATAATATCTTTTATTTTCTTCAGACATGTTCATTCATTTGTTGTCTAATATTTAAAATAATTTTTAATTCTATTGTTTGGCTTCTTCTAAAACCCAATCATAACCACGTTTTTCAAGTTCTTGCGCAAGAGACGCATCCCCACTTTTCAAAACTCTACCATCTGCAAATACATGAACGTGATCCAATCTATCTAAGAAATTTAGAATTCTTGCATAGTGTGTAATCACAATTGTTGTTGAGTCTTTATCTGATACTTGACTAATTGCTTTTGCAACTGATTGTACTGCGTCAATATCTAATCCTGAATCTGGTTCATCTAAAATTGAAATTTTTGGTTTTAAAACTGCCATTTGCAATACTTCTGCACGTTTTTTCTCTCCACCTGAAAAACCCTCGTTCAAATACCTTGAAAGAAATTCTTCTTTTAATCCAACAGAATTAATGTTTTCTTTAAGATAGTTTTGGAATTCTCTTACTGTGATGAATACTTCTCTATCTTCTCCTTTCATTGCTTTACTTAGTGCATTGTAAGATGTTCTAAGAAAATGTGAGAAACCTACTCCTGAAACTTCTGTTGGATATTGAAATCCTAAAAATAATCCTTTTTTTGCTCTCTCATCAGCTGTTAATTCTAGAATACTTTCTCCGTCCAAAAGTATGTCTCCTTTTGTGACCTCGTACTTTGGATGTGCCAAGAGTGTATATGATAATGTACTTTTTCCCGAACCATTAGGACCCATAATTGCATGAACCTCTCCTGGACCTGTTTTCAAATTCACTCCTTTGAGAATCTCTTTACCTTCTCTTGTTACATGTAAATCCTTTATTTCTAATACTGCCATTGAGTTTATTTTTTGATCTTCGTATATAATCTCGACGAATTTTAGCTAATCCTAATGTAAAATAAAGAAGAAAAGGGGGGATTATTTTTTGGCTAAAATTGGTCTTAATGTCAAAGTCATCTTATGTGTTGAAAGAATCTCCTTGACTCTATTTCTGATTGTTACTTCTGTGATGCCAGAAACTGAAGATACGTCTCTTTGTAGAACATTTTGTCCTAACAAAACTGAAGATACATACAGGTATGCTGAGGCTATTCCGTTTGGAGCCTTACCATCTGTAATATTCTTTGTTTCTGTTTTTGCAGCAATCTCTAAAGCAAGTCGCTCAACTCTCACATCTGTTTTAGTTAGATTTGCGATCTTTGAGATATATTTGTCCATGGTAACTACTGGAGTTACAACATTTCCTATCTCTAAAACAAGATTTCTGTAGTATTTTGCAGCTAACTTTGTTTTTGCTTTTACATCTTTTGGTGCACAAACATTCTTACAAATTTCATCTAATGATCTGACAATTCCACATTGTTTGCATGCCATATACACTACTGCGACAGTAATGCTTATGACTGATTTACCTTTAACATCGATGTTTTTTCCATCTAGACTACGATAAACCATGGATGCTGTTTCAACCACGTTCTTTGGAAGGCTACAACTAACACAAGTTTCAGAAATTTTTCCTAAAACATTAGTCAGTCTTCTTTCACGTGGAGATGTAACGCGAACTCTTTGCTGCCATTTTCTTAGATTTTGCATTTGATTGGAAACTGTACTTGAGAGTTTTTTACCACTGAAATCTGTGGATGAAATTGAGATGTCTGTAGCAATTCCCATATCATGTTGTGCTAGTGTTGTTTGTCCAGTTGCTCTTGCTAATCTCATCTTGTCTTCAAGATTTGATGTTTTTGTTTCTGGACCCAAATCAGCCATTTGTTCATCAACGACAATGCCGCATCCGGAACAAATTCTCTCACCATTATGAATGTCATCTACTACTGGAGATTTACACTCATTACAGCAAGATTGTATTTCTATTGTACTCATCTATATTTTCTCCTGCTTTTTTTCTTTGCAGGAGCTTGATCAAGCGCAAAAACTTTTTTCCCATTAATCTTTCTCAAGTTATTTGTTAATGGTATGGCTGACGCAAAGGGACTTGATACTGGTCCAATTAACTCTGTAACTTTTGCAATTTTTTGACTATTGCTATCACAAAGAATTTGACCTTCAGGTACCTCTGAGTTGAGTCGTACAATGACTCTGCCACTATTGGCTAAGTGCATAACTTCACCTACCTCCTGCAATTACAATTCATACGTTTTGATAGTTTTCATTGAGTTCTGTCAACAAAACTTTAGTTTGTAGCTATTTTCATTACTTCTTTGATTGTTTTGCTCGTTTAGAAACTAGTTTTTGAGAAATTTTTTCTAGTATTGTTGTCTTTTTTTCGGTTTTTGGTAAAACGATATAACCTGACCTGACATATGGTCTTTTTGGAAATCTTACTTGCTCTTCAGTTTCATTTGGTTGCATTCCTGCTGCATTTGATGCGTCGATTAACTCTTTTAATGATGGGTCAAAAACACATTTTTCTTTTGATAATCTTCTGCCTTTGTTACGTGGTAATGTCTTGTTAAAATAATCAAGCCAGATTACGACATGTTCGTAATCTTTCATGTCTCTACTTTACTAAAATTCCGCTAACGGTTCCGCTTTGACCTGGTCTTGATACAATTCTACATTTCCCGTCCTCTGTTTCAACAATTGCACCTTTTGTAATAATTCCACGTCTTTGGTAATCATTGTTTGTTTGATTTTCTAAAACTTTGATAATCTTTGATTTCTTTACTTTAGAATCTCCCATAACTAAATTTACAAAGCTTGCAATTTTCAAACCAGTTTTTCTATTATTTCCTCTAGTCTTTCTTGTTACAGTTTGTTGTTCTTCACCCATTTCAGCTTCGTTTGGATATCTGTCTGTTTCAAATTTTTGTCTAGTCTTTAATGGATGTCTTAGACCTCCTGTAATTTTACTAGTCTTGAGATTCTCTACAGATTTCTTCATGGAATGTTTTTGAATTACTCTAATTTATACAAAACGCACGATTTTAGAATTTTTATGCGTATTAGTCTAGTTGGTTGTACTTGGCATAGTATTTCGGGTACGTACTTTTTTGAATAATTTTTGTCTCAACGTATCATCGTCGCCTTGAATTCCAAAATATTTCTTAAATTTCTCAGTTGTTGTGAAAATTTTGTATCTTCCAACCGTTTGATGTTCTATGAAATCAAGTTGGGTTAATTCTTTCAAATGAGAGTAAACTCCTGTACCTCTAACTTCTACCAATTGCTTACTAGAGATTGGTTGTTCGTATGCGATGTACGATAATGTTTTTTGGGTTGCTCTTGCTAACATTGGTCTTGATGCATACTTTCTTCCAATTGTTGAACTATATTCTGGTTTTAATTGGAAGACATATGATCCATCCGGCAAATTTGTAATTTCTATTGCTTTGAATGATGATTTTGTTTTTTGGATTAATTTTGTAAGTAAATTTAGTGTTTTTACTCTTGATTCTGTTCCTGACGCTCTGATAATATCTTCTATGCTTAGAGGTCTTCCTGCTGAATATAGCGCAGCTTCTATCCGTGCTGTTGCTTCATTTTCATTATCAACCTTGACCATGATTACCTCGCTGTTGAAATTGACTTAAAATCATCCTTTTCATATCGTTGATCAAATTGTAAATTATTATTTGATTAGGGTTACCCTAATCTCCTCTTCTCCCTCTTCTTGTAAAATGTCTATTTTTTCATCTCTTGCCAAAAACAAAATTGCGAAAAAGCATCTAATAGAATCTGTTGTATCTAACTCTTCTACAATCTTTTCAAGTAAAAGTGAGCCATTTGCTTGAAGTTTTCTTAGTACTAAATCTTGATACTCTCCTATAATATTCTCGAGGTTATTGAAAATCTTCTTAAAATCTGGTGGCTCAATTGGCTCAAATCTTAATTTATTGCTCTTTCTTTCCCTTGGATTTGCAATTGTTCCGATTAGGTTTTCAAGCAAATCAAGTAACTCATCTAAACTAACTGGATAAGTTGATTCATGCCTATATGGAAACTCAAGAATATCTATATCAACATCAGTTCTTTGACGTAGAGGTTTTTTCTCCATTGCTGCTTTTTGTAATGCAAAAATACTTTCCACTTTTAATTTGTAAATCAAAGATGATGATAATGCTGCCATTCCTGCTACTCTAAGATCTTTTTTATCTGTTTTTTCTAGAATTTTTAATAACATTGATAAAATTTGAATAAGATCTATGTCCCAAACGTCTCTTTTTTGAATTCCCTCTGGATTAAATAATACGTTAATTGGGACTTTAGAAATAAGTGACTTAGTTTCTTCCTGACTCACAAATTCCTTACATTTTAATTGAATAATATCTATCGACTCTATTTTCTTTTCATCATCAGTCAACTCTTATATTATAAAATAAAAAATGCCTTTTGTGAAAGCGGCACGAATAATTGAACCTGATAAACCACTTGAACTAAATCAAGTTGAGATTTCTGAACCTTCTGGAACTCAAGTATTAATCAAAGTACTCTCAACAGGAGTCTGTCATAGTGATTTGCATCTTTGGGAAGGTGGATATGATACAGGCGATGGATTCATGAAAGTTACAGATAGAGGTGTAAAATTCCCTGTAACTCCTGGTCATGAAGTTGTCGGTACTATTGAAAAAATTGGTGACTCTGTACGAGATGTGAAAATTGGTGATAATGTCTTAGTTTACCCTTGGATTGGACCAAGTAATTGTGATTGTACTTCTTGTAAAAAAGGAGATACAAATCTGTGCGAAACCCCTCAATCATTAGGTGTTTTTCAAGATGGAGGATACGCTGAAAAAATTATTGTTCCTGATTATAAATTCCTAGCAAATATTGGAGATGTAGATCCTGATTCGGCATCATCCTTAGCATGTTCTGGATTAACTGCTTACACTGCAATCAAAAAAGCATTAGTAAATAATCCTGAATCAATTTTAATTGTTGGTGCAGGTGGTTTAGGTTTGATGGGAGTACAGTTAGCAAGTCATATGGCAAAATGTAAAATTATTTGTGCAGATCTTGATGATGAAAAATTAAAGACTGCAAAAGAATTAGGTGCAACTGACACAGTTAATACAAAAGAAAGTGATGCATCACAAAAAATAATGTCTATTTGTAATGAAAAAGGTGTCGACAGTATAATTGACTTTGTAAATGCACCTCCAACTGTAAAATTAGATTTATCTGTAATTAGAAAACGTGGAAATATTATACTAGTTGGTTTGTTTGGCGGTTCTGTAGAATTGCCTTTAGTATCTGTGCCGTTAAAGGCAATAACAATTCAAGGCGCTTATACTGGAAATTATAAAGACATGGTTGAATTAATTGAACTTGCCAAAAAAGGTGTCATAAATCCAATTGTATCAAAACATTATACTTTAGATGAAGCAACTGGTGCTTTAGATGATCTAAAAAATAGAAAAATTTTGGGACGAGCTGTAATTAACCCTTAATTAAAAAATATGGTCCCCACTGAAGGATTTGAGCCTTCGACAACCCGATTTCTGTATGCCTAGTAGACTACTGTTATTCAGCCCTAAGCCGACAACTACAGTCGGAAGCTCTACCAGGCTGAGCTAAGTGGGGACATCTTTTTTGATATTTTTTTTATTTATTAATTATTAGTTTTGGCCCATTTTGAACAAATTTAATTACTTTCGTTAATTTTGAGATTCATGAGTAATAATTCTCAAACTTCTAGCGGTTATGTCTGTGCACCATATCTGCATGATCATGATTCGATAGAACTCAAGGATAGTTGGGTTGCATCTAAAAATGTACAATCTCTCTATTTTGTCACGGCCACCTTTTCTGAAGACAGCAAACCCTACTTTTTGACCTCATCAAATCATTACATATTGGCAAAATTCAAAAACCATGAAAAAATCTCAAAAGAAATCTTATCTCAGGATACAGATAAACCATCATTTCTCTTTAACATAGATGACACCATATTTGAAAGACCACTAACTGAAAAAACAAATTTTGTTTCAATATATTATTTGGAATATGGGGATTCAAAAGAAGATCTTAGAGATGTATCTGCACATGTTGCTAGACGAGAAAAAGTATATCGTGCTGGATTTGGAAATATGAAATTATTATCCAAAGAATCACCAAAATTTGCATTTCCATATAGCGATCATATTGTAATGTTAGAAATTTCAAGTGATAAGAGTCATCAAAGTGATAACAAATATTGTGAACAAACTAGACGTGATATTTGCAGAAAGGGAATTGTTATGAATAATCTTGTTAGCCTCTCAATTCTTGAAACAATGAAATAAAAAAAGGTAAATACCCCTCAGAAATTATTTTGTTATGAGCAAACCTTCTGATTTGGGTTCATTAAAAATTGGTTCTTACATTTTATTGCCTGTTGGTGATCAACCTACTGGTGAGCCTTGTAGAATCTCTGAATATGATACAAGTAAACCTGGAAAACATGGTGCAGCAAAAGCACGAATTGTTGGAGTAGGTGTTTTTGATGGTGCAAAACGTCCGCATGTAGGTCCTGTAAGTATGCAAATCCACGTACCGTTAATTGATAAAAGAATTGGCCAAATTATTTCAATGACTGGTTCTGAAATTCAAGTCATGGATGGAGAAACATTTGAAACTGTTGATATACAGATGGTTGATGAAGAAGTTGAAGGAAAATTAGAGCAAGGTCAAGATATAGAATATTGGAACGTTATGGGAAGAACTAAAATCATGCGAATTAAAACATCCTAAATTGGATGCTAATGATGATTGGAAAAGCCAACTGATTCCTGATGAAGATTATGAGTATTGAGGCATCCTATTTTTTATTTTAAAATGAAATTAGCCGCATTATTTTCTGGTGGAAAAGATAGCACATATGCAATTTATCTTGCAAAGAAATTATCTCATTCAGTTGATGCATTATTGACATTATATCCTAATTCTAGTGAAAGTCATCTTCTTCACTATCCGAACATAAAATTCACTTCACTACAAGCTGAATCTATGAAAATTCCACAATTAATTGAAAAAATCACAGATATTAATCCTGAAACTGAATTTAAAAAACTTGAAAAATTAATTATTCTTGCAAAAGAAAAGTATTCTATTGAAGGAATTGTTCATGGTGGAATTCTCAGTAAATACCAAAAGGATAATTTTTCATTAATCTGTAAAAAAAATAATTTAGAAGTTGTATCTCCTTTGTGGGATACAAAACCTGAATCTTATATGGATGAACTACTAAAAGAAAATTTCAAATATATTATTTCTAGTGTGAGTTCCGATGGCTTGGATGATTCTTGGCTTGGACAAATAATTGATAAAAATGGATTAGAAAATCTTAAAAAATTACAAAAACAATTTAGATTTAATCTTAATTTTGAAGGTGGAGAAGCTGAGACCTTTGTAATAAACTGCCCATTGTTCGAAAAATCATTATTTATTCAAGATTCAACTACTGAATGGGATGGTTATAGGGGAAGATTTGAAATATTGGAGGCAAAATTAAAAGATAATGCTTGATAATCTGAAAGATGGTTTAAGAACCGCAATTAAAAAAATTGTTAGCTCTTCTGGGATTGATGAAGAATTAATTAAAGAACTAGCAAAGGACGTACAACGTTCACTTTTACAATCTGACGTAAATGTAAAATTAGTTCTTGAAATTACCAAAAATCTTCAAGAACGTTGCATCAACGAAACTCCTCCACCTGGATTATCACGAAAAGATCATATTGTAAAAATCCTGTATGATGAATTGTCAAAATTATTAGGAAATGATACTGAGTTTCATTTCAAATCTGGAAAAATTAACAAAGTTTTGATGCTTGGAATTCAAGGAAGTGGTAAAACTACTGTATCATCAAAACTAGCAAAATTTCTTACCAAACAAGGTTATCGTGTTGGTGCAATTGGAGCTGATACCTATAGACCTGGCGCATTAGTTCAATTAAGAACAAATTGTGAAAAATCTAATGTTGAAGTTTATGGAGAAGAAAATAACAAAGACTCAGCTCAAATTGTCAAAAATGGTTTGAAACATTTTGAAAACTCAAATATCGATGTGGTATTGATTGATACTGCTGGACGTCATAAAGAAGAAAAAGATCTTTTGGATGAAATGACAGAAATTTCTAAAGTGTCTAATCCTGATTTAGCATTATTAATTATTGACGGCACAATTGGGCAACAGTGTTTTTCGCAAGCAGAGGCATTTAATAAAATTGTTCCTGTTGGAGGTATAGTAATTACTAAACTTGATAGTTCTGCAAAAGGTGGCGGAGCTCTTGCAGCATCCGCAGCAACTGGTGCACAAGTAATGTATGTTGGAACTGGTGAGCGAATTGATGATTTAGAACAGTTTTCACCTACTAGATTTGTTGGTAGACTTTTGGGTATGGGTGACGTTCAAGCAGTCCTTGATCTTGCAAAACGACTTGGTAATGAAGCAGATGAAGTTCGCATGAAAAGAATTACAAGTGGTAAAATGAATATGGAAGATTTCTTTTACCAATTAGAAGAAGTAACTAAAGTTGGGTCTCTTCAAAGTTTAATGGAGACAATGCCTGGATTATCAGGAATGGTAAAAGAAGATCAACTTGAAGTGATGGAAAAAAGAATGGACAAATGGCGATACATCATCCAAAGTATGAATACAAAAGAAAAGGCTGATCCTGATTTACTTAACTCATCTAGAATCAAAAGAATTGCACGAGGTTCTGGTTGGCCTGAACACGAAGTCAAGGAATTAATAAAAAATTATAAAAACTCCAAAACAATGATGAAGGCATCTAAAGGTAGACAAATGCAAGGAATGCTTCGCAAACTTGGAATGGGTTAGCTAGAAAAACTTCTGATGTATACACATTGTTCATAAGGAATTATCATTTCTTCAGGAACAATTTGTCTGTTTGTTAATTCAGATTCTGAATCTCTGACAATTGCTATTGGATGTAAATCATTTCCTTCTCCCATCTTATGATTTGCAATTGATGCTAAATTATCTGCAGTTGCTTGAAATGTAACTTTAAGCGGGTTTCCATCCAAATCTTTGTCTCCACGTAAATCTTTTGTTGGTTCTATTCCTGCACATGCTATTGCAACACCTGTTGTACCAATTCTTGCAGGCATTAATCTACTATCAACTATGATTATTCCAACATGTAAATTTAATTCAAGAAAAATTTTTCTTTTTAATTCTTCGGCAAATTTGTATGGCTCATTAGGATATAAAATAATTTTTGTCCCTTTAGAATTTGATTTATCGATCCCAGCATTAGGTGCTAATATTCCATTTGTAGTCGCCATGGCAAATCCTGTAACTCCTCCTACAATTCTATCAGATTCTCTATAAACAATTTCCATAAATTGTTCATTGGCATTGAATTTTTCTGCAATTTTTCTTGCTTTTTCACAAACCTTTGATTTTTCTATGTTTAAGATTCGTCCTTGTGAATTTGAGATAAATTTACTTGAGATTACTAAAACATCCCCTTCTTTCATTGTAACTTTGTTGTTGTGAACTATCTTCTTTAGTTCATTAAAAAAGGAAAATTTACCATTCTTTTTCTCTGAAGTTAATGGAATTACTGTTAAATTCATAGCTATTTTAGATACTATTCTCTAATTATTGTTCTGAAAAGCTTTTAATCTCAATTAATGGCATTGTCGTTTATGAACATAACTGAAAAAATACTAGCTCGTGCTTCTGGTAAAAATACCGTTTCCCCAGATGATATTGTTTTTGCCAAGGTCGATAAGGTCATGGTTCATGATGTTTCTGGACCTGGAGTCTTGAAAGTTTTTGATAAATTACAAAAACAAGGAATTGATACGTCAAAATTACATGATCCAACAAAAGTTTGGATTGCTGAAGATCATTTTGTTCCATCTGCAGAAAAAATTTCTGCAGAAAATATTGTAAAGCTATCTAATTTCTCAAAAAAATATGATATCAAAAAACATTTCAAGTATGGAATGGGTCAATATGGAATATGTCATACATTATCTCATGAAGAGGCATTAGTTAATCCTGGAGATGTTTATGTTGGTGGTGATTCTCACACTAACACTACTGGTGCATTGGGTGCATTTGCTTGTGGATTAGGTCATACAGATGTTGCATACGTATTACTAAATGGAGAAATTTGGTTTAAAGTACCTGAAACATATTATTTCAAACTTAATGGAAAACTACCTCCACACGTAATGGCTAAAGACTTCATACTAAAAATTATTGGTGATATTGGAAATGACGGTGGAGCATACAATACTATGCAATTTGGTGGAACAGGAATTGACGAAATGTCTGTAGAAAGTAGATTAACATTAACTAATATGACTACTGAAGCTGGTGCAAAAAATGGAATTATTGAATCTGACAAAAAAACAGTTGAATATCTAAATCAAAGAGGTGCAACCAATGTTTCTGAATTTCATGGAGATGAAGATGCCAATTATTCCAAAATTTTAGAGTATGAGGCATCTGAATTGGAACCAACTGTAGCAAAACCATTTTCTCCTGATAACATTACTGTTGCAAGAGAACTATCTTCTACTGAATTGGATAAATCTTACATTGGTTCTTGTACCGGTGCAAAATATGAGGATCTATTAGCAGCTGCTAAAATTCTTAAGGGAAGACAAGTAAAAATACGAACCGAAGTATTACCTGCAGCAATTTCCATATACAAAAGAGCAGTAAAAGATGGATTAATTGAAATATTTTTAGATGCTGGTGCTACTGTAGGTCCACCTACGTGTGGCGCATGCTGTGGTGCTCATATGGGGGTATTGGCAAAAGATGAAATTTGTGTTAGTACTACAAACAGAAACTTTCCTGGAAGGATGGGTCATGTAGAATCTCAAACATATCTTGCTTCTCCACAAGTTGCTGCAGCATCAGCTGTAACTGGAAAATTAACTGATCCGAGGGATTTGAATTGATTGGTAATGTAATAAAATATGAACGTGATAATATCGACACTGATGTTATAATCCCCGGAACATATCTAAAAATTCATGATTATAATGAATTAGCAACGCATGCAATGGAAGGACTTGATCCTGATTTTCCATCAAAAGTTAAAGATGGCGATTTTATTGTTGCGGGAAAAAATTTTGGTTGTGGCTCTTCAAGAGAACATGCACCAATTGCACTCTCAACATGTGGGATAAAGGCAGTAATTGCTACATCTTTTGCAAGAATATTTTATAGAAATTCTGTTGATGGTGCATTTTTACTTCCAATAGAAATTGATGATGAAACATATCAAAAAATATCAAATTCTGATAAGCTAGAAATTAACATTGAAAAAAATGAGATAAAAAATATTACAAAAAATGAAATCTATACCATGAAACCTTTCTCAGAAATAATAGCAAAAATTATTGCTGCTGGTGGTCTTTTCAAATATAAAAAGTGAATATAATACATGACTGAAACATTATTTGAGAAAATTTGGAATTCTCATATTGTAGTTGAAAAAGAAAATGAACCTTCGTTAATTTACATTGATCGTCATCTAATTCATGAAGTAACATCACCTCAGGCTTTCGATGGATTACGTGCCAATCACAGAGATGTCAGACGTAGAGATCTAACTGTAGCTACTATTGATCATAATGTTCCTACTACTGATAGAAGTTTACCAATGATTGACGAAACCTCTTCAACACAAATCAAAACACTGGAAAAAAATTGTAAGGATTTTGGAATAAAATTATTTGGAATTAATGATCCTAATCAGGGAATTGTACATGTAATAGGACCGCAATTAGGGATCACTTTACCAGGTAGTACAATAGTATGTGGTGATAGTCATACGTCAACACAAGGTGCATTTGGTGCATTTGCATTTGGTATTGGAACAAGTGAAGTTGAACATACTCTTGCAACTCAAACACTTTGGCTTGAAAAACCAAAAACCTTTGAAATCTTAGCCACAGGTAAGCGTAAAAACTCATTTGCAATAACTTCTAAGGACATAATTCTAAGTATTATCAAACAGATTGGAACTGATGGTGGTACTGGTCATGTATTAGAATATCGTGGTGATGCAATTACTGATTTATCAATGGAACAAAGAATGACTATTTGTAATATGTCTATTGAGGCTGGTTCTAGAGCTGGTCTAATTGCACCTGATGAAAAAACATACGATTATCTCAATAATAGAATGTATACACCAAAAAACTATGATGATTTAGTTGACGATTGGAAAAAAAATCTCATGTCTGATGCTAATTCAAAATTTGATAAAAGTTTTACAATTGATGTAGAAAAAATTGAACCACAAGTAAGTTGGGGAACAAATCCTGCAATGGTGTCTGATGTAACAGGAAAAATTCCTACTCCTGAAGACTTTGGTCAAAATAATGAAATACAAATCGAAAGTGCAAAAAAGGCATTATTGTATATGGATCTAAAACCTGACACTCCAATTATAGAAATTCCAATTGATAGAGTTTTCATTGGTTCCTGTACAAATGCACGTTTAGAAGATTTGAAAGATGCAGCAGAAATTGTAAAAGGTAAAACAGTTAATTCTGATGTTGGTGCAATTGTTGTTCCAGGCTCACAAATGGTTAAACTGGAAGCTGAAAAATTAGGATTGGATAAAATTTTCAAAGATGCTAATTTTGAGTGGAGAGAATCTGGTTGCAGTATGTGTCTTGGAATGAATCCTGATATTTTAAAACCTGGTGAACGTTGTGCAAGTACTTCTAATAGAAATTTTGAAGGAAGACAAGGCTCTGGTGGTAGAACTCATCTCGTAAGTCCTGTCATGGCTGCTGCATCTGCTATTGCTGGTCATTTTGTTGATGTTAGGGAGTGGTGTTAAAATTTGAAACCTTTTACCAAAATTATTAGTATTATCACTCCATTTGATAAGGCGAATGTTGATACAGATCAAATAATTCCAAAACAATTTCTCAAATTAATTACAAAATCTGGATTTGGAAAATTTCTTTTTTATGATTGGAGATTCGATCACGATGGACAGGAAAAAAATGATTTCATATTAAATGATTCAACATATCATAATTCTCAAATACTAATTACAAATGAAAATTTTGGTTGTGGCTCTTCAAGAGAACATGCTGTTTGGGCGTTGAAAGATTTTGGTTTTGATGTAATAATTTCTCCTTCATTTGCAGATATCTTCTATAGTAATTGCTTCAAAAATGGGGTTTTACCTATTATCTTAGATATTGGAAAAATTAAAAAATTATTAAAATTCAAAGATAAAATTGAACTTGATCTAGACTCACAAAAAATCACTTTTGGTGATGAATCTATAAATTTTGAAATTGATTTGCATAGAAAAATCAGATTATTAGAAGGATTAGATGACATCGATCTTACTCTCAAAGAAGATGAAAAAATAGAATATTTTGAAAAAAATTCTTCTAGAATATCGATTTTTGAATAAACGCAAAAATTTTTTCTGGTAAGACTATCTGTATGATTTTTGTTTTCTTCTTCTTGCGCCGGGACCACCAAATTTCTTTGGTTCTTTTCTTCTTGCATCTCCGCTGATCAAATATTTATCATAATCTCCAATTTTTTCTTTCAATTGTTGACGCGTTGTTTTGTTAAACGGATGATCTTTTGGTTCTTTCTTAGATTTTGTCCAACCAATTAAAGCTCTTGTCATCGCTGTAGCGGATGCATATGCTTGTCCCATGAAGCCTCCGCCTCTAACTCTGATTGAAATATCAACCTTATCTCTAATTTCTTCACCGATAATTTCTAGTGGTGCTAGAATTACTTCTCTTGAAGCTTCTGGCTCAATCATTTCGAGTGGAATATTGTTAATTCTAATTTTCCCTACACCTTTTGTGATGTACACATGTGCACTAGATGTTTTTCTTGATGCATAGTAAATCTCTGTTTTAGGAATCAAAAGTTGGTTCCTCCAATGTATCTACTTATTTCTGCCATTGTTGTGTATCGTGATGAATCATGTCTTATCTTTGCTTTCTCAAATTGGATCTTTTCTAAACCTTTTACTTCTTTTGGAACTCCAATGTAAGTTCTTAATCGTGACAAATCAGTTTTTCCAGATGGTTTATCTTCATATGGAAGCATTCCTCTAATCATTCTGGCAATTACTGTATCTGGTCTTCTAGGATGTTTAGGTCCATGTTTGTAATTGATGATACTGTTAATTTTTAAAAATTCTTCGTATTCTCCAACGATGCTTTCTTTTTTTCCGCTCATCATAATTTTATCACAATTAACTACTGAAACTCTATTTCCTTTTCTTAATAATTTTGCAACGTTTGATGCAAGTCTACCTGCAATCAAGTTTGTACCGTCGACAACTATTGGTTTACTTAAGTCAATGACTTGTTGTTGCTCTGGTTGAGATTTTCTGTTATTCCATTTAGCCAATTATTTTAACTCCTTTACCTGTTGGATATTTTTCAATCATCTTTGAAAATTCTAATATTTCTCCACCTGATTCTATAATTTTTTTTGCTGCAGAATTTGAAATGGATAATGACGAAACTGAAACTTTATGTGAAATACTGCCTGTCCCTAAAATTTTACCGGTAATTACTACGGCATTACCATCTTCTGTTGTCTGATTAATTCTGGTAAGATTGACGATTTTTTGATTTGATCTTGATTTTTGAACATAATCTGCAACTTTTGCCCAAATTGGTGCATCATTATCTTTAGATGCCTTCTTCAAGATTTTTAGCATATTCACTTTAGCTTGTGTTACCATAAGTCAAATCGCCATTTTACCCAAATATAATATGATGTCTTACTTGATTTCAGATATGATTGTCTTAAATTCAGATAATTTACTTGATAATTGTTCTACACTTGATAATATGATATGTTTTGGATTTAGTGCTCCTGTTGATTCCACTGTCAAGAGTTTCTCATCATCTTTTTCAGTATCTGTCAATGTTACAACATTTGCTGAATTCCATCGTGCATGTTCGGTTCCTTTACCTAATCTTGCATATGCTTCAAATTTTATTGATTGACCTGGTGCAAGAGTAACTATTGGAATATCATTTGATGTGGGAATGACGCTTTCATCTTGTGATTTCAATTCACCTGACAAAATTGTTCTTGTTTCATCTGAAACACCTGAATCTAATGTAATCATGATTTTGTCATTTTCATTCCCATCTCTAGATGCATTCAAATCTGTTTTTAATGGAATTAAACCAACTCTGTGAGCTACACCTTCATCTGCTAAAACAGATGAATTCTCCAACATATCGATACTTTCAACTGCATAAATTGGAACTCCATTCAAACAAATTCTTCTTAATGCATTAGCATATTGAAGTGGCACTCCCTTTATCTTAACAGATACTTTTTCATCATTTTCATTGGTAATTTCTAGAGACAAATCTTAATCAAAAAACATACTGTAGTAATAAAAATGTAGACTTATTTCATCAGAGATAAATACGAATTACTTTGATCCATACAATATGGATAAGGTTACCATTGTAAAATACAGTTATGCAAGTGAAAAATTTGAGATATTGGTAAAGCCTGATCCTGCATTTGATTACAAATTAGGTAAAATTTCCGAAATATCAAAAATATTAGTCTCTGACGAAATATACACTGATTCTGGAAAAGGAACCCGTGCATCAAATGAGTTACTTGTTAAAGTTTTCAAAACAGAAGATACTACAAAAATAGCTGAAATAATGATGCAAAAAGGTGAACTGAATCTTAATACAGAACAAAGAAAAAAGATGACTACTGATAAACGAAAACAAATAATCACTTTCATTGCCAAGACCTATGTTGATCCAAAAACACACTTACCACATCCTCCATTAAGAATTGAACAAGCAATGATTGATGGCCGTGTATCTGTAGATCCTTTCAAAAATCCTGATGAACAAATTAAAGATATTGTTGAAAAATTAAGACCTATCATTCCATTAAAAACTGAAAATATAGTTCTCGAAATATCGGTTCCTGCACAATATGTCGCACAATCTTATACTGTTCTAAAATCTACTGGAAGTTTGAAAAAAGAAGATTGGCAACCAAATGGCTCATTAAAAGCAATACTTGAAATACCCGCTGCCGCAAGACCAAACGTGATAGACAGACTAGGTGCAATTACAAAAGGTACTGCTAATGTTGAGGTACAAAAATGAGCGGTGAAAGAAAACGCCACGTAATTCCTGGTGAAGTAATCACATCTGGATCTTATAGAGCTGAGCAAAATACTATTCAAGTTGGAGATAATATTGTATCAACAATAGTTGGTTTATCGGATGTACACGATGGTAGTGTTAGAGTAATTCCACTTACCGGTGGTTACATGCCAAAAGATGATGATTTAGTAATTGGAAAAATATCATCTCATTCTTCATTATCTTGGACTGCAGACATTAATTCTTGTTATGTTGGAATGCTTCCAGCTAGTGATGTTTTTGGAAGAGATTATTCTTCAAGTTCTGATGATATGACTGCTAAGCTAGCTAAAGGTGATTTAATTGCTGCAAGAATCGTAAATGCTGATATGACTCGTGATCCACTTATTACAATTAGCGGTCGTGAATTAGGTAAGATTGATTCAGGTGAATTAGTAAAAATTTCTCCAAATAAAGTACCACGTTTAATTGGTAAACGTGGTTCAATGATACAGATGATTGAATCGTCAACTAATAGTCAAGTTACTATCGGTCAAAATGGATTACTTGTTGTTTCTTCAGAAGATCCAAATGGATTATTAAAGGCTATACAAGCAATTGAATTGATCGAAGAACAAGCACATGTTGCAAATTTAACTGATCAAGTAAATGAAATGTTGGAATCAAAAAGTGAATAAAAATGGGCGGAAGAGACACAGATATTGTATTATTAGATGAAAACGGAATTCGTTGTGACGGACGTAAAGTCAACGAAACCAGAAAAGTTACCATAAAAGCAGGCGTTTTAAAAAATGCTAATGGTTCTGCATATATTGAATTTGGCGATAATAAAATTCTCGTAGGTGTTTATGGTCCTAGAGATGTACATCCAAAACACATGTCTGATACTGACACAGGAATTTTACGATGTAGATATCACATGGCTCCATTTTCTGTAGGAGAGAGAAAAAATCCTGCGCCATCAAGAAGGGAAGTTGAAATTAGTAAAGTCATCAAAGAAGCATTAGAACCTGCAGTTATGTTAAAAGAATTTCCTAGAACTGCAGTTGATGTTTACATGGAAGTATTACAAGCCGATGGTGGTACAAGATGTGCTGCATTAACTGGTGCATCTGTTGCATTAGCTGATGCTGGAATTCCTATGCGTGACTTGGTAGCAGGATGTGCTGCAGGTAAAGCTGCTGATGCAGTAATATTGGATGTAAATAATGAAGAAGATCAAGCAGGTCAAGCAGACCTTCCTATTGGTTACATGCCAAATTTGAAAAAGATTACTTTATTACAATTAGATGGTGTATTGACTCCTGAAGAGTATAAACAATGTATTGAAATTGGAATTGATGGTTGTAATCAAGTCTATGAAATACAGAAAAAAGCATTACAAGACAAGTTCTTTGCAACTGGTGAAAAACAATGAGTGACGGCTTAATTATCGATCAATTAAAGAAGAATCAGATTCTTGATTTACTTAAAGAAGGAAAACGTGTTGATGGTCGTCAATTTGATGAACCACGCAAATTAACTATAGACATTGGTGTAATTCCAAAGGCTGAGGGATCTGCACGTGCAAGACTTGGTGACACCGAAGTTGTTGCTGGAGTAAAAGTTCAACCTGAACGTCCATTTCCAGATACTGGAGATAAAGGAATGCTAATTTGTACTGCAGAAATTTTACCAATCGCACATCCTTCTGCTGAAACTGGTCCACCACAACCACCTGTTGTTGAATTGGCAAGAGTCACTGATAGAGGAATACGAGAAAGTGGAATGTTAGATATGAAGCAACTTGTTTTAGAAAAAGATAAATCTGTAATTGGTGTATTTTGTGATAATGCCGTAACTGATCACGATGGTAATTTGTTTGATGCATGTTCTTATGCATCAACTGCGGCAATCAATGCATGTAAGATTCCTAAATATGAAATGCAAGATGAAAAACCTGTTAAAATTGAAGGTGAATTTACTGAACCTCCTATTACAACATTGCCTGTATCTGTAACAATGGCAAAAATAGGTGATTTCATTCTGGTTGATCCTACTATTGAAGAATGGGGCATAATGGATGCACGAATTACAATCACATCTAATTCTGACGGAAACGTGGTTGCACTTCAAAAAGGTGGTTCTGATGGATTTTCTCAAGAAGAATTAATCAAATGTGCTGAATTATCTGTGAAAGTTGGTAGTAAAATACGAGAGATTATAAAACAATCAAAATAATGTTGTGATTAGAATGGCAAAAAAACAAACTACACTAAAAGGACTTGGTCCTAGATATGGAATTAAAATTAGAAAATCATTTACCAAAGTCCATCATTTAATGAAGCAAAAAAGAAAATGTCCTGAATGTGGAGGTCCTGTCGTTCGTGAGGCAGTTGGAATTTGGACTTGTAAAAAATGTGGACTAAAAATAGCTGGCACTGCATATGACGTTAAGCTTTAGCGCAAAAATTCAATTCTCTTCAGATAAAGAAAATAAATCAATTTATGATTCAATTAACACTGACAATGAGTTCTATCCTGAAAATCCTACAAAAACAAAAATCTCTCTTAACAAAGAAATAATAATTGAACTTGAATCGCACCATTTACCTCATTTACGAGCAAATCTAAATTCTACATTACGCCTGTTACAAGCATCTTATGATACCATAAACTCTGTAAAGACATAATAAAACAATAATAAATTGTAAATTATGTCTGCAGGACAACAAATGCCACCTTGGCTACAAGAACAAATAGGAAAAATGCAACAATCTCAACAAAATCTACAATCAATCTTAATGCAAAAGCAACAAGTTGAGATGGAAAATGCAGAATCTGATAGAGCTTTAGAAGAATTAAAAAAAGCAGCTGATGGTGATCAAGTTTTCAAATATGCTGGCTCAATTCTAATAAAATCTGATAAAAAATCTCTCATTGATGAATTAGAAGAAAAAAAAGAGCTATCTAAAACAAAAACCACTGTGTTGGCAAAACAAGAAGAACGACTAAAAACTAGTCTTCAAGAACAAGAACAAAAAATTCAAGAGATGCTAAAAAACCCTAACGCACCTAGCCCCGATAAACCGTCATCATAAAACCTTAACAAATTTTAACATAGGTTATATCACATAATTGTGAAAATTGAAGAATTACGAATTATAGTTGATGAACGAGAGAAAAAGAGTGGAATCCCTAAACTTTTGTCTTCTATCGGTGTAAAGACTGAAATCAAAACACTTCCAATAGGTGATTATATCGTTGCTCCTGAAACTATAGTTGAAAGAAAAACTATACGTGATTTACTTTCTTCTATATTTGACGGTCGTTTGTTTGATCAATGTAGTAGATTAACTGAACATTATCAACATCCAATTTTATTGGTAGAAGGAAACGTGGATGAAATTGAAGAGTTGACTGATAATCCTCTGATATTTTATGGTGCATTATCTACCGTTGCATTAGATTTTAAGATTCCAGTAATTCCTACTCCTAGTGCAACACATACTGCAAAACTTTTAGTGTCACTTTCATCAAGAAAAGAACTAACAAAAGGACCATTTCTTAAAAAAATTAAAAAATCTAATAATTTGGAAAAACAACAACTTTCTGTGTTGTGTAGTCTTCCTGGAGTAGCTGAAAAATCTGCAATCCGTTTACTAGAAAAATTTGGAACACCTCTTGATGTATTATGTGCACCTATAACCGAACTTGCAAAAACTCCTGGATTGGGAGAAGCGAAAGCAAAAAAAATTAAAAAAATGCTACAAAATAAGAATAAAATTCATAAAAAATCTGGGCAGAAAACATTACATGAATCTTAAATTGATTTTTTAATTAGTTTTCTATTCAATTTACTTCCGCATATTGGACATTCTTTCTGTTTTGAAAATTCTTTTCCACACGCTGAACAATAACTAATCCATTTTCCAACTGTTCTGATTCCCTCAGTCATGAGTGAAGATGTTTTAATTTTTAGTTGTTTTGCAACATTTGTAACTGCAAAATCATCTGTGATTAATTCTAAATCATTCTCTAATGCTAATGCAATAATTGATACATCTTGTTTAGAAATTGTTGAATTATCTCCTGTTTTAATTGCGGTATCAGTTACACTAATGATACTTTCTTCAATTGGATCTCTTATCTGAAGTCTATTTGTTTGTTGTAACATTTCGAGTACACCTTGTTTTGTTTTGATATGCTGTATTTCTTCATACACCATACTAGTTGTCATAAAAGAATCATTAGATGCAAATGGTATTCCTGCATAAAATGCTGTAGCATCTAAAACTCTAAAAACCAAGTTTATTCATTTGTCTTAGACCTTTTTTCTTTAATCGAACAAAAACTGCTTGATTCTTAAATTTCTTAATAGTAATTTTTTGATCAACTTCTGATGATTTGATCATTTGTGCATCCATTACAATATTGCAATCATGTGAACAATTAATCTCAATTTTTTCATCAGGAACAACAATTGATGGTAATCGGTGTACTGGTGCGACTGGAGTTATAATCAGTACGTCTAAACTTTCATGAAGTAATGGTCCACCAATTGAAAATGAATGACCTGTAGAACCGCTTGGTGTTGAAATTATAACCCCATCCATCTTTTGTTTCACTGTATCATTTTGGAATTTAATCTCAAACTCTGCAGTTTTTGTTAAATTTTTACGATTTACATAAATTTCATTTAATGCCGGTGAAAATTCTTCTCCATTACATATTGCTACTACTCTTGTTCGTTTATCCAACCAGACTTGATCTTTTATCATTGCATCAACTGCTTCATCAAAATCATCTAATGTTATCTCTGAAAGAATTCCCCTATTCCCTCCAACATTTATGGTTAAAATTGGCGTTTCATTTCGAAGATTTCTAAATGTTCTTAGTGTTGTACCATCACCTCCTAATGTTACAGCCAAATCTAATTTTATTTTTGACAATTCTTCAAGTGATTCAACTTTTTCAGCTCCTGTAACACTAACTGGAGCAATTGTGTAGACTTTGATCTTTTTTGCAATTAATTTTTTTGAAATCATTTCTGCAGCATCTTCTGAAATTTTTGATCCAAATTTACTTACAATTGCAACTTTGTTTAGTTTCAAGCAGTCTCTCCAACTTTACCACATTTAAAAATGATAGTACCTTATTCATGAATAATTCTCATATTTTTGACAATTTTTTTCATAATTATCTCGAGAAGGTTTTTAACTAATTGAAAGCGTATTAAAGTAAATGTCACTCTTACTCAAAGATCGAGTTTACACAATGGAATCCCCAACTGTAAAAAGAGGTGTATATCCATTACATGGATTTAAACTTGGTTTGTATCGTTTACCTTTCAAATTAGACGATCCTCTCGAAATCAAATCTATTCATGATGGTTTGAAAAAAGCCTTTGAAATGGAAATATACGCAGACCGAGTTTTTGCTACATATCATTGGTCTGAAGAAAATATGTCTGACCAATTTGATAAAAATTATGAAAAGGTTGACTTGAATGTCACCGTAGAAATTGTAACTGGTGATGTTGTTGATATTATTTATCAAATTTGGCCAATTGACAAATTTGGTGATCCGCATTGGTTAAAAGATTATAGAAAAAAGGCTGATCATTTTGCAAAGATGGTTACTGATACTATTTTACGTAATACCATACTTGAAGAAAAATTCCGTGCTGCACTAATGAAGCTTGAAAAAATTTCTGAAAAAGAATCAATCAAAAGATTAGAAGAATTAACACCGCTTGCAATGATTGTCCTTAATGCAAAACCAAAACCAAAAGTTGCATCCGACGACGAAGAAATTGAAGAAATTGATGAAGCAAATATGGAAATACCAGATGGTGCAAAGCCTGGACCAATTGATGTTGAGTATAAATCAAAAATGAAACAATCTCCATCATTTGAAGCTGAAACTGGCCATGAGATTAAAACTTGGGGTCGAGTTGGTACTGAAAATGGAATTATGGGTGTATGGGGTGAATTTGTTTCAGTCGATTTCGATATCTGTGTTGCAGACGGTGCATGCATCGATGCATGTCCAGTAGCAGTTTATGAATTTGCAGAATTTCCTGGAAATCCTGCATCTGATAAGAAACCATTAATGTCAAAAGAACCTGATTGTATTTTCTGCCTTGCATGTGAGGGTGTTTGTCCTCCAAAAGCTATCAAAATCTTTGAACAAAAGTAATTTTTTTAATTTCAGATATATAGCACCGATACAAGTTTCAAAGTGGTAACATTGGAAGGTAACCCATTCACTCAATTTGTATTTCAAATCTTCATATTTTGTGCAATTCTAATTATCGGTTATACCTGTAATTTCTATTATCTTGCATTTTTGTCTAGTCGAAGAAAGGAAGATAATTCCATTATTGAAGTAGGTGAACCAACAATTACCATTCAATTACCAATCTATAATGAAAAGTATGTTGCGACAAGACTGGTTGATGCAATATGTCAACAAGATTATCCTAAAGAAAAAATGAAAATCATGGTACTTGATGATTCTGACGATGATACTGTTGAAACAATGTCGGGCACTGTAAAACATTATCAAACCCTTGGTTTTGATATTGAACATGTTCGTAGAGGAACACGAACTGGTTACAAGGCTGGTGCTTTAAAACATGCAATGAAATCAACTAAGAGTGAATTTGTTGCAATTTTTGATGCAGATTTCATCCCTCCAACATGGTATCTAAAAAAAGCAATGTCTCACTTTACAAGCTCAAACATTGGTCTTGTTCAATGTAGGTGGGGTCATATCAATGAAAATTATTCTGCACTCACACAGGCTCAAGCATTAAATTTAGATTTTCATTTCTTGGTAGAACAAAAGGCAAAAAGTAATTCTAAATTATTTATGAATTTTAATGGAACCGCAGGAATTTGGAGAAAAGAATGTATTGATGATGCAGGTGGTTGGCATACTGCAACTTTGGTGGAGGATCTAGATCTTAGTTATAGAGCACAAATGAAAGGTTGGAAATGTTTGTTCTTACCTGATATTGTAGTTGATGCTGAACTTCCAGTTCAAATGAATGGTGCAAAAAGGCAACAATTTCGTTGGGCTAAAGGTTCAATACAATGTGCTGTTAAATTACTTGGAAATATTTTACTTAAAAGAAAAATAGCATTTGACACAAAACTTCAAGCTTTTATTCAACTTACTAGACATATTGTTTTTCCATTAATGTTAATACAATTTATCACACTTCCAATACTTCTTGCATCTGAAGTTAATCTTTACATTGTTAGCTTTCTACCAGCGTTAACTTTGGCGACATATCTTGCCATGGGACCTGGTGCATATCTTCTTGTCATTCACAAAATGTACAAAAATGATTGGAAATCAAAAGCAAAAGTGCTTCCATATCTTCTTGTTTATTCAATTGGAATGTCTGTTAATAATACGGTAGCTGTATTTGACGGTGTATTTGGAAAAAAGAATGAATTTCTTAGAACTCCAAAATATGGAATTGTCAAAAATGATGATGATTGGAGAGATAAAGCATACAATTTACCATTTTCAAAGACTACTTTACTGGAAATGTTCTTTGCTGTATATGGTATACTTGGAATATTCATAGCAATTTTTTCCAATAATCCTATCTTTGTGCCTATAATTGCTTTACAGACAGTTGGATTCTTTTACATCTCGTGGCTGAGCTTCTCTCATACAAGATATAAAAGACCACAATCCACAAAGCATCAATTAACAAAGGAAGAAAAAATGGCTAATCGTTTCTATAAACTTGCACTCGGCGGAATATTCGCAATAATCGTAATCGGTGGTTTCATGGCATTCACTGGTTATGCCAATGATGTATATCCACTTGATCAATCTGTTGGTTTCTTAGATAGAATTGTAGCCACATCAGATCCACAATCAATTATTGCTGACATTAATTCAATCAAAGCAAACTTACCTGCAACAGGAAATCCTGTATGGATCTTCCCAACTGATTCTACTAATTTTTCAAGAATTCAATCTGATCTTGATACAATGTTAATTAGTGCTGAAAAAATTTCTGCTGTACCTACTGATAGTGCTGCATACCATACTGGTATGCTGGATATCAATAGTCGTTCTGTACTTATACAGGAAAATATTGCTGATGCTATACCTTACATGTATGTCAGTTTTTCAAATATAATATTCAGTTCTATTTGGATTGCAGCAATCTTAGGAATATTTGCAGTTCTCAATAAAAAGAAACAAAAAATGCAAGAATATGATGTTTCACAAGATGTTTAGGAAAGACCTAATTCATTTCTAATCTCATCAACTGCACGAATTCCAAAAATATCTCTAACTTGAGGTATTCTTATTGCTTCTTTTAGTAATTCTTTTCCAAGATTTTCTGCCATTACGTTCAGCACTTCTGAAAATCGCAATTCCCATTTATCTGCACAATCAAAAATTTTCCCTACTGCCCATTGTCTAACCTCGTGTGGTAGTGGGATTTTATCTTCTGTCTCAATTGAGAGTTTATCAAATAAATTAATTAATTCAGTTGTTTGAGAAGCCATTTTTTCAATATCTTTAATATCTCCATATTTTGATTCTGCTTGCATTCTGATGCTTGATTGATATTCGTTAAGTTTCAAAATTGCCATAACCTCTTTAGAATTATCATCTGAAGCCTTGTTTGTGACTCCCTTTACGCCTTGTAATTCATGCATAACTTTGTCTGTTTTTTGATGGAATTCTGAAGCAATTTGGTCTGAACGGTCAATCATATTTGAAATATTTGATATTTTTTCCTCCATTTCAGATTTGAATGTCTTCATTCCGTCTCCAATTAAAGATGAAATTTTTGGACTTGAAACTAATCCTCCAATTTCATTTTTCAAATTAGACATATCTTTTCCAATATCTCCAGTTCTATTAGTAATTGATTTTATACTCTCTCGTAATTCTTCAATTTGTGATGTAATGTTTCCTTCTGTTTTTGTTGGAACTTTATCGATCTTCTCTTTTACCTCATCCACTCTATTTGCAATTTTCATAATCATTTTTGAATTATTTTGGATGGATTGTTTACTTTCTGAAATTGATTTCATAATTTCATTGGTTTTTGGAACTACTTTTTGATGTTCATTTATTTTGATAATTTTTTTATCAATTTCTTCTGTTTGCTTGTTTAATTTTGCAATAAATTTTTCATGTACTTTTACTTGATTGAATCCTGCAAACAATCTTTGTGTATCTTCTTCAATTATGTCCATTTGTTTTGCTTGTTTTTGCATCTGAGACATTGCCACACTTAATGATTCCATCATACTGCTCATTGAAACCAAAACTCTTTGATTATCTTTGAAGATCTTAGCCATTTCTCTAATCTCTTTAGATAACACTTTTGTTGATTCTGAAACTGTATTCACTTTATTGAATAATTTTGCTGGACTTGGGTCTCTATTTGTTTTGGCAGATTGTTTTTTTGTATTCTTCCTTTCAGCCATACCAATCTAAATTCACATTGCTGGTTTAAAAAGTGCGGTATAAAAAAAGAAAAACGAGAAGATTATTTGTTGATAATCTCTGGGTCGTGTAATAGCTGATGAAATGTTTTCTCAGCTAATCCGTTTTGGCTTTCTATAAAACCTCTGTTGCAGTATTCGCATTGTATCATGTATACCGTATGGTACGGTACGATATATAACGGGGGTTCTATTGAAATAACCATTTCTGGTCAGATACCCCAGAGCTTATTTCTTCACTAATCAGACACTCTGATCATCATCCCAGATATTATAGTGAAAAATTTCTTAAAATAAAGCCGTATCCTGAAAATCGTTTTAAATTCACTAATACACAGTAGATAGATGCAAAATATTTTCCTTCAGTTAGGTACTGGAAATGGTGAAAGCTCAATTGAAGACGGAGTTTGGAATCTGGTTGATAAAATCAATCCTTTACAGATGCCACATGATACCTTTGTAACTGATTTGGCAGTGATAATGATTCTTGCAGGAATTGTTACCCTTGCATTCTTTAAGATACGACAACCTCTCATTATTGGATATCTGTTTGCAGGAATGTTGATTGGTCCGTTATCGCCTCTTTGGACATCTTTTCTTCCTGAAAGTGGAACAGGTGGTGGCCATGGTGGTTCAATAGGAATACTTTCGGATATTGCGGCACTCAATGTTTTTGCTGAGATTGGTGTTATCTTACTTTTGTTTGTAATTGGTATAGAATTCCCATTTGCAAAAATACGTTCTATTGGAAAAGTTGCGATTTTGGTAGGATCACTTGGTCTGTTTCTCACTTTAATTGTAGTATTTTATGCATCTACACTACTTGGATTAGGATTTATGGATTCATTATTCATATCTGCTGCATTATCTATTAGCAGTACTGCAATAATTGTAAAAGTCTTAGAAGAAACAGGGAAGATCAAAAAAGAATCTTCTATTTTGGTTTTAGGTATATTGATTGTCGAAGATGTTATTGCTGTAATTTTAATTGCATCGTTAGAATCAATTGCATTAGCAGGAACTGTCTCAATTGAAGGCGCAGTTGCTGTTGTGGTCGTTGCCACTATTTTGATAGTTGGAACTTTTACTATTGGAATTCGTACAGTTCCAAAATTAATAGACAAAGTTGCAAGTGCAGAAAATCGAGAGATTTTATTACTTAGTGTTTTAGGTGTGTGTTTTGGGTATGCATTATTAGCAAATATTGTAGGATTATCTGTGGCAATTGGTGCATTTCTTGCTGGTGTGTTAGTAGCTGAATCAAAATCTGCTGAAGTTTCAAAAATTCTATCTAGTCCAATAAAAGACATGTTTGTTGCAATCTTCTTTGTTTCTGTTGGCGCTCTAATGGATGTAAGTCAATTAGAAAACTACATTTTCATTGCAATTGCACTAATTGCAGTCGCGCTTGGTATGAAGCTTGGAGGAAATCTGCTCGGAAATATTATGCTTAAACAACCAAAACCAAAATCACTCCGTTCTGCTTTTACACTTGCAGCACCAAGGGGTGAATTCTCAATCGTGATAGTCAAGGTTGGAGTTGATGCTGGAGTTGTTAGTGCATTTTTGTTCCCATTGATAGGAATAATTGCAATAATTACAGCATTTATCACACCTTTCTTAGTAAAAGCTGGTGATTTTGTGATACCAAAATTGACGAGGAAATAAATTGTCAAATAAAGAGTTAGATGAATTTTTAAAAAATTGTCATAAAGATTTGTCTGTTGAAGATTTTGAAGGCAAGAAAGTTCCATGTATTGGATTTGAAGGGCGTAAGTTTGATGATATGCTGAATAAGGTCGCAGGAAAGCCATTATCTGTAGATACCAATCTAAACATTTTACAAGATGGATTGGGTCACGTGTTTGTTGAAATGCTCCTAACATTTTCACATGGTGAAATAAATGAAAAAATTTTGATAAATGCAAATGAAAATTTTGAATTCTTCGATGCACTTGCTAAAAGTACCATGCTTGCTATCGCTTCTGTAACTCATCCTGAAAAAATTTTTATGATTCAACTACCAAAACCTGAAAAAACTCATGAAGCATTAGAAATAATAAAAACTGGATTAGCCAATAAACCTTCAAATAAATAATACTATATTCACAATACTGAAAATTCTTAAATGAAATAATCTACACCATATTTTATGAAAATAGTTCAATTATCTGATGTTCATTTTGGTGCACAATTTCGTGATGATGTTTTCAATCAGGTAATTGATGAAGTTAACGAGTTATCTCCAGATGCTGTAATTCTTACTGGTGATTTAACAAATGAAGGTCTTAAAGAAGAATATGAAGGCTGCAAAGAACTAATTTCAAAATTAAATGTAAAAAAAATTATAGCGATTAGTGGTAATCATGATTATCGAAACACCGGATATCTACATTTTAAGAAATATTTTCCATTTCAGACAATCAATGAACTAAGTGATGATGTTGTTGTTGTAACACTTGGTACCGCTAGACCTGATCGTGATGAAGGTGAGGTTGGATATAGACAAACATTGTGGCTTGAAAGAACCATGAAAAAATATGAAGATAAGGTAACAATCCTTGCAATGCATCATCACTTGATAGGAATTCCTGATACTGGTTCTGATAGATTGACAATTATTGATGCTGGAGATGTTTTACGTGCTACCTTAGATGCTAAAGTTAATCTTGTCTTATGTGGTCATAAACATAGACCTTGGATGTGGGATTTTAGTAATTTGCTCATTGCTAATGCTGGAACAACTTCCTCAAAGCGTGTAAGAGGATTCTTTGAAAACAGCTATAACATAATCACTATTGAAAATAAAAAAATTCAGGTTGATCTTAAAATTATAGGTGGAAAAAGAACTCCTTTAGAAGATATTACAAAAAATTATGCTAGATTTGAAGATGATTAAATTGAAATGTAAAGAATATCTTGCTGTGATTCTACCTATCACATTAATTTTATTTTTTTCACCTATGATAGCTCATTCTGATACATATTCTAACACGATTATTTCTACAAATAATTCTCCTTATGACGTCTCTGTACAATACCAAATTAGAGATGCATCAAAAAATTTAGTTTGTGTAGTTGAATCTACAAAAATAAGTTATTTTGACTCTATAGTAACTCGTGAATATTTAGATTCTCATCCTAGTCATACTACTATAGAGCAAAATAATGATTTAGTAAATTATGTATTAATCAATGATTCATGGCGACAAGGTGAAGGAGATAGTTTCTTATCTGCATTAAAACTAATGTTGGAGGATTATGAAAGAGGAAAACTCTTTAGTTTATTTTTTGCTACAACAAATGGTTGTGCTGTTGAACCAGGAGACTTTGTTACAGTATATTGGAAAGTTTTCTATACGTAATTATTTTCTTGATAAAAGACTCGACGTGGATACAGCAAAAAATATCACCAATGGAACATATCTATAAGGATATACAAAATAAAAATTTGTAATCATTTCTAAAACTGGGGTGACTAAAATACTGCCACACATTAACACCATTAATGAAATCGAGTTTCTACAACCATTCCTAGCTTTAAGAAATAGTCCCATTGATACAGGCAATAATAATAATAATAATAGCACATCAAATCTCAAATTAAATGCTAACGTTGTAAATCCAGTCACAAATTCTGTAGTATTAATATCAATAACATTCCCATAAATTGTATTAGAAAATTGAAAAATAATTATGCTAATTGCTAATACAACTAAATGTGAACCTATAACAAAAATCTTCTTTCTTTTTGGAATTTCTGAAAGTAATGTTATCATTATTGTAACAGGTAACATTAGAATTGTAATTGCTTTAGAAAAAATTGATAATATGTAAAAAATAGATGAGAATTTTGGTTTCTGAAAAATTAAATAAATTGAAAATACATAAAATAAAACCCAGAAATTTTCATAAACTGCAATTGTATCATATGTATAAAATGTTGAACTTTGGAGAACTAAAACTACTGCTAAAAGCCCTGTAAAATTCTTTTTTGAAAAAGATACTGTCAAAAAATATGTTGTCACTAAAAGAAGAATGGTCGCTATATATGGAATTATCTTGATATTATCAAAAATCTCATCGGATGCTACTAGCAAAATCATTCTAACATGTCTTGTCAATTGTTCTGTAACATACACATTCTCTGATTTTCCATCTGGCCAAATCTCTAATGCATCCTCAACAATTAGAAAATCTCCATATTGATTTAATTCATAAATTGATAATTCATTTGCACTAATACTGATATAAATTGCTAAAATCACTATTAAGAAAATTAATGAATTTTTTCTTGATAAATCTGATGAAAGGATTTTTCGACAAAATTCTATAAATGAATCTGGTAATCTTTGTAAATAGTATAAAATTATTAGAGAAAAGATTATGATATTTGTTAGAATTAATGGAATTCCTATAGGACCAATTTCTCCAGGTTCTAAAAACTCACTATCGCCAAATATTGATAAAATCAATCCTGGAAAAACCACTGATACAATACTTAGTAAAATCACAGTGAATCCAATGATAAAAATGAACCAAACAAATGAATTATTTGTATTAATCTCTGATTCTGAATTTAATTCTGAATTCTCATTATTCTTTTTATCATTTGATTTGGATTTCGAATGTTTTCCCAATGGTAAGAAATCATTATTCATGTATTTGTCTTTAATCAAATTCAAGTTATACTAATTAACCAACATAATCCAATCAGTTTGAGCGGGGGTCGCCTAGCCCGGTATGGCGTGAGATTGCTAATTTCATGTTCGCAAGAACTCGTGGGTTCAAATCCCTCTCCCCGCGCCAGCTTTAATATTGACTTAATCATGGTATAATTTAGAAACAAAATGGGACGTCGTAAAAGCCAAAAAATAGTAAAAACAGGTCCAAAAAATGTCACTACTGGAATGTGTCCTTTATGTCAAACAATTGGTCGAATTTTCATTATTGGCCATGTTGGAGAAGAAAGAGCTAAATGTCCTGCATGTAATCAAGAATTTGATTTATAGCTAGACTAAGCCCAACCATACCTTTTTAAAGAATTTTTTCAATATCAGATTATGAGTTCTGAAGGCGAGGGAACAGTTTACGATAGAATCGAAAAACTTGAAGATGAAATTGCAACTTTACGGAATGAAATTGATGTAATAAAAAATGCTTTTAGAAATGAACTTGCAAGACACGAAGTTAAAATGATCAAAAAAGGTCATGACGTTTCGTCAATTATTGATTAATCTTTTCTCTAACTTCTCTGATTAATTCCAAAACAAAATCAACATCTTCTGCATTTGGTTCCATTTCCAAATATTTGTTAAGAAATTTTATTGAATCTTCATAATTTTTTAATTTTTCTTCCAAAATTCCCATATCTCGAATTTCATCAGGTGATTCTGGTAGTATCTCTAAAATCATTCTATTGCACATATTTGCCATTTCGTATGCAAACGAGTCTGTGTATGAATTTTTTAAATTTCTTAACATTCTTACTATTATTTTTTCATCAGAAATTTGATTTAGATAATCTGCCTCAAATTCTACAGAATCACCATAATTTTGATACAAAATCTCTTGTAAATCTTCCAATTCTAACAATCTACCTCTGTTAAACGGGTCTAGAATCATTTCTTCTTCATATTTGATAATAACGTGACTTGGAAATCCTACTATCTTTAATTCTAAATCTGCATATTTTGCAATTTCTTTGTATAAGATGCATAATGTAATTGGTATTCCTGATCTTTTTTCTAAAACATAATTAAGAAAATTATTTTTTGGATTATAGTAGTCATCTAAATCACCTTCAAATTCCTCTACATCAAATAGAAATTCATTTAGTAGTGAAATAACATATGTAGGATTTTTTGATTCTGCAACTCTATTTCTGAATTTTACACCTAATTCTTTAATCTCCTCTATTATCTTTGATATGTCTAATTCGGGGTATTCAAGAATTTGTGCTAGTTTTAGACATTTTTCGATTAAATTATAATTTTCACTACTAACGAATGAACTCCATTCTGAAACAAGTGAGATTTCTCTCTCATTCATTACATGTGTTTTGAGCCGGTAGATAAATCCCTTTTCAGATAAAGTTCTGGATCCTTTAATTCTCTTGTACTAGGTGGTTTTTCAATTAAAAATCTGAATGCATCTTTTCCAAATTTATTAAATACTTTTTCTGTTAATTCCTTTCCCATATTTTTTCTTACTTTATATGATGAAAAATCAGTTCCCATGAAAGTAGTTAGATAATTCTGGAAATCATCATCATCTTGTAAAATATTCTGTACTGCAAATTCTGCTATTCCTTCCATGGTGGAAAATGCTGCATGATGTGTTTGGATTGGCAATAACCATCTTTGATAAATCTCTGATAATTCAGGAACAATCTCTGAAATTTTAGGATCTATTTCAACATGTGAATAAGTCATAACGTCTGGTCCTAGTTCATTCACTACAAAATTATCTGGATTTAACATGAAAAATAAGTTTGCACGTTTTGCAATTGGAAAGTTATCTGGAACGGTTTGTAATTGTAAATACTCATAAAGATTTTTTGTAGCATCCTCTTCTAAATTAATAATTATTTTAGCTAATTCTTCATTAATAGAATTTACATTTATTGCCGCATTTTTGTTATCTTCTTGTAAATTATCCTGTGTGGAATGAACTATTTCTTCCACCATTGTCATTTTGAGAGCTCCTTTGTACCCTGATTCTACCTGTTCTTTTCGTAAGTCATATGGTTGACCTTGTTTATAGAGAATAATCTTTGGGTAGCTTGATAGAATAAACTTGTTAAGGTATACGCAAGAATCTAAATAATCTCCATAAGTGGTTGAAATTTTTGAAATGTATGATTTTGCATAAGTAGAATATACTAAAAATTTCTCAGTATCTTTTTCAATTAATTCTGCAATACCTTTGATATCTAAATCTGCCACTGATGAGAATAACTCATCAACAAAATCTCTTGATTGTTTTGTTGCAAACACCTTCTTCCCCTTCAATAATTTAAATCCCTTTAAATCTGGAAATTCAACTCTGAGGTTTGGTTTAACTGAAAATCCTGTAAACTCTTCAACTTTTTTAGAAATATCTGGGAGTATTTCTTTAGAAAATTTTTCTAATTCAATAAACTCATTTGGAAATTCTGAATCTTCATCAATTTTTTCTGATAATTTGGCAATTTCTTTTTCTTCATCAATTTCCACTGAAATTTGATCTAAAAGCGCTTCTGCAAATTCTGTAAATTCTCCCATAACAAAAACAAAATGAAAACTAATTTAATACTATCTTAATCCATTAACTTTTTCAATAATCTAACCAAAATTTGCTTGTTTTTGATATCTTGCTTTCTTAAAATTTTTAGAATGCAGTCACCGGGATTTGAACCCGGGTCACTAACTTGGCAAGCTAGAATAATAACCAAACTATACTATGACTGCTCAAACGTCTAAAAAAAAGTTGCATATTAAAGCCTAATGATTCAATATCAATTTTTTAATTCATCTATTGTATTAATCAGACATGGATGAACAAATCATAAAAATTCTTGTTAAAAAAATAAGTGAAATAAAAACAGAAAACGACCAAACTAAACGAATTATTAATGAATTCTCAAATCTTGATTCTGCTTCATTTTCTTCAGGAATTATGATTGGACGTTTGTTGAATTCTTTTCATTATCAACATAGAAGAATTTTAAAACGAAACCCAACTGATAATGAATTTAATGAATTTCTTAAATTTTTAAAAAAGGAATTAGGATAAATTCTCTATTTTCTTATTTTCAAAGAAGACGATTGTTGGTGTTCCTGGTAATTTCACACATGATTTTCGTAATGCACTTTTTGCTGCTTCAAGATGTTCTTTATCTACATTCATCTCCATTATGACTTGTCCTTGTCTTGCTCTTACTGCAAGACTATTTGCTTTTCCAAATGCACGTCTCATACCCTCTGAAAGTCTATCTGCACCTGCTGCTGCAATAGTTTTATTTTCTCTTAATCTTACATGTGGATAAACCCTCAAACGTGAATTATATCCTGTTTCACCTGTGGTTTTTTCTAGTGTTTTGTTTGCAGCCAATCTGGTTGATTCAAGAGCCATGTGTCTAATCTGGACTTTTTCATTAATTTTTAATTGTACACAATACTCGAATTGTCTTTTTTTATTTCCACTGTTAAATTTTGCAATTTTGATTTGTGGCTTTCCTTTGATATGCCTTGTATTGGCATAAGGTTGTCCATTTCCTTTTCGATAACAGGCACCATGCATACCAATGAAACTCTAACAACCCTATTTTAACGATTAGCATAACAGGTATAGATCTTGTATATTTTTGAGTATATTTTGCAGAATTATTATATCGCGATACTTCTAAACGAGGTATGTCATTTGATTTTGAGACAAAGATCACAGCAAAATTCATAGATGAAAAAACAATTGTGATTAATCCAAAAATGCAGAATATTTTGAATGAGAGGGGCTTTGGAGAATCAGAAAAAGATACCTTGATTCTAAATTCCTTTGAAACTCTATATCTTCTCTATAACAATAAACTTGAACTGAAAAAAATAAACAAGAATATTGTTTTTGATGAATTAATTCAAAAATACATTCAAAAAAATGATGATATTCTAACACGATTTTTACTTTATAGGGATTTACGAACTAAAGGATATGTTGTTAAAGATGGTTTTGGATTTGGTTCTGATTTTAGAGTTTATGAAAAGGGAACATATGGAAACAAAGATGCCAAATTTCTTATTTTTGCCTTCAATGAAGGCACACAACAAAAGATTGGCAATCTTTACAAAAACATACATGAAATAACTCAAATGGGTAAAGAGCCTATTATTGCAGTAATTGAGCGTCGTGGAGAAATAATATATTATAAAATTAATAAAATGAATTTTTTAGAAAATAAACCTGAACCTGAAATGAAGGATTTCAATTTTAATTAGGACTAACAGCCCATTCTGAAGAATATTTCAACAAATTATTTCTCTCAGCATAGTCAAAGTCAAAAGTTTTGACTGATGATGTTTCATCTAACCATAATTTTTCAAAATCTTTAATTTTTGTTTCAACTCTTGTTTTATCATTCCATGATGTGAATACATCGATAGTTTCAAAATTCTTACTTTTTCTAGCTAACATCACGCTTGAAGAGCCTGAAAAAACAACTGAATCTCCATTTGCATCTCTAAAAATCCCAACTTTTTCTGAAAATGTTCCATCAATGTCCTCTGAACTTGGTATTCCAATTTTTAACATTAGATTCCCATCGCTAACTAATCTTCTAATTCGTTCTAATTTTACATCTCTGATTAATTCTGGATTAAAATTTTTCCATTTATTTCCATTTTTTGAAAATAATTTTGTCATCATATTCAAATCTTTTATTCCAAACTGATGACCTGATATTAGTCTCATTCTTGCATTTGGTGTCGAATTGTGAAATCCTAGTGATAATGTAGTAAGTCCACTTAATGTTACATATTCAACAGCTCTATCATATTCAATACAATTATTCAAACAAGGAATTAAGAAATCTGATACTATGTCATCTTCATCTGACCTGTATTGTTCTTTTAATTTTAATTTTCTAAGTTCCATGATATTGTATCTATTATTGAGATTTAAAATCTTGTTATGATGAATGCTCCCATCGGGATTTGAACCCGAGTCACTGCCTTGAGAGGGCAATATGCTTGGCCGGACTACACTATAGGAGCTGTTTTGACAAGAAATTTGTCATAATTAAACGAATCCGCATAATTTTTTATTTTAAAAAAATTTGAATTAACCATATTCCCAAAAAAGTTTTGAGTAATCAAAATAATTACTTGTTGATGGAAATATTATCATGAACTTGGACGAAATTACAAAAATTATCGGATCCATTGAATCTCCAATTGCACTTGGTGGATATGATTCTGATAACTTTGATACCGATTGTGGTATACAGAATTTAATTATTTTTGATGGAAACAACAAATCTGATGAAATTATAACCCATGAATCTAAAACTCTAAAAATATCTCACGGAAGTCTATCTGAAACCAATTCTGAATACCTAATTCATTATGGAAATATCAAAATCATTCAAGATGCACAATGGGAACTTAAGATGTTAGTATCTAACGTCCAAGAGAAGAAAAATGTATTATTTTCTACATCTGCAAAAAATGCTCTTGTTGAATCACAATTATCATTATCAAAGGCAAAAAATGCTCTTGAACATGATGATCCATTTGTCTCGTGTTGGATAAAATCTGGTATAATTTCTCTTATTGATTCAATTCTTTTCCAAAATAATATTCTACCAAATCCTGTTCACGCATTATCGTCAATGCGAGATTTAAAACAAAAAAATACAAATCAATTTGTAGATAAAATTATCTCTGAAACTGGAATTGAAAGAGCAACTTCTTCATTATTAGTTAGAATGTTAAAATCTACTTGTGGTTTTTCTGATATGATTGAAAAAAACCATAACTCTACTATTATTGAAAAAAAAGCAAACTATCTAATTCAAAACTCGTTGTTTGCTGATTGTTATTTGTATTTGATTTATCAGAATAGAAATAATTTTTATAAAATTAAGGACTCACTTAACAAAAATCCTGATAAGATACATGTGCTAAAAACTGCATTTGATCTTACTACCACATCTTCAGATTTATCTGACACCATTGATTCTTTATCTGAAATTCCAAAATCACTACTATCCAATTTTCACTAACGCTGTTATGAAATCTGAAAAACCCTTAAAACTAAGTTTGGCACTAGGATGTCATGACAGATCAAGCATGCGGATGCGAAGCAGATACAGGCGATCCAGATTATGAATGTGATTGTGCAATGCAAGGGACTTGTCTCTGTGCTAATGATTGTACATGTAGCGTCGCAGTCTGTAAAGAAGCAGTATCCCAACTAAATCCATAAGAAAATAAAGTTATTTTCTCTTTTTTTATTTTATTTTATTATTGTAAAATCTATCAAACATTAAATATACTCATAGCAGTCTGAACTTTGTGAGACTACCAATTATTGTAGCAGCATCTGCATTATTATTTTTAATACCTTTAGCATCTCAAGATTCATTTGCTCAAGTTAATTCAGGTGGATTTCAAGCAGGTGGTGTAAACATTGATGGATCTTGGTATGTTGGTGAAGGTCTCAAAGTCGGCGACTATTATAGTTACAATTTGTGTCATGTTGATTATTTAGATTGTTCAGATTTTGACATGGCAATGTGGGTTCAAGAAGAAGTACGTGTTGGAACTGAGGATAAATTTAGAATACAAGTTTTAGTTTATGATGGAAAGAAAATTGTTAAAGGACACATGGATGTTGGTCAAGTTGCTCCAGAACCTACTGGTGGTTCTGAAGAAATTTCTTCATATCGAAGTGTTTACAAATCTTCTATTGTTTGGCTTTCTGCATTTGCAACAAAAGAAATAGATTCCGATGGAGTATACTTAACTGGAAAAGGTCCAAAAGATTTTAGAGCGGCATCATGGGGAAAGATTGGAAATATTGGCGGTCAACAAATCTTGCCTTCTTCTCAAGAAACTATTTCAGTTGGAGCTGGTCAATTTGATTCCATTCTACTTACTTGGAAGACAGGTGGTCAACAAAGTAAAGTCTGGATTGTAGATGAATTTCCATTTCCTATTCAAGGTAAAACATTCATGCATGTTTCTCAAGGCATTCCACCAGTTGAATATGATTTTGAATTGTTAGATTATAAGGAAAATGTATCTTCAAATCCTTTTGTTAATGTAGAAACTACTGCCGCAAAACAAGCAGCTGCAGGATGTCCAGAGGAATTTCTAAAAACAAAATTTAACGAGTCTACAAATACATTTTCAATGATTGTAAAAGGCGTTTATGGTCCAAAAATTGTGAAACAAGGATGTGAAATTGAGATGTTTATTGATTTCAAACGAATGGTAAATCCTACTGAATTTGTGGATCAAGTACATTATGATATTGCAGTTTTCTCAGATCCTTCTAAACCTCCAATTCAAACAGTTTCTAAAGAAGAAGGAAGAGCCGAATTATATACTGCATCTGGGCAAACACACAGGTTTGTAATAGCAGAACAACCGCCAGGAAAATACACGTATGCAATAATTGTCTATGGTACCGGACCTGAACACATTCTAGGTGGTAATCCTGATACTTCTGGATTAATGACATTTGATGTTGAAGTTGTAAAGGGCGGAAACACATCATTTGTAGCACCTCCTACTGCATCAATTACCGAAATTCCTCAATGGGTAAAAAGTAATGCTGAATGGTGGGCAGAGGGTCAGATACCTGATTCAGATTTTGTTAGTGGAATACAATATTTGATTAATCAAGGAATAATGAAAATTCCTGAAACTGCGCAAGGTAGTGGTTCTGGTTCTGATGGAATACCTGCATGGATAAAAGATATTGCAGAATTTTGGGCTGATGGTCAAATTGATGATAATACGTTCGTTGGTGGGATCCAATGGTTAATTTCCAATGGAATAATGAAACTATCTTAGTAAATGATGTGAAAATATGACAGGTCTTTTTAGTTATCCCAAACGAAAACTTCGAAAATTAATTGGTCAAGGCGAATATGAACAAGCCATATCTTTTGGTAATGAATTAGAAGCAAAATTCTCAAAGGATCCTGATTTTTTATTCATCATGGGAAGTATGTACTACATGCTAAATGATGAAGAAAAGACACTTCATTATATCAATAGAGTTTTGGAAATCAATCCATATGATGTTGAAACGCTTTCCTTAAAATTACGTGTTCATCAATACTTGGCTGAAAAGGAAGATAATCCGGAATTAAAACAAAATGAACTTGATGTTGTAATTGATTGTTGTAGAAAAATTTTAGATGTTGCTCCAGATAATTTTGAAGTACGCGATCTTATTACTGAACTAGAGTCATAGCTTTTTTCTTGCGTCAATTATCATTTTTTTATGATGTGTAGGAATCTTAGATGGTAATTTCTTAAAATAATGATATTCATTTGACTGAAAATCAATCTCTATATTTTTTCTATTCTTAAATTTAACTAAAAATGCATTTGATATGTCATGTCTAAATGAGACTATACTCTCGTATGTTCCCAATTCCTCTTTTATGATTATCTCTTTTCCCAATTCCTCTTTTGCGGCTCTTTTCACCGCATTTTTCCTTGTTTCATCACGTCGTATTATTGTCCCAGGTAAATGCCAGTAACCTTTGAATGGATTGATAGTTCTTTTTGTAAGTAAAACTGAACTGTCATCTCTAAAGATCAATAAATCTACACATGAAAAGGCAAAATATTTTCTAAATTTTGTATAATCTGCTTCTGATGCACGTTTCATGACCTATCATCATCTTTCATCAGATATACATTCTCTAAAAGCCACTCACAAAATTCTGTTACTGGTTGAGTGAATTCATACCAAATATGCAATGAATGTGGAAGAATGTCAATTTTATCTTGTATGTTATCGTTAAAAATTATTCTTACTCCTTCTTTATCTTCATACATGTACGCATCTTCAGTTTTTATCTCTCCTAACAATTCTACGGCTTTTTGTTTTATTATGCTTCTTTCAAAAGGAAAACGTTTCTTTTCCATATCTATAATCAAACTAAGATCTTGTTTTCCATACATTTCAAAATTGTCAATTTTCCCTTCATGAGGAAAATTAACTAATAATTCAATATTGTATTTTTTACCCACATTCTTTCCAATTTCTCCAATTTCTTTATACGCCATCCCTGGATTTTTTTTTAATAGAAAACGTATTTGTGGTAAATTTGATTTTAATGTTTTTTGTAAATCTTCTGTAATTGTCTTGAACATATCCCATCTTTACATAATACCATATTTAGATTAGTTTTTTTAGAACAAATTGTCTGAAATGAACATGGCAATGCCTATGGATTATGATAGTATGCGCACAGGTGATGACTCTGAGAGGACTGACAACGTAACTGATTACAAAAGAACCTGTATTGATTTCATTGAAGATATTTCTGGAAGTTATTTGGAATGGGTTGATTATTACAAATTACCTGAAGATGAGGATAAAAAAAGAAGAAGTGACATTTCTGCAATAATAGAAAAAACAAACACATGGCTTGCCAAAGTTCCTACATCTATCAAAGCTATTGATGTTATCATGAATGATGGAATTCAAAAAATGGCTGAGGCTACTGCTGGAAAAATTTTTCAAATTGGTGTATTCATTAATCAAAAATCAGAATACACTATGGCAAAACCAGGAATTATCGATGTACATATAAAATCTGTTGGTAGAGATGGCAGGAAAACTAAACTAGGATTTCATCATAAAGATGATAGATTCAGAATTGAATCAACCGGAAAAGTATTTTTTGATGAAACAAATATTCCTGAACAGGAATTTGACACATTAGATGTACATCTAAAACTTGATGCTAGTAGATGTGTTCAAAGAGATGTTATTTCATTTACCGTTATAATTAGTGAAATGAAAGATGGAACTGAATATGATCGTAGAGGCTTATCTACTGTGGTTCATATCGTTTAATCACTTTTTAATAATTTTATTTCTAACACGACTCTAGCTTCTTTCTGTCTACTTTCTTCTGTATACTTTAAATTTGAAATTTTCTGTGAAAGTTCTTCTTCTTGAACTAATCTTGCCACTCCTGAAAATTTGTTTCCATCAAATTCAACTTTCACCTGCGGATGTGCAATTGCATTTTTTAACCAATCACTATTTGGATTTCGTCTAGAAAAGTAAATCATATCATTGTAAGTTACAGCTTTTGCCCAAACTGTATGCTCCTTACCTGTTTTCCTACCTTTAGTTTTTAGTATTGCCTTGAATGTTAAATTATTAATTATTTTCATTTTTATCCAAATGCCATAAATGCTGCAAACATTGCAAGAAGACATGAACCTCCTACACCCATGACATACATGATTTTGTTTCCTTGCATAATCTGATTAATCATATAGAATATTTAAAATATGAAATGACTGTTTTAGCAAGCAAATTATATTCTTATTCTAAAAGTTAGTTATGAATGCTATAGAAATCAATTCCTTAACGAAAAATTTTAAAAAATCAACTGCGATTGATAATATTTCTCTTAATGTGGAAGAAGGTGAAATTTTTGGCTTTCTTGGTCCAAATGGTGCTGGAAAGAGTACTACGATGATGATTCTGACCACTCTATTGAAACCTACTTCTGGTAATGCATCTGTATATGGATTTGATGTGGTAACAAATCCTTCCAAAGTGCGTAAGAATATTGGATTTGTTCAACAAGAAATTGGTATTGATGAATATCTGACCGCACGAGAAAATCTACAATTTCAATGTAAAATTAGCCAAATTCCCAAGGATCAAACTCAAAAACGAATTGAAGAGGTAATTGATTTAGTTGAATTAACTGAAAAACAAGATGAACAATCAATCACATTTTCTGGCGGAATGAGAAAAAGACTTGATATTGCATGTGGATTGATTCATAGACCAAAAGTTCTATTCTTAGATGAGCCTACGGTTGGATTAGACATACAAACACGAAGAAAAATCTGGCAATATATACGAAAAATTCACAAAGAGTTTGGAATGACTATCTTTGTTTCAACACATTACATGGAAGAAGCAGATAGTCTATGTGATAGAGTTGGTATTATTGATCATGGAAAAATCCAGATAGTTGATACTCCTGAATCGATGAAAAATAAATTAGAAACTGATATGATAACATTTTCTATAATCCCTGATGAAACAAAACAAGAACAATTTATTCAAAAAATCAAAGCGCTTGATTTAATAAAAAATGTAGAAATTAATGATAACACCATGATTGTTCAATCATCCAATTCAACTCAAGTAATACCAAAAATTTTCCAATCTTCATCTGAAATTGGAATATCTATTGATTCATTTGTATTGAACAAACCGACCTTGGATGATGTTTTCATTTCATACACTGGTCACAATTTACGAGATGATACAAATGGAAAATTCAATAAAAGAAAAGAACACAATCAATCAAGGAGACGTGGATTATGATAATCTCTGACACATATGCAATCTTCTGGCGTGAAATGAAACGTTATAGAAAATCAAAGAGTGGTGTTATAATTCGATTAATTCAACCTGCTATTTGGATTGTAGTGATGGGGAACATTTTTGCTGGAACTCAACCGTTAATACAATCCGTAGGATTTGATGGTGAATACATTGAATTCATGGCTCCTGGCGTTCTGATACTAACGGCAATATTCACAAGTATTTTTGGTGGTGTTAATACTCTGTGGGATAGACGTTATGGTTTTATGAATAAGGCATTAACTTCTCCAATCTCTCGTTCATCAATTGCATTAGGAAAAATGCTTGCAATATCTATGATTGCAGCCTTCCAATCTAGCTTAATTCTTGGAATGGCATTGATGCTTGGAGTCAGTATGCCTAATCTATGGATGATTGCTCCTATAATGGGAATTGTAATATTATTCTCAATTGGTTTTTCAGGAATCTCTGTCATGGTTGCAGCTGCCGCAAAATCACAAGAAACATTCTGGGGAATAATTAATTTTCTTGGAATGCCATTATTCTTGCTTAGTCCTGCACTTTTTCCACTTGAATTAATGCCTGATTGGCTTGCATCTGTTGCAGCCTTTAATCCAGTAAGTTACACTGTAATTCTTGTTAGAGAGATGATGTCTGGATATGTGGATAGTTTATCTGCTATGACCAGTATTGCTGTTTTGGGAATATTTAGCATAGTGATGATTGGTCTCTCAAGTTATGTATTTACTCGTGATGTCAACAAACCATTCTAAACCACGAATTTACGAAATAATTATTTAAATCAATTAGTTCAATGACTGAAAAGTTAGTCAATTTTTGACAAAAACTGTAAAAAATACTTACACGGTTGATCTTGAGTGGATTTTTAGAGTATTTTCTGTTGCATCTACAGATAATCCTAGTCTTAGCATTGACTGTATCTTTAGCAGGAATTTCATATATTGAAAATGTTGATGCTGCAAGCGGTCATAATTTTGAATCACAATGGGGAAAGGCTGGAATATCAAAATCTGGATTTTTCTTAAGCCCTCAACATTTAGCATTTGATTCTGAAAATAATGTTTATGTTACTGATCTTGGTAATTCACGTGTTCAAAAATTTGATTCCACCGGAAATTTTCTTACTGAATGGGGAACTCGTGGGAGTAATTCTGGAGAATTTGGTCATCCTACGGGAATAGCAGTTTCTGATGAATTTGTATTTGTAGTTGATAACAAAAATCATGATATTCAAAAGTTCACTCTTGACGGAGAATTCATTTCAAAATGGGGTGGATTTGGAAAAGATGTAGGGTTTTTCAAATCTCCACGTGGAATAACCATCTCTGATGATAATCTTGTTTACATTGTTGATTCTGGCAATGCAAGAATTCAAACATTCACTCTTGATGGTGAATTCGTTTCATACTTTGGACAAAGTGGAAAATTTGGTGGTAATTTTGTTACCCCTGTAGATATCGCAATTAATTCTGATAAAATCTATGTTACTGATCCAAATCAAAACAAAATCATTGTTTTTGATATACAAGGAAATTTTGAAAAAACATTTAACGACAGTGTAGGTGGTTATCCTGTATATCCGCAAGGAATAGCTTTTGATCAGGAAGATAATTTCTATATTGTTGATTATAGAAATAATAGAATAATTCATTACAATGAATTTGGTATTTCATTATCGATGTTTGGTCAAATGGGAAATGATAATGGAAATTTCAAATTTCCAAAAGATATAGCAATTTCAAATGATGGCTATCTTTTTGTTACTGATACACAAGGTCATCGTATTCAGAAATTCTCAACTCCTTTGGTTCAAGATTCTATTATAATTGAGGAGGAACAAACACTTCCGCTAGAAACTATTCCTGAATCTGAAAAAATTGAAATTATCAAATCTCCATTACAACCTGTAAATCCTATTCCTAATGATTTTCAAAAACCAACAATTATGGTTCCTGAAGATGTCTTGGTAGAAGCATCTGGACCATTAACTCTCATAAATATTGGTGAAGCCATGGCAACTGATGAAAGTGGAATTTATTCTCTAACAAATAACGCCCCATCATCATTTCCTTTAGGAATTAACACTATAATCTGGACCGCTGTTGATGGTGCCGGAAATATGGCTATTGCTTCTCAAATAGTTACCATTCAAGATACTACGCCTCCAAATATCTCTCCAATAGATGATATTTCCCTTGAAGCGAAATCACCTGTTCAAAATCTTGTAACTTTGACTATTCCTGAAATATATGATGAAGTTGGTGTAATGTCAATCACTAACGATGCACCAGAAGTATTCCCACTTGGTGACACAATAGTAACTTGGACTGCAATTGATGTTATTGGTAATGTTTCAAATCTTAGCCAATCTATTATTTTGGTAGACTCAACTGCACCTCGTATTGCATTTTCTGAGGATCTAATAATTGAAGCATCAAGCTTAGATGAAAATCAAATTGAATTAGTTATACCTGAGGCATTTGATGATGTTGAAATTATGTCAATCACTAACGATGCACCAGAAGTATTCCCACTTGGTGACACAATAGTAACTTGGACCGTAACTGACTCTTCGGGTAATTCTTCATCACAATCTTACACAATTACTTTTGTCGATACTGTTATTCCTGAAATAATCATTTCTGATCAAACATTTGAAGCAACTATTTCAAATGGTACAAACATTTCATTAGAACTACCAGAAATTCTTGACATTCAAAATGCAG
>JAOMCX010000006.1 GCA_028345195.1 Candidatus Nitrosopelagicus sp.
CAATTGTTTTGACTGCTTCAAGTTTTTGTTTAATTTGTTCCGAGTCTTGTGATAATGAATCTTTTAGTTCCTTAACTGCATCTGTAATTTGAATGCCTTTTTCTTGAGGTATTTTATCTTTAAGATCTTGATTTACTAATTTTTCAGTAGTGTAGATGAAACTTTCAGCCTCATTTTTAATATCAACTGCTTCTTTCTTCTTTTTGTCTTCTTCAGCATGACCTTCAGCATCTTCTTGCATCTTTTTAATTTCATCATCTGACATTTTTGTTGTAGATTGAATTGTAATTTTAGCATCTTTACCTGTACCCAAATCTTTTGCAGTTACATTCAAGATACCATTTGCATCAATGTCAAATTTTACATTGATTTGAGGTACACCTCTTGGTGCAGGTGGAATATCAGTTAGATTAAAGGTACCTAATGACACATTATCAGCAACCATCGGTCGTTCACCCTGTACAACATTAATGGTAACTGCAGTTTGACTATCTGCAGCGGTTGTGAATGTTTTATCTTTAGATGTTGGGATTGTTGTGTTTCTTTCTATAATTGGTTCTCTTACACCTCCCAATGTTTCAATTCCAAGAGTTAAGGGTGTAACATCAAGCAACACAATATCACTAGTTACATCACCTGCAATAATTCCCGCTTGAACTGCAGCACCAAATGCTACGGCTTCCATAGGATCAACACCGGATTCACCTTCTTTTCCAACAGAATCACTTACAAATTTTTTGACAATTGGCATACGTGTTGGACCACCTATCAAAACAATTTTTGTAATATCAGATGTGGTAAGTTTTGCATCTTCTAGTGCTTTATCAATAGAGGACTTACATCTTTGAACGATTGGGCCAACCAAGTCATCAAGTTTCGCTCTTGTAATTTTAACTTCAAGATTTTTTGCACCAGATGAATCTTGAGCAATAAATGGAAGATTTACATCAGTTTCCATTACAGTGGATAATTCAATTTTTGCTTTTTCTCCAGCTTCTTTAATTCTAGTCACCGCCGTATTATCATTAGAAAGATCTATTCCTTCCTTTTTTCTAAATTCATCAATTACATAATCAATTATCGCTTGATCCATATCAGCTCCACCTAGTTTTGTATCACCAGAAGTACTCATTACTTCAAAGACACCTCCTCCCATTTCCATGATTGTTACATCAAGTGTACCACCACCAAAATCAAAGACCAATATTTTCATGTCTTCTTTGCTTTTGTCTAATCCAAATGCTAGAGATGCAGCAGTTGGTTCATTGATAATTCTTACAACTTCTAGTCCGGCAATTGTTCCAGCATCTTTTGTTGCTTGTCTTTGATTATCATTGAAATATGCGGGAACTGTGATTACAGCCTTGTTTATTGTGTCACCAGTAAATGCTTCAGCGTCACGTTTAATTTTTTGAAGAATAAATGCAGAGATTTGTTGAGGTTTGTACTCTTTTCCTTGTATTTTATACAAGAAGTCCTCTCCCATCTTTCGTTTTGCCTCACGAATAGTATTATCAGGATTTGTTACTGCTTGTCTTCTTGCGGGTTCGCCAACTAAAAGTTCACCATCTTTTGAGAATGCTACAACTGATGGAAATGCCTTACCAGCTACAGTTGTACCTTCTGCTGCAGGTATCAACGTGGGTTTTCCACCCTGCATAACAGATGCAGCGGAGTTGCTTGTTCCTAGATCAATACCAATAATTTTTTCAGCCATATTTTACACATTCTTTAATTTTATTTCTTTGATACAATAACCTTAGATGGTTTTAAAATAGCTTTGCCAGAAATATAGCCTTTAGATACCTCTTGAGTAATTGTTCCTTCATCAAGAGTCTCATCTACAATCATAGAAACAGCCTCATGAATTTGTGGATCAAAAATCTCACCAACAGCATCTATCGGTTTGATCTTATTTTCTGATAGAAGACTTTCCATGTTTTTTATAACAGCAATGATTCCAGATGTATCAATTTTTTCTTTAGATAAAGAATTTTCAGCACGAACAAAATCTTCATAAATGTTAATAAAATTTAGAAGTAGATCATTAGTTTTACTAGAAACTCTTTGAGATACTTCAACTTGTGTTCGTCTTTCTAAATTTTGATAGTCAGCTAATGCACGTTGCCATTTATCCTTTAAATCAGAATTTTCTTCTTGTAATTTCTTAATTTCATTGTCAACTATCTCTAAATTTTCTTCAACTTCATCTATTTTTTCTTCTTTGATTGATTCTTTATTTTCAGACATTATAGATCACTTGATTTTTGAACATATTATTTTTGTGCCATTAATTGACATAATGGATTAGCTTTGAGTATAATCAATTCATTATCTTTGTTATGTTTTATAATATAATCAAAATCATGTTTTGAACAAACAACTACAATTGTGGTTTTATCATTTTGGAATATATCTATCGGTTGACTGATTGATTCAACATCACCAATGTAATCTTTAAGTTTAGTTTCCAATTCTTGAAGTTTTTCAATTTTTTCTCCTTTCATTTCATGTTGATCTAAAGTCCATAAAAGTAAAATTTTTGTTCTACTAGCCTTTAATTCATTTTTCTTTAGAATTAATCTAGTTTCATCAATCAATCGTTTGATGTATCCATCTAATCCTTTCATACTTCCATTAATTAGATACATCAAACTGCTTGCGCCTTCAAATGAACTACTTAAGGATCTTAAATCAAATAGACCATCAATTAAATCATTAAGAAAAAGTTCCCCTAATTTTTCTGAATTTAAATCAGATTTAGTTACTGAATCCTTAGCAAATTTACAAACTTCAAGTATACTTGTTTGATTAGAAAATTGTTTCAGAATATCTATAGCATGAAAATATTCTGATGAACTTAGTGTTAGAAAATTGAAGTTTTTGTTATTTACAAATAATTTTTTTAAAATGTCATTTTCTTTTCCATCTGATGAACCAATGTATTGCTTCATTGTGGTTTCTTTTGATAAAGGATAATAGAAATATGATATATTTTTTCCTACCTTTAATCCTGTGACATGTTCAAGTAGTGAGATATTTTCAGAATTTCCACCAAAACCAGTACCTAATCCATAAACAACATTACAACCTTTTTTGATATTTGAGACTGCATCTTTGAATTTTGAATTTATTTCAATTTTAGTATCTTGACCAATTTTTCTAATTCTTGGTGCAAAAATTAATACTTGTGCTTTAGAAATTGCTGCATCAATTGATGTCATTGCAAGTAGCGGTTCATCATCTTTTAATGCCTGTACAGAAGGATATGATTTTGCTATATCTTCTTTGATAGAGATAGCCGAAGGAGTAGATTCATCAATTATTTGAACATCTCCTCCATTAAGAGCAATCTGACATGCAAGAGAGTAACCTTCAGTACTTAATCCATATATTACAACTTTTGTTGCCATTAAGGACTATAATATCAAGACTAAGAAATACTTATTGCAGTTATCTATGAAGTGGTAATACTTGAAGATCTGGTTTGACATTCTAACACCAAAACAATACTTGTTTTTTGAATATTTTATACAAAAACTTAGAAAACAACACAAGATTTTTTGTACATCTAGGAAATATGAACAAGTAAATGGTATTGAAAAATTTGGTACACTTAATTCAGTAATAGTTGGAAAACATGGTGGAAAGAATAATGTAAGTAAATTATTAGCAAGTTTGGATAGAAGTAAATTATTAACAAAGAAAATTGAAAAATGGAGTCCAGATTTACTAATCAGTTTTTGTTCTCCTGAAGCATCTAGAGTTGCATATGGATTAGGTATTCCGCATATAGCATTTTCAGATTCACCTCATGCAAAAGCTGTAATGAGATTATCATTACCTTATACTACAAAATTACTAATACCATGGATTATTCCAAAACAAGATTTTGATGGATTTGGTATTGATTATAAAAATATTATAAAATATAGAGCAATTGATGCAGGAGTAATTATTAAAAATTATAAAAAAAATAAACAAAAGAAATCAGAAGAGAGGAAAATAATTTTAATTCGACCTGAAGAATCTGAAGCTGCATATATTACAAAGAAAAGTAAAACGATTAAAATTATTAAAAAAATTGTTGAAGACTTTCCAAATGAAGAAAAAATTGTATTATCTAGATACAAAGATCAATCTAAAAACCTAAAGAAGATTTTTGGAGATAATATTTCTCTTTTATCAAAACCAGTTAATGGAAAAGAATTATTAAATAATATAGATTATTTTATTGGTTCAGGAGGAACAATGACTGCAGAATCAGGATTGTTAGGAATTCCAACGATCTCAGTAAATGCAGTGCCAAACAGGATTGAAGACTTTTTAGTTAAAAAGAGAATAATTGTTAGAAGTGAGAATCCAAATAGAATTTCTAGAGAAATTCAGCAGTCACTAAATAACCTCCAAATTATAAAGAAAAAGAAAGAAAAAGCTAGAAAATTAGTTGCATCATTTGAGGATCCATATCAAGTTCTTTTAAAAACAATGAGATCATTATAAAATAATATTATAGGGGTAGATTGTTTTTTTATTTAGAAGCCCAGTAGTGTAGCGGCAAGCATAGGGGCCCTTGGAGCCTTTGACCTCGGTTCGAGTCCGGGCTGGGCTATACTATTTTTCAGAAATCTAATTTTGTTAGTAATTTTGTGGCGATAACAAATAGAATTGCTGCTAAAGCAACTAAAAGTAACATTTCAGTAATCACAAAATCCGTAACTTGACCAAAAATTCCAGCTCGTATGATATCTACCAAATATGATAATGGATTTAAATAAAATATGGTTGCTAATGGTTGCGGTGCGCCCTGAACAGGATAAAATGCCGTACTTGCAAATGCGCAAAAAAGAAAAACTGTGTTAATAATTACATTAAATCCTTCACTAGAACGTAGTTTTGTAGAAATTATCGATGCAATTGAACCAAATAATATTGCACCAACTACTGAACCAAAAATTATTAGCGGAATGGTCACAATACTAAATTCAACAGACTGGAAAAATACAGGATAGCCTACTGCCGTAATTAATGCAGCGCTAAATAATCCAATAATTCCAATTGTTACAATATTACTTAGGATGTAATGAGTTCTTGTGAATGGACCAGACATGATTTGTTCAAACATACCATGACGTCTATCATTCCAGATAATTATTCCAGAAATTAATGTACTATTCATAATGTTAAACCCAATCATTCCAGATGCAAGAAATGCAGGATAATCTAGATCTTTTCCTCCAAACGGAACACTATCAATTAATGAAGTATAAGCAAAACCTGCAACAAAAATATAGATTAATGGAAAAAGTATTTGCCAAATAATAAATCCAGGATTAATAGAAATTGTTAGATTTCTATTTACTAGTCTAATTATTGGATTAATTCGAATCACCCACTACTTTGAGAAATATTTCTTCAAGATTTGTTGGAATTGCAGATAAATCATTTATTTTTGTCTCAGTTTCATTTAAAATTTTTAAAATGTTCATTAAGATAATTTCAGATTTTGTGGAATTAATTATGACAGTTGGTTCCGGTTCTAGTTTGATCTGGCATTCTGGAATTTCAGATAATCTAGATTTTAGTTGTTCAGAGACTTTAGAAATATGAATTTTAATTGTTTTTTCATGACCGAATCTATTTTTTAATTCAGATGGAGAATCAACTGCCATTATTTTGCCATTACTTATGATTGCAATGTTATCACAAAGATATTCAGCTTCAGAGAGGACATGAGTTGTATAGAAAATTGTGAGTCCAGAATTTTTTACTTGTTCTCTAAGAAAATCTAGTAGTTTTCTTCTTGCAGCAGGATCTAAACCAACGGTAGGTTCATCCAAAAATAATAACTCCATGTCATGCATGAATTCTCTAGCTACCTGCACCCTTCTACGCTGACCAATTGACAGATCGTCCATCTTCTTTTTTCTGATTTCTTCTAAACCAAAAGCAGAAAGTAGTTCTTCTGTTCGTTTCTTTCTTGTGTTTTTATCAATATTCCACATCATGCCATATTTTTCAAGTGATTTTTCAGCTGAAAGAGTTGGTTCATAGCTAGGTTGTTGTAAAACGACACCAATTTTTTTTCTAATTTCAAGAGGATGTTTGGCCGAATCTATTCCTAAAATAGAAATTTTGCCGTTAGAAGGAGGAATAAGAGTAGTTAACAATTTGATAACAGTAGATTTTCCCGCACCATTTGGTCCTAAAAAACCAAAGACTTGACCAGATTCTATTTGAAGATCTACACCATCAACTGCAATCGTTGAAGCATATTTCTTTCTCAAATCTTTTGTTTCAATACATAGCATAATTGAGATTTATGCAAACCACTAATGTGTTTAATGATAATTTTATTAACAATCTCTTTCTTGTAATAATAATTGTCTGAATTTGAAGAATTAATATCAAAATTATTGGAAAAAGTTCCTGAATTATCTAGATCGGTAATTGAAGAGAGAATAAACGAGAAAAAAGAAAAAGTAGGCGCAGGCTACCTAACAGATCAAGGAGCTATTTTCCTAGTTGCAGCAGATTTAGGCGTATCACTAGAACAAACACAAAATTCAGAAGTTGCAATAAAAGATCTCTACATTGGAGCAAAAGAAGTAACGTTAGAAAGTCGAGTTTTGAATATTTCACCTACAAAACAGTTTACAAAAAAAGACGGCTCTTCGTTTTCTTTGAGAACAATTACGGTTTACGATAATAACTCTACAGCAAGTGTAAAACTATGGGATGAGAAAGCAAATCTTCCAGGACTTGAAGAACTAAAACCTGGAGACTTGATTAAAATTATCAAAGCATATGTAAAATCAGATTTAACAGGTGCACCTACAATAAACATTGGTTCTGGTGCAACAATAGAAACATCAGAATCAGAAAGTGACATTGTTTCAATTGATTCAAAAATTAGTGATGTTAGTGAAATTAAAGATGATCAAAGAGATTTGATTGTTGCGGGAACATTAGGTAGTGCAATGAGTCTACTTGAATTTACAAATTCAAAAGGTCAACCTTCAAAGGCTTTGAAATTTAGATTAAGAGGTGAAAACAAAAATTTAGTCAACGTAGTGCTTTGGGGAAAAGATGAATCAATTCTTCCAAAAGTAATTACCCAAGATGCCAAAGTCAAATTGTTTGGAGTTAGAACAAAAACTGGAATGCAAGGACTAGAAATTCATGGAAATGATGCAACAATAATTGATGTTGAAGGAGATGCAGAAATTCAACCTACAATAGTAAGACTTCTAGCAATTGAAAAGGATCAAGCAGGTAATACAACAGGCTTAGCCATAGATAAATCAAAAAAATTGGTTAGAATTACAGATGTTGCAAATACAATTGGTAGTTTTGTAAAAGATGATATTTTAGAATGCATGCCATCAAAGATTTTTGGAAATACAATGCAAATTGATCAAGACTCATTTGTAAGAAAAATTGATGACAAGACAGTTCCAACTGTAGCAGAAATTAGAACAAAAATTACAGAAGTTAGTGAAGGTAATGATTATTCAGTAGAGGCGATTGTTCTAAAAGCACCAGAAAGAAAAGATATTCAAACCAAAAATGGTGACAACATACAACTATCTGAAATGTTTGTCGAAGATGATAGTGGACAAGTTTGGATTAAAGGATGGAGACAGCAAGCAGACCTGATGGATAGTTTTACACTAGGAGACATAATTACAATTTTAGGAGTTAATGCAAGACCGGGACTAGAAGGAAAATTAGATTTGGTATTGACACCTTATTCAAAAATAATTAAGAAAAACTAATCTTTCCAAAATCCTCTTGTCAAGGTATAGGTCTTTTCTGCGATAATGATTTGTTTTATCAAATAATCATCATCATCTTCTACTCTATTTTTTAAAATTCTAGCTCCGGTATCAGGACCAACTCCATAAGCAGCCATAACGATCAATGCTGTTTTTCCAAAACTAGACAATAATGATGATACTTTCCAGGCTTTGTCAAAATTCTTTTTTTCATCAGGAGTTAATTTTTTTCCTTGATGCTTTTTTTGAATTGTTTTTACAAGTTCATGATCGTATTCATAAGTACAGGTGATCTGTTGGCCCTTACAATATTTACATTTGAGTGGGTGTGTTTCACTAGGAGTCATAACACGTTGCCAGAGTCCACATCGTGCACAAATCAATCGTTGTTTAGTCTCCATGAGACGTTTTCTAACTTTTAGTAACATTTCTTTGTCTATACTTGCAGGATTTGTATACGACATCACAGTTTGATCTAATACGGGTTCTGCCAATTTAGAAAATTTATCAACATCAATCCATTCAATCTCAATTTTATTTTGTTTGATTAACTCGATGATTTTTTGAGCACCTTCAAGGTCAAATTTTTCATGAAATAATTCTCTAAATGCCTCTTTTACAAGAGGAGTATTGATATTTCGTTCAAAATCATATCTAACTTCATTTTTTACATAGACATCACCTCTGTCGTAAAAACCAAATTTCTTTCCCACACAGAATGTTTTCCAAGTAATATCATTTTTACCCTTTAGCGCTACGGACATTATTTCATTAATATCAAAATTAGAAGAAAATACATCAGTAATGTGTTTTTTTGTAAATTTAGACTCAACAGATAAAAGAATTCTATATGCATCAGAACTAGACTTAACTTTAGAAGCTAAAGAAGCATCTAACATCGTCTCCAAAATAATTTTTAATGTTGAATTAATTTTTGTTCCAAAACATGAATGCAAAATTAATACACTTTGTTGTGGAAGTCGATGTGATTCTATAACAATTGTTTTTTCATTTGGCATTTTAATAAAATCTAAATTTGAAACTACATCATTCATCATTTTTACTGAACCGTTACGAACTCTAGTCCTAAAGCTTCCAACTTTGTTAGCAGTTTTGTAATCAACAGGTATGTTTACACCTTCCCATTTAGGAACCGGTATTTCTTTTGATGATCTAATAGGTAAAACATTCACTTTGAATGCTTTTTCATCTATATTCAAAACCCTCCATTGTGACCCACGTAAAACAAAAATTTGATCTTTATCAAGATCACCTACAAATCTTTGATCCAACGTGCCAATGAATTTATTCTCTATTGTATCAATTACTTTGAATTTTAGAATATCTGGAATTGTAGATAGATTTTGAAAATGATATTTTGTTGCAAAAAAAGCATTATTTTTTTTATATTCGGTTTTTTCTTTATTAAAAATTATTAAATTTTGTTCCTCAAGAATATCTAAAACATCAAAAAACTCTTCTAGTGTAATATCTCGAAATGGATATGCCTGTTTTGTTAATTTAAGCGCAACTTCAATAGGAACGTTTCCTACTTGCATAGATAACCCAACTAAATGATGTGCAAGAACATCTAATGATCCATTGTGAATTCTTTGTTCTTCAATTGAACCCTCTTTGATTCTTTCAATTATTGCTTGAATCTCAAATTCATCATCTGCACTTTCAGTAATAATTAATCCTCTAGCAGAATCGCCTCGATTATGTTTACTTCTTCCAATTCTTTGCATAAATTTTGAAACTTGTCTTGGTGATCCATACTGAATAACTAATTCTACAGAACCGATATCAAGACCTAGTTCAAGTGATGAAGTACAAACAACTATACCAGATTTTCCTTCTCTAAGAATATCTTCAGTCTCCTCTCGGACTTGCCTTGAAAGTGAACCATGATGTAATTCAACATTAAGTGATGTTTTCTGTTTTAAAATAGATGATAAACGCTCAGATTCACCTCTTGAGTTTGTAAATAATAAAACTGGAGAAGTAATTTGTTCTTTTTTCACATATTCAATAATTTCAGAAGCAACATCATCCATAATTCCATCAACAAATACAACATCTACATCATAATTCCTAAGAGACGTATCGTGTATTAGTTCAAATTTTCTTTCTGAACCAACTAAAAAACGTCCAGCTTCTTCAGGATTACCAACGGTAGCAGATAATCCAATACGATGAATTTCATTTTTTGATTTTATTTGTAACCGTTCAAGACTAAGAGATAATTGTGAACCTCTCTCACTTGCAAGTAGTTCATGGACTTCATCTATGACTACCCATTCTAATTCAGATAATGCTTCAAGATGTTTTTTTTGTGATAATAAATTTACAAGTGTCTCAGGTGTTGTGATTAAAATATCTGGAGGATTATCTGCAATTCTTTTTCTGTTTGCTTGTGAAGTATCACCATGTCTAATCTCAATTTTTAAATCTTCATTTTCTGCATAATTGATAATTCTTTTGAAAACATCTCGGTTTAAAGCTCGCAATGGAGTTATGTAAAGTACTTTTATTTTATTTGGGGTTTTTCTAGTTTTTAATTTAGAAAATATTGGAATAGTTGCACATTCAGTTTTACCAGAACCAGTTGGTGCAATAATTAAACAATTTTTTTCTTCTAGAATTTCAGGTATTGCTTCTTTTTGAATTTCAGTTAGAGTTTCAAATCCTATTGACTTGAATTTTTTTGAAATTGTAGGATCAAGTATCTTGTTTTTTCTCTTGTCTAAGTCTAGTTCGTTCATAAATCATTACACCTGCAATACCTAATGCTAATAAAATTACAGTAATGGTAGGAATTGAGTCAAAGAAATCAGCCATACTATAATTTATTCAAACGACGTTAAATAGATTCAGTTTCTTCTATTCCAGAATTTGTTATTTTATAATCAAATTTTATTTCTTGAATAAATGGAGATGAAACTTTACAAATATACTTATTTTTGATTTTTTCAAGTTGAATTTTTTGATGAATATAATTTTCAAGATGCATATGCATTCTTTGGTATTTTATATTATCATGAGAAAAGATTTGATTAGTAATTATAATTGGAATATTCATTAATTGAGTCAATTTAGAAAGTTTGATCATATAATTACCAAAGTTAGTATTTTTTTCAATTAGATGTTCTTTTTTTGAATATTCAAAGGAGAATAGATCAGTTATGTTGTCAATTATGAGTAAAGAAAAATCATCATTTTCAAGATTTTTTAAAATTTCAAATTGTTTTTGCGTATCAGTCACATGTGAAACATGTAAATTTTCAAGTATAGATGGAGGCAAATTTCGGGATTGTATAATTTGAAGAAATCGCTCAGGTCTAAATTCAACAGTGGTGTCAATAAATAATATTTTTTTATTATCACTTAGTGATTCAATTGCAAATTGTAAAGCAAGTTGTGTTTTTCCAGTTCCACGTAAACCTGAGATCTCAGTAATTATTCCATTTTGTAGTCCACCTGAGAAAATTTTATCTAATGAATCGATCTGTGAGGAAATCATATAATGAATAATAAATAATAAAAATAAAAAGTTCTTTCTAATCTAAGCAAGACTTTATATTCTCTAGAAAGTCGATTCATCACAAGAGAAAATTTATGTCACAAACTACAGCTGCCAAAAGACCACTTACAACATTACAAAAAAATGTAAAAAAAACTGTAATTGTAAGATTAAAGAATGAAGTTGAGTATAAGGGTAAAATGAAAAATGTTGATTCTTACATGAATTTGATTATGACTGAGGCTGAAGAATTAGTTGATGGTAAAACAGTGGGTAAATTTGCTAGAGCAATTTTAAGAGGTAACAACGTACTATTCATAAAATTAGAAGACGAAATCTAATTTTAAATCATGACCAAAAATTATCTATTTACATCTGAATCTGTTACCGAAGGTCATCCAGACAAAGTTTGCGATATGATATCAGATTCAATTCTAGATGAGTATCTTAGAGGTGATCCAAATTCAAGAGTTGCAGTAGAAACAATGACAACAACTAATTTTGTAGGTGTAGCAGGAGAAGTTACATCGAAAGCAAGTTTTGATATTGAAAGTGTTATACGAAAAACAATTACAGAAATTGGTTATGACAATCCAGATTTAAAATTTGATTCACACTCTTGCGAAGTAATGATAAAATTAGATCCACAAAGCCCACATATCTCTCAAGGAGTTACTGCAAATGATGAAAAAGAACAAGGTGCGGGTGATCAAGGTTTAATGTTTGGATATGCTAGTAATGAAACCGAAGAATTAATGCCATTACCAATACTTTTAGCTCATAAATTAACAAAAAAATTGACAGATGTTAGAAAAAGTAATGAACTAACATGGGCCAGACCTGACGGAAAATCTCAAGTATCAATCAGATATGAAGATGATAAACCAAAAGCAATTGAAGCAATAGTACTGTCTACACAACATTCTCCAGAAATAACAAATGAAGAGATAACATCACAATTAATTGAACATGTAATCAAACCGGTCTGTGGAAGTCTATGGAATGAAAATATCAAAATTCATGTAAACCCAACAGGGAAATTTGAAATTGGTGGACCGCATGGAGACGCTGGCTTAACTGGAAGAAAAATAATTGTAGACAGTTATGGTGGAATGGGTCGACATGGTGGTGGAGCATTTTCAGGAAAGGACCCATCAAAAGTAGATAGATCAGCATGTTACATGTGTAGATATGTTGCAAAAAATATTGTTGCTGCAGGTTTAGCAGATAGATGTGAAGTACAAGTTGCTTATGCAATTGGGGTTGCAGAACCAGTTTCTTTAATGGTAAATACATTTGGTACAAATAAAATTTCAGAAGATAAAATTGAAGAATTAGTTAAAAATAATTTCGATATGAGACCAGCAGGAATTGTATCACAATTAGATTTGAAGAGACCAATTTACAAAAAGACCGCAGCGTATGGTCATTTTGGTAGAAATGAGCCAGAATTCAACTGGGAAAAAACAGATAAAGCTGAAAAATTGAAAACAGAATCAGGTATTTAATGATTCAATTTTTTTAAATTTAAAATCACATAAATTTTGTAATTTTTTATGATTTCCAACATAATTACCAACTAGTATATTCAAATCTTCAACACCATATTCAAAATTAATATCATTTAATGCTTTTTTATATGCCAGTTCAAGATTAATTTTTTTAATTTTTATCTTAGAAGAGATAGATTTTTTGATGAGATTTTGAAATGTTATTTCTTTAGGTCCTACTAGATCAATAATTTTATTTGAAAATTTTGATGAGTGTAATGCAGCATTAATACACATACAAGCATCATCAATGGATATTGGTTGGAGAAAGAATTTTCCAGAGCCAGGTACAAGTACCTGTTTTTTTAGAATTTGTTTTGAAATATTTTTTGTTAGATAATCATCATTACCTAAAATGTATGAAGGTCGAAATATTGTGTATTGAAGACCAGAATTTTTTATTAATTGTTCAGCATTAAATTTAGAAATAAAATATGAGGAACGGGAATTTTTTGATACTCCTAAACCACTAAAGTAAATTATATTTTTAATATTATTTTTTTTACAAAGATTAATCACAGTTTTTGTTAATTCAATGTTAACTTGCACAAATGAATCCTGATGAACAGATTCTGAACCGACTCCCGCAAGATGAACAAAATGTGATGTATTTTTTAATGAAGGGAATTTATTATTTTTAAAATTTTGACGAGATATTGGAATTGATGAAATTCCATTTGAAGAGAGAAATTTTCTTAGGTTTTTCCCAACAAATCCCTTTGCACCAGATATAACTATACGATCAGTAATTTCCGTACTCATGATGAGATGATAAAATATTTTATTTTAAACATATCCAGAGAAGGTACATGACAACAAAAATTCATGTTAAATTTGGTAAGAATGCACAAGAATGTAGAGAGATTTTAGGAGTGACTAAAGATTCCAGTCATAAAGAGATCAAACAGGCTTATAGAAAATTATCTTTGAAATATCATCCAGATAAAAATACTGAAATTAATGCTAGTAAAAAATTCAAAGAGATTACAGAAGCATATCAATATCTAAAATCTCATCGAAAAAACCAATCAAATAAAGATGAACATGTATCAGGAGAAGACTATCAAAATTTTTGGAAAGCACAAGGAGAAAAGATGGGAGATGATATGAGATTTAATTTTGAGGAATTGAGAAGAGAAAATCAAAAATTTGGAGGAGATTATAATCAAGAGACACATAATAGAGAGAAACCAATATCACAAAAAACAACACATTTGTTACTTTATGGGGGATTAGGTGTTGTTACATTATGGATTATTCTTAATGAAATTCTTCGTTTGTAACAAAAGTTATTACATAAAAAATTAAAAATTTCACGTGGATACAAATACAGAAACTAAAAAGAAATTACGTACAGGATTTACAACAGGAAGTTGTGCTACAGCATCATCAAAGGCAGGAATTTTATCAATTATTAATCAAAAGAAAATTGAACAAACAGATATCATATTACCAAAACGCTCAAGATTAGATATTAAAATTAATTCATGTGAGTTTACTAAAGATTCAGCAAAGTGTTCTGTAATAAAAGATGGTGGAGATGATCCGGATGTAACACATGGTGCAGAAATTATTGTTAACGTTGAGTTAACAAACAAGATTGATAAGATCGAAATTGATGGTGGAGAAGGCGTAGGCCGAGTTACTAAGCCAGGATTAGGATTAGAAATTGGAAGTGCAGCAATTAATCCAACACCAAAGAAGATGATTTTGGAAAATGTTAGAGAAGTTGGTGAAGAATTACTTAAAAAAAATGGAATCAAGATTACAATATCTGTACCAAAAGGAAAAGAATTAGCAACAAAAACAGATAATCCAAGAATTGGAATAATTGGAGGGATTTCTATTTTAGGAACAAGTGGAATCGTAATTCCATATTCAACTGCATCGTTTGCAGCAGCTATACGACAACAGATTGCAGTTGTAAGTTCTATGAATGATGACTATGTTGTTTTAACAACTGGAGGAAGAAGTGAAGACTTTGCAAGAGAAATTATAGAATTACCAGATCATTCATTTATTCAAATGGGAGATTTTTCAGGTTACACAATCAAACAATGTGCAAGAAAAGAATTGAAAAAAGCATATGTTGCAGGATTCATTGGTAAATTAGCAAAAATGGCAGCAGGTGTAAAGCAGACTCATGTGAAAGGTGGAAAAGTAGACATGAAATTTCTTTCTGAACTTGCAAAAAGATGTGATGCAAAATCAGAAACTATTAGTAAAATTCTAGGTGCAAATACTGCTAGAAATGTTCAAGAGATCATCATGGAAGACAAAGTAGAGGGATTTTTTGATCAAATTACAAATGAAACATGTAAACAAATGATACAACATTCAGAAGGAAAGATTCCAGTTGAGGTAATACTGTTTGATTTTGATGGCAAAGTGTTATCCAGAACAAAAATGGATACAGAGACACTTTAGAAATAGAGTAAGGCATTTAATTAATTCAGAATTTTTAATATTATGAAGAAAATAGCGGTTTTAGCAATTACAAGAAATGGAATAGAAATAGGTTTAAAATTAAAAGAACATTTTTCAGATTTTGACATATTTGCACCAATGAAATTTTCAAATAATGATAAAAAAATTCAGTGGTATGAGGATTCCACAACTCAAAAGATTGTTGAATTGTTCAAAAATAACGATGGAATAATTTGTTTATTTTCATTAGGTGCAGTAATTAGATTACTTGCGCCACACATCAAAGATAAGAAAACAGATCCAGCAGTAATTGTGATTGATGATAATGCTAATTTTGTAATTAGTGTTTTATCAGGACATTTAGGAGGAGCAAATGAGCTTTCAAATGAAATTGCAGAAAAGATGGACGCCACTCCGGTCATTACTACAGCAGCAGATGTTAACAAAACCATAGCAGTAGATCTTGTGGGTAGAGAATTTGGTTGGAAAATTGATGATGATAGCAATGTAACTAGAATTAGTGCATTCATGGTCAACAAAGAAAAAATTGGAGTTTTTCAGAATACAGGTAAAAAAGAATGGTGGAAAGGAAAACTTCCAGAAAATATTACAATGTTTTCAAAAATAGAAGATTTGAAAGATTCTGATTCTAAGGGATATTTGATAATTACAAATGACCAAATCAACGATGAAGAAGTACTGAAAGATTCTGTAGTATATAGAGTTCCAAATTTGGTTGTAGGAATAGGATTACACTGGGATACATCTAAAGAAACTATTTTGAATGGTGTAAATGCAACATTAGAAAAATATGAATTAAAACAAAATCAAATAGCTAGGTTTGTATCTATTAAAAAAGACAAAGATATCATAGGACTGATTGAATTGGGTAAAGAGATGGACATACCAATAGAATACATTGATAGAGAAGAGCTAGCAACAATCACTGCACCAAATCCTTCAAAAACAGTTCAAGCGTTTGAAGGAACAGCAAGTGTTTCAGAGGCTGCTGCAATAAAATCATCAGAAGGTAAATTAATAGTTGAGAAACAGAAATTTCCTCCTAATCTAACAGTAGCTATATCGAGGATAATAAAATGAAAAGAGGATTAATGATAATTGATAGAGGAAGTAGGGAAAGAGAAGCTGGTGAAGAGCTGGAAATGATTTGTGAGAAAGTTAAAGAAAAAGGAAATTATGATTTTACAGAGTTTTGCTTTTTAGAAGTTGTTCCACCATTTATTGAAGATGGAATGGATGTATGTTTGAAAAAAGATGTGGAACAAATGACAATAGTTCCATATTTTCTATATCCAGGAAGAAAAGTGAAGATTGCGGTAGCAGATGCAATGAAGTATCAAAAAGATACAAAGATCAAATTTCTAGTTACAAAACCAATGACTATGCATAAAAAATTAGTAGAATTAGTAGATAACAGAGTAATTACCACATTAAAAGAAAATTCAGTAGATATTCCAAAAGAAAAGGTGGATGTGCTCATTATTGGACATGGAAGTAAGGATCCAAATTCAGGAATATCAATTGATTATGTTGTAGATGAGCTAAAATCATCTTATAGAAATGTCAGTCGATGTTATTTGGAAATTGAAGGGCCTACAATAGAAGAAGGAATACAAGCATGTCAAAAGAATAATCCAGAAGTTTTGGTAATTGTTTTTTATTTTTTACATGAAGGGGCTCATGTAAAGATAGATGTCAATAACGATCTATTACCAGCTTTAGACAATGCAAATTTAAAGAAAGTATTTGTTACAAAACACTTAGGTACAGATGAGAAAATGATTGATTTAATTTTAGAAAGAGCTAAAGAGGTAGAAGATGCAAACTAGAAAGGGACAAGAGATAGAAGATGAAAGTATGCAGATTATTGAAAGTGAGATAGGTTCTCATCCATACAATGAAATGGAATGGCCAATTGTTAGAAGAATAATTCATTCAACTGCAGATTTTGATTTTGCTAGAGAAAATAAGCTTCTTTTTCATAAAGATGCAATTTCAAATGGAATTAATGCATTAAAAAATGGACAGAGTATAGTTGCAGATGTAAATGGTGTTATTGGATTAATGAATAAACAAAATCCAAAAGATTTTGGAAATAGCATGATTTGTAATATTTCAGATCCATCTTTAATGGAATCTGCAAAAAAAGCAGGAAAAACTAGAGCACAGATGTCTATGAGAGTGGCTGAAAAAGAAATTGATGGAGGAATTGTTGTTGTAGGAAATGCCCCAACTGCACTTTTAGAAGTAATGGAAATGTTTAGAGAAGGATTGGTAAAGCCTGCATTGGTTGTTGGTATGCCAGTAGGTTTTGTTTCAGCAGTAGAATCAAAAGACGAGTTATCAAAAACAGAAATTCCATTTATAACAAATATTGGTCGTAAAGGAGGAAGTCCTTGTGCATCTGCAATAATTAATGCATTATACAAATTGTTAAGACAAGGAAATAACTAAAATTTTTTTTTGTATTTAATTTTTTTACAGTTGTGTGGTCGACCAGTATTTTTGTCTATTGGAATGAATTTATGATCTTCTGTTTTAAAATCCTCATCAAAGTAAATTTTTCCTCCACATCCCTTATCACAACTATTAATTTTTTGATTTGAATAATCTGAAAATTTTATTCTTTTAGGAAGTTTATCCTTATCACAAGTAGTACAAAAGTCTCCATTCATTCTATCATTGCATTTTTCACAAAATTTCATAATTTTTAAGAATTGTAATCATGATTGATCTTATAAATTAAAACTGCAGACATAGCCCCTCCTTGTTGATTGTAAAAACTAGGCGAGGCATATACTAGATAAAATGGATCATTTTCAGGATCTTTTAATTTTAAGTCATGAACATAAACAGGGATTAAGCCACTTTGGTATTCATTGAATGTTCTACCAGTATTAGGTTCTACATACTTGAAGATTGAAAATGGCATTAATTGCCCTAGTGTTGAATTTTTCATGAAATAATTAGTAGGGGTTATGTTATCATCTTGAATAAATTTAGAAACTTGATGATTTGAAATTGCGGCATACCATGTTTTTTTACTTTCATCACCACCATGTTCAAGTGTGTATAATGGTGCATTAGAATTTTCTACGAAAAATCTTTCACCAGCAACATAGATTAGCAAATAATCAGCATCCATGCCTTTTGTAATAGGATTACAACTTTGTTCCACTATGTTTAATGTTTGAGCTTCATTTTTGAAAATTTGTTCACAAGATTTACCATATTTTTCTAAATAATTTTTATTAAATTCAGATTCCAACTGTCCTCCAAATTTTAATATATTTTCATTTCCAAGATAAGGAGAAATATCTTGAGTATAATCAGAACTAAGAATATGCCAAGAGTTTTCAGGAGTGGTGATCAATGCGTAACCCATTTTTTTGATCTGCCAATCAATCAATGTTGAATTATCAACTAAAGTGGTACGTTCACTTAGTGTAGTTATCCAATATCCATAATCCCACCAAGATGCAATCACTGCATCTTCAGAAGTATTTTGTTTTAACCATAGTGTTGCATCTATCCAATCATTGGATGCGAAATAAGTAAAATTTGAACCACCACTCAGTATAGACGGTGCAAAGTCAGCCCAACCTAACCAAGTATTGCCTTCAGGCATAGTTAAAGGAATAATGAATAAAATAATTATTACGGCTGGAAAGATTATTTTAGTGAAATTTTGTTTATTCTGTTCAAATATTTTCTGTGTTAAGATAGTTAGTCCAATAGAACCTAGAATTATAATTGCAACTGATGCAAATAATTCTAATCTAATAAACGCAGAACTAACATAAATTGCAATAATACTAGTTAATATAGCAAAAACTCTCATGTCAGTTTTTAGATTAATCGTTTTTTTAGAGAAAAGAAACCACATTCCAATTGTTGCAAATATAAGAAAAACCGATAAAAATGTAAACGATAATGTTAAACTGGTAGTCATATGTTCTGCAACAGAATCAGTTAATGTGTCCTGAGTAGTTAAGAAAGGATTTAGAGCGTTAAGGTATCTAAAGGAGGGTAATGGAATTAGTCCAGAACTAGATATTCCTATACCCGATACAACAAATGAGATTAAAACAAAAATACAATTACGAATTTTCGTACGTTCACTACTAAACTTCATTATAATTCCAGAAATTATTATGAAGATTGTTGGTAGTAAAATTGCCACACCGGCATAGCCAATTATGAATGTAGAAGTTCTTTCAAAAATTAAAGAAAATAGTATTAGTGAAATTGAAAATGCAGGAGCAGCCCACATTATGAAATTATCTTTATTCTTAAGAAATGGCAATGCAAAATAAAATAGTACAATAGGCATCACAAATAATAAAATTCCACCCCATGCGGAAAGTCCAAGCGATAAAAATAATCCTGCTGCAATTAATTTAATTAAAGAGATTTTACCTTTATTGAATTTTAATCCTGAAACAAAAAGGTACATTGCTAAAAATGCAAAGAATAGTCCTAGAGGTTCGGATTTAAACCAACCAATTAAGCCTCGAGTAAAAATTGGAAGAGATACTGAAAAAATTAATGCGGCAAATAATCCAGCAGTCGTACCACCTAAAACACGAACAAATGCAAAGACCACAAGTGCAGTTAAAGAACCAAATACCAAAGGCAAAAGTATTGTAAAATCATAAACAGAGGAACCAAAATTAAAGATTGGATAAAGTGATGCGGCAGTAACATGAAGTGTAACTTGTGAAGTTTCAGATACATTTCTACCAAATGGATGCCAACTTTTTTCGTCTATCCAGTTAAAGTATGCATCAGTTCCATTATCTAAAATATATTCAGTTGCACGAAAATTAAAGAATGGATCAAATTCAAATAATTCAAAACCATACGATGCAGGAGTAGAACGAATCGTCATTGAAATTGATACAGATAATGCTAATACTCCAATTACAAGTAAATGTTGTAATCTAAAATCAAAATTTCCTACTGAAAATAATTTCTGATTGGATACCATAATTCAATTCAATTTTGATAGTTATTTACAGTTTATTGCACTATGGTGCAAAAGTACCAGTTAGTTTGGCTTCTGCAAGAATGTGACCTTTCATTGCATCTTCTAATTCCTGTTTTGAAAAACCTTCTTTGAGTTCTAATTCTGTATCTAATGCATATGCTTTGAAAATGTAAGTATGTTTTCCGTCTGGAGGAGCAGGTCCACCGTAACCAATTTCACCAAAATCTGTTTTACCTTCTATCGGAGATACTTCAGTTAGATTATGATATTGTAACCAATGTAACCAAACTTTTCCTACAGCACCCATTGCATCCGGATCATCCATGATTAATGCTAATGTAGTGGTACTAGGTGGTGGACGATTAAATGAGATATTTGGTTCTTCATTTTTAAATTTATAACCAAATTTTTCAGGTATTGCATCTCCATCATCAAAATCAGAACAGACAATAGAGAATTCAGACATATTTTATAAAATATTATTTTTAAAATAAAGTTTTCTAGTTCTCAAGAACAATCTTATCATTGTGAATAGATAAAATTGAACTTCTTGATTGTTTTATCTTATTTTTCAGTTCTCTATCCATTGTAGCAACAATACTTCTATTTTCTTTTATGAAATTAAGAATTGCTACATCGGCATTACTGCCATCAATATCATTTATTTTAAAATTTTTAATGAAATCTAAGGTTTGTTCTGAAATAATTTTCTTATCGGGATCTCCAGCAAGATGTTCTAATTCTTTTTTTACAATTTTAGGAACAATGAATGATAATGTACCAATTTCAGTCTCTATAGAATCAATATTTTTTATTCTATGAGTGGCTAAATGAATTAAAAAACTAGTATCAGCGATTACTTTAACCAATTATTCCAGCACCGATTAATCTCCATCTATCAGCGATTCGTCTACTAATTGCAACATTACTTTTCTCAAACAAACATGCAGGACGTCTTAATGTTACTTCAATGTCAGTTCCTTTAACTTTGGTAACTTTTCCTGGAATTGGAGCAGTACCAATGTTTAGTCTCAGCATCTCACCCATATTGATAGGAGCGATTTTTTCATTACCTGTAGAACCAACTGCAGAATCAAATAAACTAACTTTTAATTTTGCAGTATCAGAATTTTCTGGTAATGAATCCGGTTTACCAATTACAGAACCAATGAACGAATCACCACGTGTTAGATTTGGATCAAGTTTAGTTCCAATTGCAACTAGACCACCAGGTTTTACATTATCAACAGTCCCTGCTCCAGTTCCCAAAGAAACAATTTCAGTAATTAGTGGTTCATAATTTTTTTTCTTTTCATTTAGTAATCCAGGTTTAATTTCAATTTCATCTCCAATGTTAAATTGACCTTCAGTTAAACTTCCTCCAATAACTCCACCTTTGATATTTGCAATTTTTGAGCCAGGCTTGTTAATATCAAATGAGCGTAAAACATGCATTACAGGAGATTTTTTTACATCATGTTCTGGTGTTTTGATTTCAGTTTCAATTGAATAAATGAGTGCATCCAAATTTAGATTGGATTGTGCAGATACAGGAATTACAGGAGATTTTGCTGCATTGGTTCCTTTGATGAATTTTGAAATATCAGAATAATTACCCATTGCTTCTTTGTATGTGATTAGATCTACCTTATTTTGAACTACAACGATTTGTTTAATTCCTAATGTTTGAAGTGCTAATAGATGTTCTTTACTTTGCATTTGTGGAACCTTTTCATTTGCGGCTACCAAGAGTATAGCACCATCCATTAATGCAGAACCAGATAACATGTTCGCCATCAAACTTTCATGTCCAGGACTATCAACAAAACTTACTACCCTACTTAGTTCTCCCTCCTGTTTACAGTTTGGACATTTAGGTGATGTAGAATAATTTGTTGGAGGTTCACAATCAGGACATTTGTAAAATGCTGCATCAGAATAACCAACTCGAATTGTAATTCCTCTCTTCAATTCTTGGCTGTGGACACTGGTCCATTTACCTGTTAATGCCTGAATCAAAGTGGTTTTACCATGATCTACATGACCTGCAGTACCAATGTTTACACACGGTTGATTGCCATATTTTTTTACATACGAGTCAGGAAGTGAATCTTTCCAATGCATAGTAAAATTACAAATCGAGAGTATGTTAATTTATGCATTAAATTTGAGTTATGCAGATTTTTTACTAATCATTGGCAATTTGCCTTTCTTGTACAGAATTGCAATAATTGCAACAATAATGATTATTCCAGCAATTGCACCCATTGGTGAATCTCCCTCTTCAGTATCTAACATAGATAATGCAGAAACATCAATTGTGGTATCATATGATAAAATGTGCTCTTCTCTCATAGAATCTTTGTATCTAACTTCAATTGTAATGTCATGTTTACCATCTAATGATACACCATCAAAATCAATTGGAATGTTAAATGGAACAGGACTGTCAGGTTCTATTTCATCAATATATTGCGTAGATTCTATAATGTTAGAGTCTCCTCTTGGTTTTAGAGTAACAAATCCAAATAATCCATCACTATTTCCTTCATTTAGAATTTCACCAATTACTGTTTGTTTTCCAGATAAATCAATTACTTTAACACCATAGATTGATGGGTCAACTAATCCATTAATGTAAAAGTCAGTTACCCTGGTAACAGTTTCTAATTCACCATGAGCATCATAGTATGAAATTGTCATAGGAAGATGTAATGGTTCATTTTTGATTGTTTCAGGAACAAATACTTTCAATGAAAATGTTACAGAAGATTGTGGTTTTATTGTTCCAACATCCCAATGTGTTTGATCAAAAATTACATTTTCTAGATTAGTAACAGAAGATGAAGTAGATGCAACAGAAGTTTGATCATTTTGCAAAACAATATCCACATTGTTTAATGGTGCACTACCAGCGTTTGAAATCTCAATTACTACATTATTGTTTATGATAGAAGTGAGAGGACCAGATATTGGTCTTAAGTTAACTATACTATCGCCAGTAAGTTTGAATGTAAAGGGAAAATTCTCACTTCTTTCACCAGATTCTCTTAATCTTGAAAATGTAAGGTCAATGGTTCCAGAATAATCTTTGATAGGTGCTAGTTCAGAAACATCTACAAAAAATGTTAGAGCAAATGTATTACCTGCGGATGCTTTTTGATCATTATCAGCCATCATAGCTACACCTCTTCCACTTGGAGATTGATATGGTGCAGGAAGAGAAAGTTTTCCTTTGATTCCAGTAATATCTTGTGTTCCTACATTACTCATTATTACAGTAAATGGAACATTTTTGTCTCCAGGTGCAACTTCAATTTTATTCCCTTCAGTTCCAAAATATGCATCTAAGAATTTTATACTAATTACAAAGTCTCGTAACACACCTAGAGGCACATCAGCAGGTCCAAGTCTAGCATCTCCAAATGATAATGGAGTAAGTGAGCTTACCATTAAAAATGCTAGAAAAACTATAACGAATTTTTTCATACCGTAATCTCCATTGTGTTTTCTTCTTCATACGATTTACCATCTTTGATTGTAATTATCCTATCAACATCTGGGAATTGATGTTTATCGTGTGTAACAATAATGAATGTTTGATTTAATTCCTTAGCCATTGTTTTTGCTAGTTTTACAACTTTTCCTGCAGTAACTGAATCTAGATTTCCTGTTGGTTCGTCAGCTAAAACCACAGTTGGACGATTAACCAATCCTCTGGCAATTGCGGCTCTTTGTGCTTGACCACCAGAAATTTTGTTTGAACGTTTGTTAATTTGATCCTCTAATCCAACTTTAATCAATAAATCAGTTGCATTTTGGCGAATATCCTCAGAGCTTCCTTGAATTTGCTGTGGCAACATTACATTTTCTAAGACTGTTAAATCTGGTAACAAATTTGCGAATTGAAATACAAATCCTAGTTTTTCATTTCTATATTGTGAGACTTGTCCATCTTTTAGAGTAGTCGTTTCTTTTCCGTCTAAGATTACTTTTCCAAGTGTTGGTTTATCTAATAATCCAATCATGTTTAGTAATGTAGATTTTCCAGAACCTGAACTTCCCACTATTAGAACAAATTCGCCACGTTTAATTTTAAATGAAACATCATCTAATGCCTTTACTTGTGTATCACCTTCTCCAAAAATTCTTGAAACATTTTGCAGCTCTAAAACAATATCAGACATTTCTCATCGCCTCCACTGGTTGTAGTTTAGTCGCTCTATAAGAGGGATATATTGCTGCAAGAATTGCTAAGAAGAAAGCTAAGAGTGCGGTTTCTGCAATTTTTGACCAGTTATAGTTTACCTCAAGCGCTAAACTTCCTTGAAATTGCATATTGGTTTCTTTTGCATATGTTGTATATGCTAAACCAATTCCAGTTCCAGCACCTGCACCAATTGCGCCAATAATCATTCCTTGTAAAATAAATACCATTAAGATATCTTTTCGTTTTGCACCAATTGCTCGCATAACACCAATTTCCCTAGTCTTACTGTTTACAAGCATCATTTGTATAGTAACAATTGCAAATGCAGAGGACCCCATTCCAAAGTAACCAATTAAATTAATCATTGCAATTCCAGAGCGAAATCCTTTAAGTGTTGCCTCAGCTGCTTCTTCAATTGTTTGTGCTTTTAGATCATCATTTGCATATGCAGCTAAGAACTGTTTTCTAATTTCTAGTGCAGCCTCTGGATTTTTTTCATTTAGTTTTACAAAGATTGAATTTGATTCATTAGGCCTATCAACTAAACTTCGTAAAGTATCAATATGAACAATGACGCTTGTATCAAATCCTTGACCTCCAGCAGTTTTTGAAATTCCAGTAACAACAAATCTTTTTGAATTTTCTTCTCCACCTTGATTTGTCATAATTAATTTGAGATTATCACCAACTCTTACGCCACCTAAATCTTCTGCAACTGTTTCACCAACTACAATTGAATTTCTAGCATAGACATACTGACCATCACTAATTGTTGTATGAATTTTTGATGCTTGTATATCAGATACAGGTTCTACACCAACTACGGGAACATCGTATTCTTCGTGAAATTCTCCCATGCTTCTAAATTCTATATCGGCACTGCCCGAAAGCCGGGGCGTCGCGGACTGCACAAGTGGTACTCTTTCAAACCAGTTTGTGTAAACTACATGAGATCTTTCAATAGTTGCTTCTTCTTCATGGCTTACAAAAATATCTCCAAATCTATAATCAGTCATATCACGAATTATTGCATCATAAATTCCCTGAAAAATTACAAAGTTAACATGAATTACCAAAATTCCAATTGACACGGCAAGTACCGCGCCAATCAAACTACCTCTCTTGTTTGCAAGCATTCTAGCTGCTAGGTTTACTCGATAATCCATAACATGTATAGAAATGTCGAATATATAATACTGATCAAGTATAGTGCTAACATTTAGGACATAATCAAGTAAAATGGTAAGATTAATTAGATAAATATACAATTTACTTTGCATATTGGACATTTTAGATATGAAAATTCTCAGTAGATTACTGAATAATTGTAGAAAACCAGATAGGCAAATTGGAAGAGAATTAGGAATTTCTGGCGGAGCAGTTGGTTCAAGAATTAGTAAAATGCAAAAGTTAAGAATTATAGAAAAATTCTGTCTTAAAGTTGAACCACCACTTTTAGGATTGAATATGTTTTACATTGTAGTAAATACTCAAAATCAAAAAGAGATTATCAAAAATGTCAAACTAGCTGGAATGCCATTTGCAATTGTTCCATGTGTAGGAGGAAATACTGTCATCGGAGTTATAGTTAAAGAAGATATGAAACAAAAAATTGAATTATTAGAGAAATTAATGGAAAATGTACGTGTGATGTCAGTTTTTGAAGCTGACAATACTAAGATCACACATAATCTAACTAGGACCGATTTAGAAATTTTAAATCAATTGATAGAAGATCCTAGAAAAAAGATTGAACAATTATCAAAGGATACAAAACTATCAACAAAAACAATCAACAGAGGATTAGAGAAATTACAAGATAATGAATTAATACAATTTACACTTGTATATGATCCTAGTAAAATTGAAGGTTTCTTGTGTTATGCAGTTGTAGCAATCACACAAGAAGATATTCCAGAAATGTTAAAGAAATTTGAAAAAGAGTTTTCAGAAGATTATCTAATGACACCATTTTTAGCGAAAAATCAGATTGTTTTATTTTTGTATAGTGAAAGTATTTTCAAGATGGATGAGATGACAGAAAGAGTGGCAAAAGTGGAAGGCACCATAACAACTGAATTATTTATTCCAAAAAAAATTGATATGCCAGAAAAATGGTTAGAAAAAAGATTGGAAACATTAACAAAGTCACAAACATTACATATTTCACAGACAAATTAAAAATGAAAAAAGAAAAATTATACAAAGGAAGATTATTTGAAATAAATGCATATAATATACAAGTAGAACATAGAAAAGTTAGAAGAGAGGTGATAGAACACCCAGGTGCTGCGGCAATGCTTGCATTTGATGAAAAGGGAAAAGTGCTTTTAGTTAAACAACATAGATTTCCTCATGGATATATTCTAGAAATTCCAGCAGGTACTTTGGAAAAAGGAGAAAAACCAATTGATTGTGCATATAGAGAAATTATTGAAGAAACCGGCTACAAGGCCAAAAAGATGACTAAATTAGTCTCATATTTCCCTTCAGTAGGCTATAACAAAGAAGAAATTCATGTTTTTGTAGCATCAGGAACAAAAAAAGAATTTGAATTAAAATTAGATAATGATGAATTTATCACCGTTGTTAAAATGGATATTAAAAAATTAATTGGGATGATTAAAGCTGGAAAAATTATTGATTCAAAAACAATATGTGCGGTAATGATTTATGCAGCAAAGAAAAAATTACTCTAACTATTTGTAACTTGGTTTAACTAAATCTGCTATATCTGACCAAGATTGTAATACTTTTTCAAACATATAGATAAGATCAAAAAATTCAAGAGAAATTTGTTTTTTACTTTCTAATGAAGATCTAATTTTAGAAATTTTTGTAGCATTATTTCTTTGTAATCTAATTGCATCAATTGCAAGTGTTCTATTATTAGAAATAAAAGAATCAATAGATTTTATCTGTATTTCTTCCATATCTTTTGCAAAATCATGAAGTTTCTTTAGCTCAACTTTAGAAAGATTTGATTTAATTAACGATTGAGATAACTCAACAATAGTATCACCTGCAATTTCAAGTGTATTTGCTGCAATTCTATAATCAAGAATATCAATATTTTCTAAATTAAAAATATTAGCTAATCTAGCATCCATTATAGTACTTCTAATTAATCTAACAAGAAGAAAATATTGTCTATTAATTTCGGCATCACGATTTACTATAGTTTCTAGATTTGTTTTATCACCACTTTGTAATGATGATACAACATCACTAAACATTCCTAGTGCAATGGAGCTCATTCGTTTTAGAATATTTTGTGGATTAATTGATGTCTCATCAAGTAAAAATTGGACCGAGATATTTGTTGCATCTTCATCTATAATTTCCATTCCAACTAATCTTCTTGTTGAACCACGAACACTTTCCCTATCAGTAATCGAAATTGGGGATTTACTTACAATTTTGATCATATCAAATCCTAAAAGATACGCACCAGTGATTGTTGGTACAATGCTTTCACCTTTTGGAAGAGGATAAGTAATTTCAATATCCTTTGATGGTCTTTTACTTAGCTGTGTTCTAATAGAAAGATTATTTTTGTTTGTTTCAATTTCAACTTGGTTAGTTTTATCTAGATTATTTGCATCAATCCATTCTTTTGGAAGAGATACTAGAATACTACTTCCAATCTTTTGCAGGCGTCGTGTGAACGTAGTCAATTTATACTAATTTATATTATTTAAGCCAAGTATTAATATTTTCCAAATATGTCAAGTTTGATCATGATGGCAACAGCATTTTGTCCTGCACATATCACGGGTTTTTTCAAGGCAGAATTAGATAAAGAAGATTCTAAACAACTTGGATCTTTAGGTGCAGGATTTTCTATACAGAAAGGTGTTAAAACAACAGTTACTGTAAGAGAGAGAACAAAACATGACATTTCAGATTTTGCAATAAAGGTAAATGGTTTTGAATCAGGAGATATGCGAGTATCAGAATTAGTTCTAAGTAAATTTAGTGTAAAAGGAAAATTCATTGATGTTACACATAATATTGATGTTCCAGTTGGTTATGGGTTTGGTTGTAGTGCTGCAGTTGCACTATCACTATCTATTGCATTAAATGATGCATTAGATTGTAAATTAACAAAAATTCAGGTAGCACAAATAGCACATGACATTGAGATAGAATGTAGAACAGGATTAGGAGATGTTTTAGCATCTTACCACGGAGGATTTGAGGTTAGAGTAAAACCAGGTGCACCAGGAGTTGGCCAAGTAAAAAGAATTAATTCAAAAGAAAAACGTGACGTGATTATAATTTGTTTTAATCCAATTTCAACAAAAAAATTTCTCAAAGAAAAAATTTCATCAATTAATGGACTAGGTGGAAAAATGGTGAAAAAACTTATTGAAAGTAATGATACAGAAGAGTTTCAAGACATGTCAGTGAAGTTTGCAAAATATGTAAATGTAATAACGCCAAAAATGAATCAAGTTATCAATCTTTTGCATAAAAATGGAATAAAATGTGGTGTAGCATTATTTGGTGAGACAGTATTTTCACTAGTAACAAAAGATGAAAAAAATAAAGTAAAAGAAATTTTAAAGCAATTTGACGATGGATTAATAATTACATCAAAGATTGATAATTCTGGTGCCAGATTACAATAATTTTTTGATGTACATGAATATTCCAAAGTCTCATCCTCGATATTTGTCTCTTCAAATTAGAGAAAAATTAGTTAGTGGTTTCAATAATAACTTAGTTGCAAAAGAAGGACTGTTAGCTCATGGTAGAGGAGAAGCTTTTGATTATCTGATAGGTGAGAAAACAACAAAATCTGCAAAAGATGCAATTAAAGCTGCATCAATTATGCTAAATCAGGCAGAAAATTCAGTAATTTCAGTTAATGGAAATTTTGTTGCACTTTGTCCAAAAGAAATTATTCAGTTAGCAAAAATAACAAACTCAAAGATAGAAGTAAATTTATTTTATTCAAGTGAAAAACGAAAAAAAGCAATTTCAAATATTTTGAAAAAATCTGGCGCAAAAGAAATTCTAGGAATGAATAAAAAACAATCTACTAAACTAAAGGGAATAGATAGTGCTAGGAGAATTGTTGACAAAAATGGGATATTTTCTGCAGATGTGGTCTTAGTTCCATTAGAAGATGGAGATAGAACTATTGCTCTAAAAAAGGCAAAAAAGAAGATTATCACATTTGATCTAAATCCACTTTCAAGAACTGCACAAACTGCAGATGTGACAATTGTAGATAATGTAACGCGTGCGATGAAATTACTTATTTCTGAATCAAGAAAACAATCAAAAAAACAAAGTTCATTTGACAACAAGAAAAATCTAAAAATTACAATTTTAGAGATTCAAAAAAATCTAAAACGGAGAGCAAAAAATGTCTAAAACTGTAAATGACATAATACAAATGAAGTCAAAAGAAAAAATTACTGTATTAACCGGATATGACTCAACTATGACTACGCTGTGTGATAAAGCAGATGTAATTCTAGTCGGAGATAGTGCTGGAATGGTGATGTTAGGATACGATAGCACAAAAGATGTGACAATGGATGATATGGTGCGTTTTACAACTGCCGTAAAAAATGCAAAAACTAATTCATTAATTGTTACAGATCTTCCAATTAATTCTTATGAAAATGAAGATTCAGCTATAACTAATTCAAAAAGATTGGTACTAGCAGGAGCACATGCAGTAAAATTAGAAGGTGGAAAAGAGGTTGCAGATATTATTAGAGCGGTAAAAGATTCAGGTATTCCGGTAATGGGACATCTTGGATTACTTCCACAAACTGCAGAAAAATATTCTGTTCAAGCAAAAAAAAGTGAAGATGCAGTTAGATTGATAGAAGATGCCAAAATTTTAGAACAATCAGGAGTATTTAGTATTGTTTTAGAGATGGTCACAAATGATGTTACAAAAATTATTACAAAAGATGTCAAAGTTCCAACCATAGGAATTGGTTCAGGCAAGGATTGTGACGGTCAAGTATTAGTTATTCACGATATGCTAGGAATGTTTGAGAAAATAAAGCCAAAATTTGCTAAGAGATATTTGAATTTATCAGAAGAAATTAGAAATGCAGTTAGTTCATACGTAAAAGATGTAAAAGAAGAGAAATTTCCTGGAGAAGAACATACATTTTCTATGGAAAAAGACGAGTTAGAAAAGTTGGAGAAAGAAAATGTCTAAGAAAGGATTACCACATCCATCACTTGACATTGTAGAAAGTCATGGTACTGAGCTTACTGGAAAAAATATTGTTCTTTGTGTTGCAGGTTCAGTTGCTGCATACAAGTCAATTGAACTTGCTAGATTACTAATGCGACATGGGGCAAATGTCAAATGTGTAATGTCAAATGCCAGTACAAAATTAATCAAACCAGACTATATGAAATGGGCTACAGGAAATAATGTAATTACAAAATTAACTGGAGATATGGAACATATTGAATTAGCAGATTACAAAAGATCTGATTTACTAATCGTATATCCTTCAACTGCAAATACCTTAGGAAAATTAGCAACAGGTATAGACGATACACCAATATCTACAGTTCTTACCGTTGCATTTGGTTCAAGAATTCCAATAATTATGGGTCTTGCAATGCATCGTTCAATGTATGAAAATGCTGCTGTCAGGAAAAATATGGACTTTCTAAAAAGGAAAATAGATTTTGTATCTCCACAAATGATTGAAGGAAAGGCAAAAGCACCAGAACCAGAAGATATGCTATCATTTGTTTTGAAAAAATTTGGAGGTTCAGAAAAATTACGTGGAAAGAAAGTTTTGATGACTGCAGGTCCAACTATAGAAAAAATAGACTCGATTCGTGTAATAACAAATCAAAGTTCTGGAAAAACAGGAACGTTATTAGCTTCGGAATTAATTTCAGCAGGAGCAAAAGTCACTTTGGTATATGGCCCAGGAACAAGTGAACCACCAAAAGGTGCGAAAGTAATTCGAGTAAATTCTGTAGAAGAAATGAATAAAGCAATCAATGAATGTTTGAAGAAAAAATTTGATATTGCAATAATGGCTGCAGCTGCATCAGACTATGTAGTCAAAAATACAATCTCAAATAAAATAAAAAGTGACAAAAAGGAAATTAATGTAAAGCTTGTAAAAGCACCAAAGATTATTGATGTTATAAAAAAGAAGCAAAAAGGAATTTTTCTCATTGGTTTCAAGGCTGAAACTGATATTTCTAAAAAGGAATTAGTTAATCGTGCAAAAAAGAAATTAAAAGAATCAAATGCGGACATGATAATTGCAAATGATATTGGCCAAAAGTATAACAAAGATTCAAGTTATAACGAAATTATAATTATAGATTCTAAAAAAATAACAAATATTCCAAGAACTAAAAAAGAGAGACTTTCTAAAATAATTTGTAAAAACATTGAAAAAAGATTCTAAAGGTGTAAAATACAAACAACGTACAATTTCAGTTTGGAATGAGGTTGCACCATTTTATCATAAGAGATGGGCAAAAAATGAAGTTGGGCCATTTGGCGTTACAAAGAAACTGTTAGAGTTGTCTAAAATAAAAAAGAATGATACAGTTTTAGATCTTGCATGTGGTACAGGGCTTGTTACAAAGAAACTAATCAGAAAAGTTGGAAGTAAAGGTGAAATTTATGCGATAGATTCATCAGAATCTGCAATTAAAATAGCAAAAAGATGGACAGGTAGTACTAAAAACGTACATTTCATTAGAGCAGATGCTGAAAAAATTCAATTTAATACAAAATTGGATGCAATTACATGTCAATATGCATTATTCTTTTTTCCTAATGAACAGAAAGTATTAAAAAATATGAAAAAGTTTTTGAAGAAAAATGGAACAATTACACTTGCCGTTCATGGAAAATACAATGTTCCATACTTTGATTGTATTTTAGAATCAGTAAAGAAATTCATTCCAGATTACTTACCAAAATATCCAGAGATGGATAGATTTGGAACAAAAGAAACCTTTGCAATGGCGATAAAAAAAGCAGGATTTAGTAAAATTATAGTCAAGAAGTTTGTTTTCAAATACAGTCCAGGTACATTTTCAGAGTATTGGAATAATTATAAAAAACATCTATCAAAACCTCTAAAAGAAAAATTTGATTCTCTAACAAAATTTCAAAAAGATAATCTCAGAGAGATGATTAAAGATAAGACCATAGAATATACTAAAAAAGATGGAAAGATTGTATTTCCATGGGAAGTTCTAGTCTTGACAGCAAAAAAATAGTGACATCAGACATAAATTCAGATTAACAATGCATTTAGAGTGTGAAAGTTAGAAGAAAACGACTTTTGAAACACTGTAAAGAAATTACAGGTTGTGACATGATAGTTGCATTAGAGCCTGAAAATCTATTTTACATGACTGGGTTTTGGGGAGAAGCAATTGGGATTTTAGAAAAGAATGGAAAGACTACAATCATTGCACCAGAATTAGAAATAGGTAGAGCAAAAGAAGAAGGAATTGATTGTACAGTAATTCAATCTGATCGTGGAATGAGTTCTTTGTTAACATTGAAGAAATTTCTCAAAGGAAAGGTCTGTACAGATTGTCAGAATTATTCTGTAATGCAGTCGTTGAAAAAAACATTTCCAAAAATTAAAAATTCAATTGAACCATTTAACAAATCAAGAGAAATTAAAGATGATAATGAAATTAAAATTCTAAAAAAAGCATCTAAAATAATTGATGAAATGTTTGGAATTTGTCAGAAAAAGATCAAAGTAGGACAAAAAGAATCTGAACTTCAAGCAATTTTAATGTCATATGCAGTAGAAAATGAAATGTTTGATACAGGATATCGTTCTACATTAAATCCGTTAATTATTGCAGGTGGACCAAATGGTGCATTACCACACGCACAAGTAACTAATAGAAAATTTAAAAAAAATGAATTAATTGTTATAGATTTAACATTAAGATACAAAGGTTATGTTTCAGATGCAACTAGAACATTTGCAATAGGAAAAATATCTAATGAAGAAAAAAATGTTTATGAAATTGTTAAAGAATCACAAAAAGCTGGACTAAAAGCTGTTAAACCAAACATAGATTGTAAAAAAATTGACGATGCATGTAGAAAAATTATTGATGAATCAGGTTATGGTAAATATTTTATTCATTCAACTGGACATGGTATTGGATTAGATGTACATGAATTACCAACAATTGGTCCAAGAAGTTCTACAAAGTTAGAAAAAAATATGGCAATAACTGTAGAACCGGGAATTTACATTCCAAAAAAGTTTGGTGTACGAATTGAAGATTCATTAGTTGTAACACAAAAAAATCCAATTCTTTTGCACAAATTTACAAAAGACTTGTGTGTCGTATAATTTTTGAGGCTAAATAGATCAAAAGAGTTTATGAAGGTGTAGATCGGGAATAAAGCTGTGCAAAAACAAGAAAACACAACGTACTTGAAAGCAATCACTATTCGTGATCCTAGTGATTTACATTCAATAAAAGAAGACATTAAAAAAGGAATGGTTCTCATTTTAAGAGTTACACCATTAGCACAGTCAGATGTTGAGAAATTACGTAAGGTTGTTGAAGAGCTTTATGTCATTGCACGCAATGCAGAAGCGGACATTGCAAGATTAGGAGAAGAAAGAATCATTGTAACTCCACCAAATGTAAAAATTTGGAAACCAGATTATGATTTAAAATAATTTTATAGCTTCTTGAACTTGTGGGTAATGAGTTGTAACTCTATACATTCTATTAATTGCTGATGAAAGATTTTGAGATTTTCTTCTTTCTCCATGATTAACAAGAACTCTACGAAGTTTTGGTCTCAATCTTTGCACATATGACATTAATTGATTATAATCACTATGACCACTAAATCCTTCAAGTTTTTCTGTGCCACAATTAATTGAAACAACTTCAACTTTTCCATCTCTTCCCATAATTGTTACCTGTCTTGCACCATCCATTACCCTTCGTCCTAAAGTTCCATTTACCTGATAAGAAACAAAGAGAATCTTATTTTTTGGATTTGGTGCAAAATTTCTAAAGTATTCTAAAACTGGACCACCTTCAAGCATTCCAGATGTAGCAATTACAATACATGGTGAATCTTCTCTTAGAGGTTCATCTCTTCCATCTGCATGCTCAATATTTGTGAAATATTCCGAATCAAATGGATTATCGTCTGTTTCTAAAATTTTCTGTTTCAATGATCTCTCAAGATATTCAGGATGTGCTTCATGAATTGCAGTTGCTTCTTGAATCATTCCCTCCATGAAAACAGGTGATTCTGTTAATTGACCAGATTTCATGTACTTGTCAATAACCATCATTAATTCTTGTGCACGTCCTACAGCTGGAATTGGAATTAGAACTTTACCACCACCTTTTAGAATTTCATTTACAGATTTGATAAATGCCCCTTCAACTTCTTCTCTTGTTGGTTGAATGTCTTCTTTTGCACCGTATGTACTTTCGACTAATAGTGTTTCAACACGTGGAAATCTTGTATCAGCACTTTCTAAAAGCATACTTTTTCCATATTTAATATCACCAGAGTAAACAAAATTGTGGTCACCATTACCAATATGAAAGTGACATGATGCAGAACCTAAGATATGACCTGCGTTTGCTAGTACAAGTTTGATGTCAGGAGAAATGTCTGTAACAGTTCCATACGAAAGACCAATTGTTTGTCTCATAATTTGATGAACGTCTCTTTCTGCATACATTGGTGTTCTACCTTGTGCACCTGCAACCTTGATTGCATCTAATTGAATTAGATTCATCATAGGAAGGGTTGGTTCAGTACAATAGATTGGTCCTTTGTAGCCATATTTTGTTAATACAGGTAAGAATCCAGTATGATCTAAGTGGGCATGCCCAATTACAATAGCATCTAATTCATCTAATGAGATATTTGCCCAGTCTAAACGAGGGAATGCTTCAGACGGAGTTCGTGCACCAGGGTTGATACCACAATCAATTAGCACCTTACTGTCTGGAGTAGTTAAAAGCATACAGGAACGTCCAACCTGTCCAAATCCACCTAATGTTAGTAAGGATACCTCAGATTTTTGTACTAGTCTAGGTCTAAAGATTTCTTCTCCAACAGATTTTAGTTGTTTTGCTCTATCTGCAGATGATATTTTTAATTGGTAATTGATAGATTTGATTGTGTTAGATGGTTTTGTAGTTGATTTTTTTATTCTTAATCTCCAACCAGTTTGTTCAGTAACTTCTGTATGATTGAATTCTTCTGCATTTCTTTGACAGAGCCATGGTCTTTTTAGCTCAATTGAAACTTCACCTGTTGCAGTATCAAAAAATGTAGCCTCTAATCCAGCATCATCTGGTACTAAATTATCTAAAATTTTTCTTGCATCTTCTTCAGACTTGCGAATTTTTTCATCAGTTCTAATTACAATTCGTTTTTTAATTTGATTAACTAGGGTAGAAATTATGTCGTTATGTTCCATCAAAAAGCGTGGCGTATCTGTATAAAGAGCAATACGAGGACCCTCATAATCAATTTTTGTGACATTTGCTTCTTTGGGTATACTTGTCAGTATGGTCGCCATTATATTCTGGCTAGATTGATCTGCTTGCTGCTGTTGTTTTTTTTGCAATTATTTTAAAGAGGAAGTACTGCTTTCTTTTGTTCTTCTGTTAAAAGACGGAATCCATTTTTATCAACCAATGCTACATTGATTCCATCACCAGTTCCAATATTTCGTGTTATGGCTGCTTTGACTGCACGTAATGCAACATTTTTTGCATCTTCAAGTGTCAAGTCTTTGGTATATTCTTCTTCTAACAGACCATATGCAACTGGAGAACCACTACCAGTTGTTACATAATTTTTATTTTCTACAGAGCCAAACATGTCGATATTAAATAAAGCAGGACCTTTTGCATCAACACCACCTACTAGGATGTCTGCAATGAATGGATAACCTCTGTTTTGATGAAACATCAAAGAGGTGAGTCGTGCTAATGAGTTAACTGGAATAGGTTCTTGGTTTTGAATTCTGTGTAAGTTTGCATGGTAACGTAATACATCCACAATATTTTGTGCATCGGCTACACCACCTGCTAAGGTAAGACCAACATGTTGTTCAATTTTTTGAATTTTCATTGTATTGTTATTTGCAATAAAATATCCTGCGCTTGCTCTCATGTCTGCACACAATACTACACCATCAGTAGCCTTGATACCTACAGTGGTTGTTCCGTGTAATATTTTTTCTTCAACATTGTTTGACATAAGATTAACCTCTCTTTGAGATAATATCAATGATATTAGACCCTTTTAAATAACTTTGTCATAGGATCGAAGTGTTGAACAAGAAGGCAAATTCTCACACAATGGAGCTTCCAAGACAGATCGTTGTCGGTGAAAAGAACATTGGACAAGTTGGAAAATTTTTACGATCACTTTCTAATCCAAAAAAAGTTTCAATAATTTCTGGTAAAAATGTAAAGAAGATAATTGGAGAAGAGATTGACAAGTCATTAAAAAATGTAAAAATTTCATCTGTTTGGCATTTAGCAAGATCAAATCAAGTGAAAGAGACTAATGTAATACAAAAAAAAGTCAAATTAGCAAAGAGTGACATCATTATAGGTTTAGGAGGAGGGCGCTCAGTAGATGTTGCAAAATTATGTGCATTTAATCTAAAAAAACCATTTGTTAGCATACCTACTTCTGCATCACATGACGGCATAGCAAGTCCATTTGTTTCAGTTAGAGGTGAAAAACCACATTCACTAGTTGCAACCGCACCTCTAGGTGTGTTTGTGGATTTAGATATAATCAAAAAAGCTCCTAAAAAATTACTGGCAAGTGGATGTGGTGATTTGATGGCAAAAGTAACTGCAGTTCATGATTGGGAATTAGGTCGTGATAAGGTAGGAGAATATTATGGAAGATATTCAGCAAACCTTGCTTCAATGAGTGCAGAGATATTAATTGAAAGTGCAGAAAATTTTTCAAAAAATAAAATTGATGTGAGAGTAATTGTTGAGGCATTAATCAGTGCAGGTGTTGCATCATGTATTGCAGGAAGTAGTAGGCCTTGTTCAGGTGCAGAACATCTATTTTCACACGCAATTGATCATTTAGAATTTGGAATTGGATTACATGGAGAAAAATGTGGTATAGGTTCTATAATGATTGCAAAGTTACAAGGACAAAACTGGAAAAAGATTGTAAAAACTTTGAAGAACTCGGGTGCGCCAACTACAGCAAAAGAGATTGGATTAAAACCAAAGACATTAGCTAAGGCATTAGTTATAGCGCAATCATTACGACCTGAGAGATATACAATACTAAAAGAAGTTAAAATGACTGAAAAAGATGCATTAAAGCTTGCAAAAAGTACAGGCGTTCTATAATTATTTAGATTTTTTTTCAGCAGGTTTTGCTGGTTTGTCTTCTTTTTTGGCTGGTTTGTCTTCTTTTTTGGCTGTTTTATTTTCGTATGATTCTACAAAATTTACTTTCCCAAGTGATGGAACAAATTTGAACAAGTCCATCTGAGTGAAGTGTTTGATAATTGCTAATCCATCTGCTCTAAAAATTTCTTCAGGAATTGTGATTTCTACTACATTACCAGTTTTTTTGAAATTAATTTGATCATTTTCTACAGGTAATCTTGATTTTAAAATTTCAGAAATTTTATCATCGTCTGTATCAAGAGATTTTTTTACGTTAACATCATAGATGATTGTTTTTCCTGCAAATCTATGATTGTAATCAATTTGAACTCTACCTGAACCGATAAAACGGATAATTCCTTTTTTGTTATCAATTTCTACGGTATCACCTACGGATACTTTTTCTTGATCTTCTCCAAGTTTTCTTAGAGGAATCATTCTGACTTTGCCTTTGTCTCTTGCACCAAATCCTTTTTCAGCAGAAACTTCTATTGTCTTTTTTTCACCTTCTTTTGTTTCAGGTAAAGCATCATCTAGTCCTTTGAGAACCCATGCCTCTCCAACAGAAACAAGTTTTGGCATATATTTTAGATTAGGATCATGAATGGAGTGTTTTTTTGCTTCTTCCTCATTTGTGCTTTCAAAAACTTCTCCGCTATCTTTTATCTTAGCAGTATAATCAAGTAAAATTAATTGTCCTTTTTTGAATGTCAACGTTGTCGATTTTGAATTTCCTTATATTAAGCTAAAGGGAATCAAGTGGCTTTAGTTTTTCCTCAGCTACCTTAAGACCTGCTTGAGCGTCAGTATCATAACCCATCATTGCTAATGTTGATGCAATTCCAGATATACATCTCATAACATGATAACGATCAACTTCACCCATACAGCCAACTCTGAAAACTTTACCTTTTAGGTTTCCAAATCCACCTGCTACTAGGATTCTGAATTTCTTTGCTAATGTATCTCTGAATATTTTATCTTCTAATCCATCTAGATAATTTAATGCAATTACAACTGTAGAACGAGAGTTTTCATCTGCAAATGGAGATAATCCTATTGCAGAAAGTCCAGAATAAAGTGCATCAGAACATGTTCTATGTCTTTGAATTCTTTTTTCCATTCCTTCTTCTAAGATTATTCTCATTGCTTCCCTGTATGCATAAAGAACTGGTAATGCAGGAGTGAATGGTGTATGTTTTGCCTCTTCATAATATTTGAAGTATCTTGGTAAATTGAAATACATTGTATTAGGTGGATTTGCTTCCATGTATTTTCTAGTTCTACCGTTAATGCAAATTGGTGATATTCCAGGTGGACATGCAAATGCTTTTTGTGCACCAGTCATTGCAATGTCAATTCCCCATTTATCCATGTGAAGTTCTTCTCCACCAACAATTGATACACCATCTAAAACATAATAGGAATCATTTCGGGATGTCAAGTCTTTGATTCTATCAAGATAATTAATCATGGTTCCAGTTGATGTTTCATTCCAAACACAGTAGAATGCTTTAACATCTTTATTATTATCAAATGCTTCTTTTACTTGATCATAAGTTGCATTTATTCCAGGTTCAGTTTCAATTCTAATTGTTTGACCTCCTGCCCATTCAATTTGTTGTGCTAAACGAGTACTGAATTCACCATTAACTGGAATTATTACTTTATCATCTTTTTTAATTAAATTTACAACAGAACATTCGGTTGCACCTGTTCCAGAAGCAGAAAGACAAACTGCATCACCTTCTGTTTCAAATATTTTTTTTGTGTTGTTAACACATTCTTCGTATAGTTCAACGAAATCGTCACTTCTATGGTTAATTGATGGAGTAACCATTGCGCGTGTAACACGTTCTGGTACGTTTGTTGGACCCGGTAACATTACTAAATATTCCAAATTCTATATCTCCTAAGCTTAAGATGTTTGGAGGTTATTTATAATTAAAGATCTGACAATCGTTTTTTTGGATCAATTTCAGATAAAACGTCTACTGTTCCTGAAGGAAGAAATTGTTTCCAGTTTTGATCGGTTAAGATGAGACTTCGAATATTTGTTCCCGATAAATCACTACGAGATTTTAGTTCTACAGAAATAATTGATTTTCCTCTTTTACCGTAAAGCTCATGAGTAAAATCATCATTGGAAAAAACGACATCATATTCAGGAATTATTTCATCTACAAGATGTGTCCATTTAGAATGATCATTAACATCGGGAATGTAATGAATTGACAAATTTTTTTGCAATTCATCATCTATCGATGATAAAATCATCTTTTTCCTTTCATCAGCAGTGAAAGGATTTCTTTCTTCATGACTTTTGTTTGAACTACCTATTCCAACATGAAGATGTTCAACTTTACCCAATGCAAATTTTATCGCCTCTAAATGTCCTAAATGAAATGGTTGGAATCTACCTATTAGAAACCCAATCATAATTGTCCACCAGCATTGAGTACTGATGCTAAGAATAGAATTATGATGGATAAAACAACAGTTACTTCTCCCAATATGATAATTTTTTTTCTTAATTTTTGTAATTCTTCTTGTGGCATTTCTTTAGCAATAATTTTGTCTTCAACATCTTTTCTAATTATTCTCACATGAACAGCATATAGAACTAACAATGCGGCAACCAAGATCATTTTGATAATTAAAACGTGACCATAGCTAGTTTCATACAAAATATCAGATTTTTGTAATACAAGATGTGCTTGATACATTCCTGTTGCAATTAAGATAAACAAAGCGGGTAAGGCTAATTTATTAAAACGTCTTCCAACTTGTACCATTAATTGTATTCTTTCTTCAACAGGCATTGACATTTTTTTTAAAATTGGTGCAAATACAACACCTATGAATAAGGAACCACCAACCCAAATTGCTGCACTTGTAATGTGAATCCATGTTAGTAATGCTTGCTCTAGTGCCATGACAATTAATGATTAGAACTCTATTTGACTCTTAACAAGGTTTTTTAGTATAAAACCTAAAAAAATTATAATGAATCCACCAGGTCGTTCGATACTTGTTGTTGCAATTCTTGCATTGTTGGGAATGATGGGAGGAATTGTTTATTATGCAAGTTTGGATAATGACGATCTTTCTATGGCTACAATTGAATTAGATTCTGTTGAACTAACTGATGTAAACAGTGTTGAAAGTCGTGCAACACTAAAAGTAACATTTCTAGTTGCAAATCCAGGTGAAGTTACAGTTACTGTACCAGTAATTACGTATACGTTGTATGCGGATGGAAGTGATATTGGAAGTGGAACATACTCAACAGAAGATGTGGCAATGCCAGGTCGTGCAGCATTTTATCCTGATGCAGAAATTCCATTAAAAAATAAATTAACTATTGTAATGTCAGAGATGAATGAAACAGTCTATAAGAAAATAGTTAGTGGACAAGTTATACAATATGCTGCAGCAGGACAAATGACTGTAGAATCAGCATGGAGTATTGTAGAATTAGATTTTGATACTAGGTCTTAATTTTAAAATTAAAAGTGGGCCTGGAGTGATTTGAACACTCGATCACTGCCATGTCGAGGCAGCATCATAACCAAACTAGACCACAAGCCCACGAATTAAAAATTCTGAAAGAACATTATTAACGTTTAAGACATGTTGAAAATGAGGCTAGAAAATTGAGCGACGAATTTACAGATGAGGAAAAGGCGGGATTTTACAAAGCAATCTACTCTAGAAGAGATGTTAGATCACATTTCACACAAGAATCGATTAAGGAAGAGACATTAACAAAAATTCTTCATGCTGCACATCATGCACCGTCTGTTGGATTTTCACAGCCATGGAACTTTATTCTGATTAAAGATATGAAAACTAAACAAAAAGTTAAAGAATCTTTTCAAAAAGAACACGAACGAGCATCAAAATTAGTTGAAGACCCAAAAAGATCGGAATATCTATCAATGAAATTAGAAGGAATAATGGAATCAGATGTCAATGTTTGTGTTACATATGATCCCACAAAATTTGGACCATTCATTATAGGAACAACAAGTATGCCTGAAGCAGGAATTTACAGTGTTTGTGGTGCAATACAAAATTTATGGTTGGCTGCAAGAGCAGAAAATATTGGACTAGGTTGGGTCAGCATAGTATCTAATGATGTGTTAAGAAAAGAGTTGAATTTACCCGAACACATTGTACCTGTTGCATATCTTTGCCTTGGTCATGTAACAAATTTTGAAACAAAACCAGACTTAGAACGTTCAGGTTGGCTTCCAAGATTAGAACTAAAAGATGTGATTTATTTTGAAAAATGGGAACAAAAAGAAGATGAATCTTGGAATATGATTCAAAAAATGATTAAATCCAATATCAAGTAAGCTTAAATTATTTCAAGTTATTTTTCTGCTGGGCTCGTGGCGCAGCATGGATAGCGCAGTAGCTTCCTAAGCTATAGGTCGAGGGATCGAAGCCCTTCGAGCCCGCTTTTTTATTACTTAAATTATGTACTAGTCGACAAGATACATGAAAGTTGTAGTTTTATCTGGAAGTCCAAGAAAAAATGGCAATACACAGATTATGATGAAACATGTTTTAGAATATGTAAATCAAAAAGATGTAGATGTAAAATTCATCAATCTGGCAGATGATGGTTTCGAATCTTTCAAAGGTGCTGCTAATGAGGTTAATTATAATGAAAAAACATTACAAGCTGCCAAAGACATTACAGAAGCAGATATCTGGCTAGTTGGAGTTCCAGTCTATAATTCCATGTTTAGTGCAGCCCTGAAAAATATATTTGAATTTGTAAATTATAAGGAAACTGAAGGAAAAACTGCAGGACTTACTATTGTTGCAGGTGGGATGATTAGCTTTGGAGATGTGCAAACATTGTTTACACAATTAATGTCATATTTCAGAGTAATTACAAATCCTACTGCGGTTTATTCAACAGGAGAAAAAATTGTAGATGGAAAGATTACAGATGATGAAGTAAAATCTAGATTAAATGAAATGGTAAATAAAACATTAGAGTTAGCAAAAAGGAATTAGATTAGATTTTTACCTGTAATTTGTATTGATTTGAAGATTTTGACTTCGTAATCACCTTCGTATACATTTACCACATTATTTCCATCTAGGTTTCTTGCACGAAATTTGTATTCGTATGTACCATCTTCATTTACATTAGTTTGTGCAAAATGAACCGGTTCATCGTTTTGATAAATTTGAACAATTACAGGATAACCATCTGCATGATTTTCTATTGAACCCTCAACAAATGCCCATGGCATTGTATTGTCAGAAGAAATTGACATTGGTACAACAGTTTTTGTTAGTTGTACACCGTCATTTGTAGAAAGTACAATTGTGTTAGAGTCAGCAAAGGATGGTGACATACCAATCATTGCAACTAGCACAAATAATCCAGCAAAAATTCCAATTTTTGTCTTCATTAAAAAAATTATTGCATCAATAATATATTAAGATGACTGATAATTCATCGTGATGGAAATAGAAGAAAGCCAAAAGTGTGAATGTGAATGTCACTTCGGAGGGGCAGAAAGTTGCCCTGGTTGTAAAAAGAATCATAATTTTGAATTTAAGTGCGAACACTGTAAGGAATAATTATTTTTGTTGTGCTAATATTTTTAGATTATAAATTTCTGCACGAATCGTTTCAATCTCAACTTTTGTCTTGAGATTCTCGATTTCATTTTTTAGGTGTGATATTTCATCGTCTTTTGCATCATGTATGTCAGAAAGATCTTTTTCTAAACCTAGTTTGTACGTAGTAATTTCTTTTTCTGTTAATTCATGGTTTTTTTTTTCGTCATGATCATGAGATGCACCGTGATTGCGATCCGCTGCTAATTGAGCAATCCAAATTACAAATACCATGAACCACATGATTGGCACAGCCATTAAGAAAATGAATGAAAGTGATGGTGCAAAGTCGACTAATGGGAAGTATAATCCAGTCAAAACGATTGCCCATACGCCTGAAACAAGCGTGGCGAGATGGTTTCTTACATAACCCATTGTTGAACAAGAAAAATCTCCAAAATATAACGTTAATGGTAGATTTGGAACTAGTTCAATATAGAAAAGGGGAATTATTGCTCTGCAGGAACTTCTACAGTAGCAGTTGATGTTTTAGTATCAGATTGTAGTATTTGGATTTTCTCTAATAGTTCATTTCTCAAATCACGAGCAACTCTTCTTACAGTTGGCCTTGGAACTCCTAATTCGTCAACGACTTTAGTATAGATGTCTTGTTTGTCTGTAACACCTTTATCAAGCAAAGAATTGATTGCTGCTTTGATTACAGTGCTTTGATTAGTACGATTCACAAGGATCGTGTAATACTGATCTATATAAAATTTCAATTGTCAAAATTATAGAAACGTCATTCGTAGTTTCATATAAAAAAATCATGGAAATATCACAATGATAAAAGGATTTCATTAAAAAAATAATTGTGATCAAAAGGTTATTATGATAATCGTATGTCGTTGCGACATTGACTAGCGTAAATATAGAAACCAATCATGGAAATATTTCATTTAACTTGTTACCAGAGTTAGCACCAGAAACCGTAAGGAGCTTTGTTAAATTAACAAATGATGGATTTTATGATGGTACATTATTTCATAGAGTTATTCCTGGATTCATGATTCAAGGTGGAGACCCAAATACAAAAGACCCAAGCAAGAAAAGTCAATGGGGAATGGGCGGACCAGGTTTCAATGTAAAGGGCGAATTTAGTACAAGATCACATTTACGAGGAATTGTTTCAATGGCAAGAGCAACTGATCCTGACAGTGCAGGTTCACAATTTTTCATAGTAACAAAAGATAGTACATTTTTAGACAGAGAATATACCGTATTTGGAGAGGTAACAGAAGGAATGGATGTGGCAGATAAAATAGTAAGTCTTGATAGGGATGGAAATGATTGTCCTCTTGAAGATGCAAAAATGCTCAAAGTTTCAATTTCAGAGTAAAATCTTGGAAAAGAAAATTTTATTTATAATATTTTCAATTGTATTAATTTCAATTACACCGCAAGTCTTTGCTGAAGAGAATTTAGATACATTGCTCAAAGAAAAAAATGGCGTAATGATTGAACAGCAAAAGATAATTTTTGAAGTAGGGAAACAATCAGATACTCATGTAAAACATGTAATAGAAACAGGCGCATGGAGCGCGGACAGACCTAGATTTATTGAGATATTGTCGGGTGAGCATTCAAATTTGACGGTAACGGATGAAGATGGAGACAAATTAAGTTTCTCGTATGACAAAGAAACATTTGAAGAATCAAATTTCATCATTCTAAACCAAAAATTAGGTAATTATGATTTGATTGTGGAATATGATTTAGATGAGTTTATGAAATTGAAAGATGGAATATGGAAAACGGAATTATTATTTCCATTTGACATAATGGTGATGGTTGAAGATGATATAGGAATTATTTTTGTAAACTCTAGACCGATAGATGTTAGTGATGCAAAGGGAATTAATTGTATGGGATGTGGTATGACATTAGAATATTTTAAAGATGAAAGAGTAACTACAAAAGAAGTTTCATCTGGCGAAAATAAATTTGATGTAGAAGTTTTATCAAATAAAGAAATTTTTGAAATTGAATTTATTGAAGGTGGGAATCAAATTGAAAGAGTAACACAATTACTAAATTTTAGTGTAGAAGATAATGATCAGTTACATATTTTAAAAATTCCTATCGAAAATTTTCTAAATCCATATGAAGTTTATTTTACTGTGGAAGATGATGTTAGTTTAGATCAAATAGATAAAATTAGAAAAACAGAATTTTCTCAAGATGAAACTCATGTAAGTATATCTTTTAGAACAAATAGCGAAGGAACTGTTTCGATTGTTGGCGCAACACCAGAAGAACATCAAAAAAGATTAGAACAAATTGAAAATATGAAAGCAAACGAAGTAAAAAATGAAAAAGTAGAGGAAAAGAAAGGAATTGCGCTTCCAATACCTGGAACTAAAGCTGCTTCAGAATTAGCTTCAGAATTTACTCAAATGGATGAGGGAGAAAAAGAAGATACATTATCTTTTGCTGATGAATTGAAGAAAGGCCAAACACAAAATTCAGATAATAGTATGACAATTATAGGAATTATTGTAGGATTAATTATTATAGGAATTATTAGCGGAGTTATTTTTAAACTAAAGAAAAACTAGTCACCTTTTGAATCACAAGCACATCCTTCAAACTCATCAAATCTAGAATTACATAAGGGACATTTGTCACCATATTCTACTTCCCATGCTTCTTTTCCAAATAGTTTGAAATGATCATCAATTTCTTTTGGAATTTCTTGTTTTTCATCCATGACATAATATTGTTATTTGAGTATGTATAGATTATCTAAAATTTTATTTTTAATTTGTCAATAATGCTTCTTTTGAAACATATTGATTTCTATCGTCAACTATATTTTTCAGAAATTCTTTGTTAAATGCCATCTTTGTTAATGCAACGGATACATCAAATGGACTTGCAGTCCATCCATATTCAGACATTTGTGCAACTGTTTCTCCAACGGTTTTTGGTTGATCGAAGAAAGAATCTTTTGCTAGAATTCTTAACTTGTGTCTAATATCATCAACTGCAATTGTAGATGGAGATGAAAATTCAGGCTCATGGAATTCAGCATCCTCTAATGAGCTCATCACATCAGGTTGTGATCTTTCATTAAGTAATTGTTTTAGTGATTCAACTACTTCGGCTACAGAATCATTATCAACATAAAAATCTCTAGAATCGATCTCGATTTCATTAGGACCTTGTTTGATTCGTATTTTTGCCATGTGTAATCTACGCAAATATTGATTTATTTTACTAGCTCAAAGTTGCTTAGAGAAATAATCAAAAGATATACACAAATCATTAACAAGTAATTTTTTTGACAAGGGATTTATAGATAATTTCTGCTAAAAAGATACATGTTAACGGTTTTTGGTTCAACTGCACTAGATACAATCAGAACACCAAAAAAAACTCTGAAAAATGTACTAGGTGGAGCAGCAACATTTGCAGCGGTTTCAGCAAGTTTTTTTACAAAACCAGGATTGATTGCAGTTGTTGGTAGTGATTTTCCTAAGAAATATCATGCAATATTGAAAAATCATCTTGATCTAAAAGGACTAACAGTTCTAAATGGAAAGACATTCAGATATGATGGCAAATATGATGCAACGATGAGTGTACGAGAAACACTCAAGACAGAACTAAATGTATTAGCAGATTTCAAACCTAAAGTACCTGATGCATATAAAAAATCAGAATTTGTTTATTTAGCAAATAATGATCCTGAACAAAATGCAAAAATCATAAAGGAATTTGATAATGTAAAATTTTCAATGTGTGATACAATAGAATATTGGATTGCAACAAAACGTAATGCGGTAATTAAAATGATAAAATCAGTTGATGCAGTAGTGATTAATGATGAAGAGGCAAAACTACTCACGAAAGAAGACAATTTGATAAAATGCGCAAAAAAAATGATGGGATGGGGTGCCAATTATGTTGTAATTAAAAAAGGAGAACATGGTGCATTACTATTTCATGAAGATGTAATTTTTCCATCAGTTGGGTTTTCATTAGAATCTGTTGTAGACCCAACAGGTGCAGGAGATTCTTTTGCAGGTGCAATGATTGGACATTTAGCTACAAAAAATAAAACTAGTTTTTCTGAAATAAAAAAATCAGTTATTTATGGAAATGTAATGGGATCATTCGCTGTTGAGAAATACGGATTGGCAGGATTAACATCATTGAAGAAATCAGATATTTCAAAAAGAATAAGACAATATGAAAAAATGGTTACTTTTTGAAGAGTTATAGATAAGATTTTTTTTTATAAATTATGGAAGATAGACTGGATTCAATTTTTTCTATGCAAAAAGGTTTGTCAGAGATGATGAATCTTGATAGATATCCAAAAGATACTGAAGGTAAAGTATCTGCATTGTGTACTGCAATAATGCATGAAGCAGTAGAACTACAACGCACTACAAATTGGAAGTGGTGGAAGACACCAACCGAATTTAATGAAGCAGAAGCAAGAGAAGAGCTGATAGATATTTGGCACTTTGTGGTTCAAGCATCACTTGAGCTAAACCTCACACCTGACGATATCTTGAAAGAATATGAGAGAAAAAATGAGATTAACAGGCAACGACAGAAAGATGGTTACTAGTTTCATCGTATAATGTGATTGAAATAATTTTATAGTAGGTCTATTAAAAACCGATGAAATGAAAGTTCGTCATCTACAAGAAAGTGATAAGCAGTACAGAGTTTTCCTGTACATATTTTATACTGCTTCTGCAATGATGGTAACTATCATGATATACGGTATGGTCATGATGATTGGCGAATGGCAAGAAACTGGATATTATGTAATGGGAGAAGTTTTAGTAAACACACATGTTCCATTTGAAAACTTTGCAAACCTCACTACATGGTTATCATTTGCATGTATAATTTCATGGTACTGTGTTTCAAGAATTGGTTGGAAAAGAACAGTCGGATTACAATCATACAGAATGGCCTTACTGCAACTAATGTTGTTAGGTTTTGCAGTAATTTGTTTATACGAAGTTTTATGGAGTTTTACAGTACTAAATGCAGAAATTACATCACAAATGGTAATTGATGGAACAACTCCAGACATAGACAAACTAGCGGTACACTATCCAGATCCAGATAGACCATGGAATTTAATATTTGCAACAAAAATTTGGTCTGTAGGATTTTTGATTAGTGCACATGCATTTTACTTGAGTACAAGACCTAGAAAATCAAAAGAAGAACTAGTGCCTGAAGAGTAATTTAGTAATAAAAATTTCATTTGGATTAAATATTCTTGAATGAGTATTATTCTATGACATACTTATTCAATGAAAAAAAATATTCAATATTTCTTATTGCAATAATTGGTTCAATTGCAATCTTATCAATACCATTGATTTTGAATCAGGTTTTAGAAGGTGAACATTTACTTCATGTTGCAATTCATGAGATTGGTTTTGTTCTAGCAGCATTTTTGTCAATAATGGCAGGAATTGCGTACATGAAAACCAGAATTTCTAGAATGTTATTTTCTGCATTTGCATTTGGAGTTTTAGCATTTGGACAAGCAGCTTACATGTATTCAGAAATTTTACAACCACATCCTGAGGAAGATATGTTTAGCGGGGGGGAAATTTTAGATATTTCGATATTAATTATGACAGCATTATTCGCGGTCGGTATTTTTTACAAACGATAAATGTACTAGATTACATTTAATTTTATTAAAGTAATTCTAAAAATTTAAAAAAATGGATTTATATTCTAAGATTATAGAAAGTATATTAGAGAAGTAATTGGATAGAAGAAAAACTGTTTTAGAAATTGTAAATAAAAATCCTGGAATTAGATTTAATGAAATAATGAGGGTTTCAGACATTAGAAATGGTACATTAAGTCATTATGTAAAAAAATTAGAAGATGAAAAAAGTATAGCACTGGAAAGAACACCAAGAGTGACACGCCTATATCCTGCAGGAATATCAGCTGAAGAAGCTAAAATTTGCAAATATATGACAAAATCAAGCCAAAAAAAATTAATTTTATTTTTACTTAAGAAAGGAACCGCTACATCACTTGAAATTAGAGATTTTATAAAAAAATCACCTTCAGTGATATCTGTTAATCTAAATGAATTATTCAAAGAAAAGATTGTTGAAAGACAATACGATATACCTTCAAACAAATATTCATTAAGAAATCCTGAACAGATAGAAGGAATATTGAAGGAATATTATCCAGAAACAATTGATAAAATTACAAACAATACAATAGAAATGTTAGATTTTTAGTGTGTAATAGAAAATAGACATCGACAAATTTTATCATATAATTATAAAAATTAATACAATACTTTATAGATAAACAAAAGAAAAATCTGTTAAAATGGATGTTGCGGAAAAAGTAGAATTAATCAAAAGACCACCTACAAAAGAAATAGTAAAAGATGAAGCAGAGTTAATTGAACTTTTAAACACAAACTCAAAACCAAAGCACTACATTGGATTAGAGATCTCTGGATTTTTACATCTTGGAAGTTTAATCAGCACAGGTTTTAAAATTAATGATTTCATGAAAGCAGGAATTGATTGTACTGTATTTTTAGCAGACTGGCACACTTTGATTAATGATAAACTTGGTGGAAATTTAGAGACAATTTCTAAGGTTTCAAAATATTATGCAGATGCATTTCGATTAGTTTGTCCAGGTGTAAACATTGTAATGGGTACAGAACTTTATGATTCAAAAAAAGAGTATTGGGCAGAACTTGTGAAGTTCACAAAACATATGACTCTTGCAAGAACAATGCGTACACTAACAATTATGGGGAGATCAGAAAATGAAGATAAAATTGATTTAGCAAAATTACTATATCCACCAATGCAGGCAGCAGACATTCACTCTTTAGATTTAGACATTGTTCACGCAGGAATGGACCAACGAAAAATTCACATGCTAGTAAGAGAAATTTTTCCAAAAATGAAATGGAAGGTTCCTGTTGCTGTACATCATTCATTGTTACCAGGATTAACACAACCAAAAGGTGATGCTACAGCAGAACCTGGAAAAATGAGTAAATCAGATCCAAATTCTGGAATTTTTATACACAATTCTGATGATGAGATTACAAAGAAGATTAGAAAAGGCTGGTGCGAAGAAGGATTAACAGAAAATAATCCAGTCTTGGAACTTGCAAGACAAATTGTATTTCACGAATATGATTCAATATCAATAGAAAGACCCGAAAAATTTGGAGGAAACATAACATACAACTCATATGAAGAGTTAGAATCAGATTTTTCTCAAAAGAAGTTACATCCAGGTGATTTGAAAAATACAGTAGGAGAATATATGGTGAAAATTATTGCCCCGATTAGAGATAAAATTTCATTAAGTAATGAATTATTTGAATTAATTAAAAATAGTCACTAGTTTTTAATTTCTGGCTCTTCTAGATTATACTTTGATTTGTAACCACGTGGATTAATCATTAAATCCTTAAAGTTGTATGTTGAAGAGTTACCAACAATTACAGTACTAGTCATTCCTAATTGCTCTTCATAATTTTCCATGTGTTCTAAATCAGTCATAATTACAGTTTCAGTTTCTCTATATGCTCCTTTAATTATTGCAACAGGTGTTGTTGGTTTTCTATATTTTAGTAATATTTTTCGAGTATCTTGTAATTGGTGAACTCTTTTCTTACTGGCAGGATTGTAAATTACTAAAACAAAGTCTCCTTGAGCTGCAGCCTCTACTCTTTTTACTATAATTTCCCACGGAACCATCAGATCACTCATACTACAAACCGCAAAGTCTGTCATTAATGGAGAACCAATTATACTTGCACAAGAGTTCAATGCAGAGACTCCAGGAATTAATTCAACATGTAAACCACTTTTTGGATCCCAGCCAGATTCTGCAAGTACTTCAAAAATTAATCCAGCCATTCCATAAATTCCAGGATCACCACTTGAAACAAGTGATACAATTTTTCCTTCTTTAGCTAAATCAATACATTGATGTGCACGTTCTACTTCTTGAGTCATTGCATAACTATGAATTTCTTTCCCTTGAATCAAATCTTGAACTAAATCGACATAAGTTGTGTAACCAACTATAGTATCACTTTCTTCAATAACCTGTTTTGCTCGAAATGTCATATGATCGTTATTACCTGGACCAACTCCAACAATGTACAGTTTACCTTCCATGAAAATTGAAGATTGTTTGAATAATTTATCCCTTATCTTACTTTATGGTGTTTAGTTTGAACTCATTATGTAGTGATTGGACTACTGCCTTGCAGTCATTATCTTTTACAACAAATGCCAAGTTTAGTTCTGAGGAGCCTTGAGCGATCATCATAACATTGGAGTTTGATTTTTGTGCAGCAATAAATACTCTAGATGCGATTCCAACTTTACCTCTCATTCCAGAACCAATCACTGCAATTATAGCAACATTTGGAATTGTTTCAATTTTTTTAAGAGTAGTTCCAAGCAGATTAATTTCTAATGCATTTTCTGCTTTTGGAAGATCTTCTTTTCTTACAACAATAGTTATGCTTGACTCAGATGGATTTGATGATACCATCATTGCGTTAATGTTATTTTTAGCAAGAACTGAAAAGATTTTTGCAGCAGCGCCAGGTCCTGCAAATAGAATACCACCGGTTAAATCAAGTAATCCTACTTTTCTGATTGCAGACACACACTTTACAGAATCTTGAGATTTAGAATTAGGTAATGTGACAAGAGTTCCTTGATTGTTCACATCAAAACTACTTCTAATTCGCATTGGAATTTTTTTAGATAATAATGGCTCAAATGTTCGTGGATGGATTTGTTTTGCACCAAATCTAGCCATCTCAATCGCTTCAGCATATGAAACTTGTTTGAGGAGTTTTGCATTTTTTATCAACTTTGGATCTGCAGTCATCATTCCTTCAACATCACTCATTAGCCAGATTTCGTTTGCGTCGATACATGATGCAATTATTGTTGCAGTATAGTCAGAACCTCCACGACCAAATGTAGTGGTATGATCATGTTGATCTGCTCCTGCAAATCCAGCTACAACAGGAATGCTATTTTTTGACAAATGTTCATTAATTATTTTTGAGAGACGAATTCTTGTTGTATCCATTAGAGGTCTTGAATCACCAAAATTAGAATCAGTAACTATTCCTGCTTCTCGACCACTCAATGGTACAGATTTATTTTTTAATTCTTGTAATGAAAACGATACCAAATCGATTGATAGTTTTTCACCAAAAGATATTAGATAATCATATGAACGTGATGTCACCTCTCCTAGTAAGATCAGTCCATGAACTAACTCTTCTAATTCAGATAAATCAGAATTAAGTTTATTTGAAAGTGATTTTAGAATTTTAGGGTTAGTAACTAAATGTGCAGCAAATTGTTTATGTTTTTGAGATATCTTTGCAAGCATTCTGTTTGCATCTTTTTTATTTCCTTTTTCTATTAACGATGATATCTGAATTAACTCATCAGTAATTCCATCCACTGCAGAACATACAACTACAGTTTTGTTCTTTTTTGCTATTTTATCTACAGTTTTTGCTACATTTTTGATGTCCTTGACGGTTGCCAATGATGTTCCACCAAATTTTACTACTAATTTCAAATCTGTTTCACCTGAACAATTGGTCTTAAAATTCTAACTCTCAACACGAGGAGCTAAATAGAAATGAATTTGGCCTAAATTTGAAACCTTGAATTCGACTCTTAGAGGTTTTGCTGTAGAATATTCACATGTAACAACATCAACACTACTGCCGACAGCCTTGATTATAGGATTTAGATATTCTAGGCTGTATGTTCCAGTGCTTTCTTGTTTTACTGATAATTCCTGAATTTCATCTTGACTACTTTCTAATTCAATATCAACTTCTCCAGAGTCACCCTTTCCAGAAAATGTGGTAGAAGATTCACTAGAAGTGATGGTTAGATAATCAGAGACAACTTGAACATCTCCAAGAATTTTATCTAAAGCTGATGAAGTTAATGATATTTTTGCATCATATGGAATTTTTGGTAATGGTGTATCAGATGCAGAGCTTTCAATTAATCTCATTTTGTATTTTTTGTTCTTGCCTATAGTTACTAGAAGCATATTATCATCAGATATGTTAATTTCAATTGAATTACTTTTATCAGATCTTTTAATTAATTTTGAAAACTCATCTATACGAACTCCAAATTTTATATCACTATCACAATTGTATTTTTCAAATGCAGAGTTTGGCCAATTAATATCAATTAATGCTACATGAGATGGATCCATTCCTCTAAAGGATATTCCTTCCACAGTTGCCTCAAATGTTGCCTCTTCTACAAGTGTAGAAATTGCAGAGATAATTGCCTTCCATTCTTCGGCACCATTTGTCTTTGCTGAAAAAACCAAATCATTATTTTGTTGTGAGTGCTAAAGTTAAACCTTATGCGTAATTTCGCCAAGTGTGTTTACATTTTGTGCATCTAAAGAATTGAGTCGTTGGCTCATCAGCGCTTCTTGTTTGAAGCATCCACCATACAGCCTCTCTATTATTACATTCTTTATTTTCACAATCAATTTCCATTGTTGGTAAAACATCTTTTCCTTCATTTTCCTCTAATACGAGAAAATCAGATTCTGTTTTTTGTGAAGTAGATTGTTTTTCTGTTTTTTGTCCACCTTCAGTGTAATTACATTTTGGACACGTTAGAACTAAAGTATTGGAATCTTTTTTGAGCCTGACATCACAGGTAGGACAGAATTTCATCTGTTAAAATCACTTTATTTTTGAGTTGATTAGTTTCTTTAAACTTTCAACTTCAGCAATGGCAGTATCTGCTGCTGCAGAAATCTGAGTCATTGGGTTGGATTGTGAATTAACTCTCATCCATATTTCATTGGTTAATGGATGCTTGATTATAACACCTGCAAAATCTGTATTTTTGTCTCTTAAGAGTTCGTGTTGAATAATGTAAAGAGCGCCTATATCAGCATCTTTAATTTGCAAACTTGCCTCTTTTTTATCTGAATTAATTAATTGAATGTTCAATTGATCAAAAAAGAACTTATTGTGGATATAAATCAATGTCAATTATGTCCGAAACTCAGATTTCAGCAATAAGTCTTGGTAAAGAAAAAGATGAATTCACAAGTGATGAGAAAATTACCATTACTGCCAGATTTTCATTAACAGGCGGATTAAGAGATGCATTTAATGAAAAAAATTGGACACAAGCATATGATGAAAATGATAATACTATCAAACTAAAGTATGGCATAAAATTGGCAAAAGGCGGTATTCGAAAACATGAATTGGGCAAGCCTGTAGACACATACAGAAAGGCATCAATTTTTTGGACTAGAAATCCAAAGTTGGTAAACCCAATGAAAGATAGAAGAATATGGGTTCAAGTAGCAAAGAATTTTGAGCCATTTATTGCATTGACTGAAGAGGATGTACAAAAGGAGTTTTTTGATTTTGAGGAAAAATTCACATTTAACGCATCAGAGTTAGGAACTGGTAATCATAAAATTTCTGCAGAAGCATTTGCTTCATGGGAAACACATCCTTACATCAAGAAAGGAGATGCAAAGAACCAATCTAATGAGATTGAAATAAGTATTAATTAGTTGAATTTGGTGGTTATAGTATGGCAAAATATGATGGATTACTTGGACAACCAGTTTTAGAAGTTGAAGAACCGGACAAAGAAGGCGGAATTACAATAATTCTCAAAGATAATAGATTCATGTTCATTAAAGCAGTAGATGGTAAAATTGAAACCGTCTCAATTCCGGAGTGATTCAAAATGGCAAAATTTGATGGAATAAGAATGCAAGATATAATCGAAGTTCAAGATCCGGATGCAGAAGGTGGCTTAACTCTAGTTTTCAAAGATGATATACGATTAAAAATTAAAATTGTTGATGGAAAACTAGTTTCTGAATCAATTCCAGAGTAAATTAATCATTTAGAGTTTTTGCATACTGGAAAATCATTTCTTCTTGTACAAATGACTGAATTGAACCACGTCTTTGTTCTCTGACATGTTGAATAGCATCTTCGGCTGACATTTTTTCATATTTTATCAAATAACAAGCAAGAATTGTTCCGGTGCGTCCTAAACCTGCTAAACAGTGTACCATTACAGGTTCTTTATTTTGAATTTTTTCATGAACATAATCTACAGAATTTTTTAGATCATCAAAACTTGGAACACCCATATCATCAGATAAAACATGTAGATAATTCATCTCATTTATCCAATTTTCATCTAATGGTTCTTCTCTAATTGTTACAATTGTTTTCACGCCTTCTTCTTGCATCCATTCAATTTCTTTTTTTGATGTAGGAATTGCGCTTCCTGCAAGTTTACCATCAATTAACCAGGAAAAGTTATCTGGTCTTCCAGTAAGTTTTCCGTGAAGTTTTCGCTTAGCATCTCCAATTTTGGTCATAAGATATGAAATATGAGATCATAATATAAGATAAAAGATAATAAAAAGAAGTTTTTGTTGGACTTAATCTACTAATTCAGTCCAACCTTTGACGAAGACAGAGTTTCTGTATAGTGGGACAGGTTGTCCTACAGTAAAGTCCATTGGTCTCATCCAAAAGATTGCTTTTGTTGGGCAAACTCCGATGCATGCACCGTCGGTGATACATCTTTCAGGATAAAAGACAAATGCTTTTCCTCTTTTCCAGCCTTCGACTGGTTTTACTCTTAAAACATCAGGTCCTAATGATGTACAAATTTCAACACATAAAGCGCATCCAATGCACATTTGTTCTCCGATGTCTGGAAGAATTGCTACTGGCATGAAAAATTATGCTAAATTGATCTTAATATAACTTACCTCAAAATCGCGAATTATAACGCCGTTTCGATTTTTTATAACACTGTTTGAAAAAATTATTTTTCAAATATTATTTTGGATCGATCAGAAATTGTAAATTTTTTGATTTCTTGATTTTCAAGAATTTGACGACCATTTGGAAGAACCCAATCATTTTCTTTTTTTCCAGCCAACGCCGAAATGATCAAAATTGATTTTGAGAATGAAATGTTTCTCACAAGTAACATCAAAATTGCATTTACAAGTCTTCCAGAATCTGCATCATTAGAAAGTGTGTTGTATAATCCATTTATTGAATCAAAAATTACTAAATGAGGTTCTATTGTAAGTTTTGTAAAAATTTTAGGAAGGATTTCGTTTATTTTTGAGTCTAGTGTAGTAAATAGTGTCAAATTAGAGATTGTAAAAAGTTTTGATTTAACATACCCAGAAAAAAGAAAATCAAGATCAACGTACAGAACTGGAAGAGTTTGTTCAGATGTAATTTTTTGGATTAGTTTAATTTTAGAGAATGCATTTTCGTAAAAAAGTAGATTAGAACTTGATGGAGTTAGGCGCTCTTCTAATAATTGAAAATTTTCAAATGTTGCATGGTTTTTATCCAACAATAATTATTCTTGAATCGGATATATAATGAATTTTGAAGTAGTTTCTAAAGAATTTCAAACTGATAAGATCTATCTGAATAATGCATCTGTTTCAGTAATGCCTAAAATCAGTATAGAAGCAATGAAGCAGTTTCTCATAGATTATTCAGAAATGGGACCAGATTCTCCAGAATCTGAAATTTTCATAAAAGAATTATGGGGGAAAACACGAAAGGCAGTTTCAAAAGTGGTAAAGTGTCATCCTGATGAGATTATAATTACACAAAGTGTAACTGATGGAATAAACATTGTAGCCAATGGAAGGAAGTTTGAAAATGATTCCAATATTGTAATTAGAGGAGGAGAACACGAACATCATGCAAATTACTTTCCTTGGTTGAAACTTGGAAAGAGGATTGATGTACGAAGTTTGCCAGTTGATGATAATGGGGGGTTTGAATATTCAGATTTAAAAAAAATATTAGATGAAAAAACTAAATTGATGGCGTTAAGCCACGGCTTATACAATTCAGGTTTAATCCTACCAGTAAAAGAAATTGGAAAAGAATTACAAAAAGAGAATGTACCATATTTTTTGGATACAGCCCAAACTGTAGGATGTATTGGTGAATTTGATTTTGCAGATACGGGATGTGATTTTATGTCGTTTAATGGTTCCAAATGGCTGTGTGGCCCAATGGGTACAGGAGTGTTCTACTGTAAACGAGAATCAAGTGATCTGCTAGAACCATCCAGTATTGGAGGGGAAACTGCAGAAACAAATGAAAATGGTGAATTAACATACAAAGAATTACCTGATAGATTTCAGGCCGGATTTAGAAATTATGTAGGATTAGCAGGAATGGAATCCTCAATTACATTTTTACAAAATTTAGGATGGGATAATATTAGAAACCATATCATGAATTTATCAAATTTATTCATAAATGAAATTGGAAAGATTCCAGAATCCAAAGTTTTTGGTCCTGAAAATGAAGCAGATAGAACAAGCATAGTTTCATTTGAAATTGAAAATCATGATCCTGAAAAAATTGTATCAACAATGGCTGAAAAAGGAATAATCATTGCAAAAAGAGAAATCTATGAAAAACCAGTTTTAAGAATTTCTCCTCATGTATACAACACAAAAGATGAGATTTTAGGGCTAGTAGAAAAATTAAAGAAATTATGATTTTTCTTGTTGTTCAATTACTAGCATTGTTAAAGTAGATTGAACATTTTCAATTTTTCGAATATCATTTGTTACAATTGATTTCAATTTTTCACTATTGTCAGAGGATAGTTTGACAATTATGTCATAAACGCCGTACACACCCTGAATTTCGAGTTTAACATCATTTTGGTCTGCTAACATTTCTTTAACTTCTTTAATGATTTGAACATCTGTTCCTAAATTTGAGTTGATCAATACATAAGAAATAGGCAATACCAAAAAGCCTCAAATACAATATTTAACTTTTCATAGATGTACCAGTTGATATGAAAGTAATCGATTTAACATTAACAATTTCAGAAGATATTCCAACATTTCCAGGTTCACCACAACCCAGTTTCATCAATTGGGAGAGTATAGAAAAAGATGGATACAATCTTGAATTGCTATTTCTCAGCACCCATACAGGAACTCACATTGATGCACCCTACCATTTTGTCAAAAAAGGTCAGAAAATTGATCAGATAGTGACTAGAAGATTAGTTACAGAGGCCATTTTGATAAAAATTAGAAAAGGTTCAGACCAAGCAATTACAAAAGCCGACATACAAAAATTTGAGAAAAAATATGGTATGATAGATGATGGCTCAACTATCATATTTCACACAGGCTGGCAGAAAAATCTAAACAAGAAATCTTACTTTATAAAAAATCCAGGATTGGCAATATCTGCTGCAAAATATCTAGCATCAAAGAAAATCAATCTAATCGGGATTGATTCACCAAGTATCGATTTGGGAAAAGATGGGAAATTTTCTGTTCATCATGTTTTAGCAAAAAACAATATTTTGATTGTAGAGAATTTAACAAATCTTGATAAAATTAATTCAGAAAAATTTCATCTAATTGTAGCACCCTTAAAACTCAAAAATGCTACAGGCTCACCTGTTAGAGCAATGGCATTAGTTAATTAAATTACCACTAGTTGATATTGTTAGCACTTGGTTATATGTTCTGAGCGCGTAAGTACTGTGAGGAAAATGCAACAAACATCACTCAAAAGCGAAAGTATATCGCGGATAGCAATGGTGGGACTGGCTGTAGCAGGAATAGCCGTAATCCTAACACTATTGCTTGCTCCGTGGAACTGGATGCCAACAGAATACGCAGAACAAATTACTGTGATTGCAGTGACCGACTACGGATGTGTTGGTGAATCCCAGATGGGTAACTCAGTCGTAGTAAGTGATTGTTCAGCAAGCGTTGGTGATGTAATTTCCGCAGAATTTTACGCACCAGCTAGCGACAAAAACGGATACTACGACAGAATCTATGAAAAGCTAGCAGTAGTGGAACCATAGACCCACTCTCTCTTTTTGTTTTCAAAAAAACATTTTTTAATCAATTTTTTTAGAATTGCAACATGGGTTTATTTGGAAATAAAGGAAAAAAAGTAGTCATCACAGGTACATTATGCCGAATTTGTGGAATGAATTTTGCTGCCACAGATAGATTGATGAGACATATGGTAAAGGCTCATGGTAAGGCCAAAAAGGACACAGGTCCTAGTTGCCCAAACTGTTGATTTTCTAGAAAATTTTAACTGAATGATTCTTTTGAAAAATTAGTGAAATTGTCTTATCCGACGTGTTAGTAGGGAATTAGGCTAATCAGTTCAAGATAACCGGTAAATTCTAGATTCACGTTCTAAACGAATAAGATTCAACCTCACTCCTAGTTTTACTAAATTAACAAATTCTCTAGAATTTTCCTTTCGATAACCGCATTTGGATTTAAGGTCAGAATATGACATCGGAGTTTCTTTGAGAACTTCTAGAATATTCAGTTTTTTAGAATCAGTGTTTACCACATATTGTAGATATGTAGGATTTAGTTAAAATTTTCTAGAATATCATCTTTCATAGTATTCAACCGGAAAATCAAACTGCTTGTTGTAATCAACTGCTTCCCAGAACTTTTCATCATCAATATCCCGGCCTTCTGAAATCCAAACATTGAGTACTTTTTGCATGAAAAGTTTTGTTGTATCATCAATGTCAGGTCTCTTGCCTGTACTATGTTCAATTTGATCACGATTTTCTTTTAGAGCGGTAAGAACCTGTTTTAGAGACTTGCCGTTTTTGAGCGCCTGCTTTGCCTGCGCTTCAGCCATCTTTTCCTGTTTTGATTTACCAAAAAATCGCATGTCAGATGAAGGCATTTTGTATGTTTAAGTCTAATTTGAAATTGATCCCTTAGTATAATTAGGGGAAATGTAGTGGAAGTTCAGAAAGATTATGGGTTACGATAGACCACCAAGAGAAATGCATGACGCAACATGTGGAGATTGCGGTAAAGAATGTCAAGTTCCATTTGAACCAAGACAAGATAAACCAGTTTATTGTAACGATTGTTTCCAAGATCACAAACCAGCAAGAGACGACCGTGGTGGAGGCCGATTTGGTGGACGCGGCGGTGGCGGATATGGTAGAGGTAGAGACGACCGTGGACGCGGAGCAGGCGGATATGGTAGAAATAGCCGTGGTGGAGGAAGATTTGGAAGAGACAGACCACCAAGAGAGATGCATGACGCAACATGTGGAGATTGCGGTAAAGAATGTCAAGTTCCATTCAAACCAAGCGGAGATAAACCAGTTTATTGTAACGATTGTTTCCAAGATCACAAACCAGCAAGAGACGACCGTGGACGCGGAAGATATTAGTCATTTTTATACAAATAATCTACTAAAAAATTATTGAATTTCAATTGTGTTTATCCATCTTGTGATTTTAAAAAAAATGACATTGAAGAAGAAGAGTTTCTAAAGCATCTGAATGATATGCATCATGATGAGATGAAGGAAGCATCAGAAAGAGAAAGCATTCCGATTAAGATGATTGAGATGATATCAGTATCAAATTCTAAAGTTTTCATAAATTCGGGATAATTAGGCACAAGTAGTCATGAATTTTGATATTTACAGGATTAGATTAAATCTGCATATTTGCCTTGTGGTTTGGTATGTTTAAAATCGTCTAGATAATTAGACACATCATTAGTCTTAACAATATTTTTAACAAATGTATCAAAATCTGATTTTGAAAAATTAAGTGTAATACCCTTGTCAACTAAATGGATATAGAAATTTTCTTCATCTTTCCATGATGTAAAAACATCCGGATCTGTGATTATGTCAGCTAATGGTTTCTTGTGTTGCCCCATAAAATTTGTTAAAATTTTGAGAATAAATAGGGAGCTTCATTTTGAGAAACGATAATCAAATGATAATCATTTTTGAAATTTGATAATAAGGAAAAAAGGGATTAGAGTACGTCTACAGATCTACCGCTTGGTTTGGTATCCAAATTGAAGGTTAGTTCAAGGATGCCGTTTGTGTATGTAGCTTTTGGAGAGTCTGAATCGACCTTGTGATGAATTGGGACATTAACATGGTAGTCTTTTTCGCCATGCTTGGCATCTATATGGACAATATCTTCATCCACAAAGACTTTCACATCGGTCTTTTCAACACCTGGCATCTCGGCAACAATCTTGAGAGTTTGTTCCTTGTCGTCAACCAAGGTGTCTATCAGAGGTTCTCTTTTCTCGGCAGTAGCTACTTGTGGTTGGTTGTCGCATCCACAAGCGTCTGTAGTAGGTAAAGTGTCTGGCTTGACATTTCCGTACTCTTGGATAACGGGTTTTCCATCAGGTCCAACGGTCATGGTATAACCGTAGTAGACTGGACCAGAAACCCCGTTAGTGTTTTGTAGAGCCTCAAAGATGTCATCTACACTTCCAAAGGAGCGTGACATTTCTTTGAAGATTCTATTGATTTCGTTGTTAAACGTTGTCATATTTACCTCTATAATGTAATAGGTATGACATTATATAAGTTTTATTTTCTATTCATGAATATACTTACAATAGCGATCTAAAATTACATAATGTTATTATATCTGTTCATATATTACACTCTATGAGAACTAGCGGTGTTTCCATGCCTGAAGTTGTGCGTGAAATCATTACTAGAAACCGCTCAATTTACGACTGCATGAAAATGGATGTGATTAACTTCACAGCATTGGCAGTCAAAATTCAGGCTGATGTTGAAAAAACAATGGGAGGCCCTGTCAACCTCAACACAATAGTAGTTGCCATAAAGCGATACGCTGACTCTTTTGAGACCACAGATGAGATGATAGATGATCCTGTTCTAAAAGATGCCAGACTAACCCTAACTGATGGAATCATGGGTCTATCATGGAATATGACTGATGCAGGAGATGAGATGGCAAAAATGCTCAACGAGTTCCACAAAGAGTTTACAGATTCTGAGTTTTTCAGATTTGGAGATTCCTTTAGAATTTTAGCTGAGGATAGCGATAGAGTTAGACGACATTTTCAGTCCTTGCCAAGAGAAAATCAATTCAATTCAGGATTGGCAAAAATCAAGGTGGCAGTTCCTGAGAATCATAGTCGCTCTGATGTAATGGCATTTGTGACTGAAATCTTGCATTATAATGGAATCGATATGGCAGATGCCTTATTCACCCAAGATGGCTTAGTAATAGTCCTCAAAGAAGAGGATGCTCCAAGAGCATATGAAAAGTTACGTGCTCAGATTTCCCGATAATTCTATAATGCAATCTTAAATTAGCATTAATGAGGCTGAAATATCATGAATTTGATTTTTCTGGGTATTTTCGAGGAGTTTCAAAACCTGTTCAAAGATGGGTTTTTGTCAAAAATCGATACTGATGCGCTAGCAGAGTCTAATGCTCGAGATTTAGTCAGGTCATATTTTGAGAGAAATCCGCTTCCGGAAGTTGATGCCGATTATCCAGGCATGGAAATAATACTGAATGGATTATCAAACATTCAAAGTTTCATAGGTGAGATTTCGATGGGAGAAGGTTCGCTCATTGCGTCTGCTCCAATTTTGTTACTTGCAGCAAGTGTTGTAATTATTTTAGGTGTTTTAGGTGAGGCATTTTTCAAAAAGACTGGAATTCCAGACATTGCATTTTTGATGATACTAGGAGTTATGATTGGACCGGTAATTGGAATCGTACAACCTGCTGCAGTTATAGAAATTGTTCCATACTTTGCAGCACTTGCATTAATCATCATCATGTTTGATGGTGGATATAATCTAAAGATTGGACAAATTCTAAAGACTGCACACTTTTCAGTTATTCTTGTAGTTTTGGGATTTGCAGCAGCTGTTGGAACTGTTGGAACATTTGCTCATTACGGTTTAGGATGGGAATGGCTTGACAGCATATTGCTTGGAACTATAGTGGGTGGAAGTAGCTCGATTATTGTTTTTGGGTTGGTAAGAAAACTGAGAATTTCAGACAAAGCAAAATCAATGTTAAGTTTTGAATCTGCATTAACTGATATTTTATCAACAATTGTTGCATTCATTTTGTTTGAAGCTGTACTGTCAGGTTCATTCAGTATCGATCTCCTAGGTGAAACGCTTGGAAGAGCAATCGCTGTTGGTTTGATACTTGGATTTGGAGTAGGAATCCCATGGATGTTTATAATTTCCAAGCTAAGTAATGCACAGCACAACTACATGCTGACACTAGGTGTTTTGTTCTTGCTATTCTTTTTGGCAAACTCCTTTGGAGAATCTGGAGCACTAACAGCACTAGTGTTTGGATTAATGCTTGGAAACAAAAAGTATCTGCTCAAAAAATTACGAATCAAATTACCAGAACATACCATAGATAACTCACTACACAGTCAGGTTACATTCATTGTTAGAGCATTTTTCTTCGTCTTCGTAGGACTACTAGCAAGCTTTGGTCAAATTGAATATGTTATATTTGGAGTAATAGCGGCGGTGGCGATTTACGTTGGAAGAATCATTATCACGCATACAGCTCTCGTGCGTGGATTTTCTAGATTAGATAAGAAAGTTACATCTGTAATGATTCCAAGAGGATTAGCTGCTGCGGTACTAGCTACAATACCGCTTACAATGGGATTGCAGAACGGTGAAGCCTATCCACAGATAATATTTTTCATCATACTAACATCTGTAATAATTACAACAATTGGATTGGGCGGAGCAAAGAAAATTCCACCACCAGAAGGTTCAGGTGGTTTTGTTACAGAAACAAAAGATAAATAATTGCCTTATACGTCTATAGATTCTTTTAAGCCTTTGTAGCGGTTTCGGATTGTAACTTCAGTAACATTTGCAGCTTCTGCAATGTCACGTTGTGTTTTGTCTTCACCGTTTTTGACACATGATAGGTACAATGCTGCTGCTGCTAATCCCATTGGATCTTTTCCAGCAGATGCTTCATTATCTTGTGCAATTTTTAAGACCTTGATTGCATAACGTTTTGTTTTTTCTGCAATACCAATTTTACTTGCAATTCTTGCAACACACTGTACTGAATCAGTAACAGGCATTTTTAGATCTAATTCTTTTACAAGTAAACGATAACAACGTGCAATATCTTTTCTTTTGATGTTAGCAGCAATTTCAACATCTTTAAGATTTCTTGGAGTTTCTGTGTCACGACATGCAGCATATAGTGCAGATGCCATTAATGCAGAAATTGAACGTCCTCTTACAAGACCTTTGTCTAATGCTTTACGATAAATGTAAGCTGCTTTTTCAACAACAGATTCTGAAATTGCAAGTTTGTCTTTTAATCTATTTAGTTCACTGAATGCTTGTCTGAAGTTTCTGTCAACTGGTTCGTGAACTTGACTTCTACTATCCCATGTTCTTAATCTTTCAATTGTATTTTTCATTGATGCAGTAAGTGGTTTACCAGATGCATCTTTGTTTACAGGATTAATTACAGTTGCAAGACCCATGTCATGCATTGTTAATGATGTAGGTGCACCAGCTCTTGCTCTGTCACCATGTTCATCTTGTGTAAAGGAACGCCATTCAGGACCAGATTCTTGTAGTTTTTCTGACATTACAAAACCACACTTGGAGCAAAACATTTCGCCAGATTCATTATCTGTGACCATTTTGCCCTTGACACAACGTGGACAAGCATCTTTTGAGGCGCCTTGATTAACCATAATGTATACCCATTACAGAATTAGTTTATAATCCTAATTGTTTGGCCGTGCCTAAATTGAGCGTGAAGAAGAATATGTAATATCAGTTAATTATAGAAATGATCGAATAATGGTATGAATACTAAATTTTTCATAATTCCAGTTTTTTTGATAGGAGCATTATTTCTAGGACAGATTCCGGATTCTTTTGGGCATGGACTCGGCTCTGAAACAATGCCACCGGTAATGGTTGGGGATATAGAAGCTACATTAGAAGTAAACTCATCAACAATTTACGCAGATATAGATGGAGAAGAAAAAGGAATTAGACAGATTTCAATTAATTTTTTTGAAAGTTTCACAAACATAGATTCAAACCAAGTTCAAACAATTGATAACGTAACATTTCAAGTTAATTTAATCAAAAGTGGTAATGTCATAATTAGTGAAACATTTCAACGAGATGACGGCGTACTGATAATGAATCTTACACCATCGAATAATGAGAAAGTACAAGTCATGGAACGTGAAACGTTTGCGTCATTTTTTGGATTAGCAAGTGAACAATATAATTTCGAAGGAAAAATTTTTGAAAATGGAGGGTTGTATGAGTTTGAAATTTCAGTAATTACAATTAATAGTTACGATAATGTTTTAACTGATTCCCCATATTATGAACTTGGAATTTCAATAGAAGAGACTACACGGTATGAAATTAATGATGTTAACTATGGTAAACAAGAATTAGGAATTGTTACATTTTTTGATCAAATAACAGAATTTGATTATAATGTAGAAACTAAAGAAATTAAATTTTCATTTCCATTTGAATGGAACCAAAACACAATTGATCAAACAACTGTGATACATGAGGAAGTTTTAGTGCCAAAAACATTTGGTGATCTGCTTGTTTCAAAGTATGTTGGAACATTAAACGAAGTTGATTTGCCTGAATCGATGATAAATATTGACGACTTTTCATCTGATGATAGAATTGTACATGTTGTTGTAAGTCAAAAAGAGTTACAAGAAATTTTTTCAAACAATGAGTTTAGTGAAAATAAAATTACAATGACAGTAAAGCCTGAAAGCGATTTACCATTATCAGGAGTTACAGAAAATGGTCAGTTCAAAGTTAAGTTGTGGTGGACTAAAGAATTAAGATCTGGAGAATACACGGTAATACGTTATGATATTTTAGATACGTTTTTGAAAGATAAACCAATTGCAGTACCTTATGAATTGAAGATATTTCATAATGGTGAAAAGATTTTTTCAAAAAGTAATGTGAGCTCGGATAATAAACCAGACGAAGGTAGACCATCAAACAAAAATGATTTTGAATGGAATATTCCGTCGGATGTGTCTGGATTAATTATTTTAAAATTTGAAAACTTGGATGGTGGGCAAGTTGCAAATGTGGAATTTCCATTAATAGTAGATAGAGAACCCTCTTCACAAACCAGTTATCAGATACCTAATTGGGTGAAAAACAATGCTGGTTGGTGGGCAAATGGTCAGATACCAGACTCGGCATTTATTCAAGGAATTGAATTTTTGATAAAAGAAGAAATTATTGTGGTGCCAATTTTCGAAACCGAATCAATGACTAAATCAAGCGTTCCTGAATGGATTAAAGTTAATGCTGGTTGGTGGGCAAATGGAGAAATTGATGATAAAACATTTGCAGTAGGAATTGAATTTTTGATAAAAATTGGTCTTATTGTTGTTTAATTCTATTCTTTATTGCAATGATTGCTGCTGCCGGTGCTACAAA
>JAOMCX010000007.1 GCA_028345195.1 Candidatus Nitrosopelagicus sp.
AGAGTCTTGTAATGATTTTATTAATCAAGAAATCGAAATAATCAATCCAAAAATAATCTGCGTTATGGGAAATACTGCATATGGTACATTATTGGATGGAAAAGAAATAACAAAAAACCATGGTAAAATTGTGGAAAAAGATGGAAGGAAATTTTTTGTCACATTTCATCCTGCTGCAACAATTTACAATCAAAAGCTAGTTGAGGAATTAAAAAATGATTTTAGAGAGTTGGCGAAGTTTCTAGGAATGAAAGATCAGCCAAAACAATATGAAGAAAGGCGATGTGATTACTGCATGGCTAAAACAAAACACGAGGTGGTAGTTATGCCAAAAGTAGTCACAAGAAAAAGAAGATGGTTATTCAAATGCGTAGAATGCAACCATGAGAGATGGCTTCAACCTTACAGAACGGTTGCGGAAAGTTTGTACTAATTATCTAATACAGATGACTCTGTAATTCAATTTGTTCTTCAGCAGACATTATTCCTTTTCTAACTAGGATATCAAGCATATCTTTGAACAACTGTTTTTGTTCTTCAGACATTCCACCGGTTGGGCCTTTCTCTCCAGGTGGGCCAGGAGGACCGCGTGGGCCTTTCTCTCCAACAGGTCCTTGTGGACCTTGTGAGCCTTTGTCGCCAGAAGGACCTTGCAAACCTTGTTTTCCTTGTTCACCTTGTGGACCTTGAATTCCTTGTGGACCGCGTGGACCTTTGTCGCCAGTTAATCCAGGAGGACCTTGTTCGCCTTGTGGACCAATTGTTCCACGGTCACCTTGTGGACCTGGAACACCAGTTATGCCTTTGTCACCAGGAGTACCTTGTGGACCGCGTGGACCTTTCTCTCCAATTGGACCTGTAATTCCAATTTTTCCTTTTTCGCCTTGTGGACCTTGAGGACCGGTTGGGCCTTTCTCTCCCATTGGACCTGTAACACCTTTGTCGCCTCTTTCACCAACAGGACCAGGAACTCCTTTGTCTCCTTGAACACCAGGAGGACCGGTTGGGCCTTTCTCTCCTTTGTCTCCACGTAAACCTGTTAATCCTTTGTCTCCAGATGGACCTTGAGCACCAGTGGTACCTTTGTCACCAATTAAACCACGACCCCCCTGTTCACCTTTGTCTCCTTTGTCGCCGGTTAGACCTTTCTCTCCTTTGTCTCCAGTTCCACCTTTTACGCCAGGAGGACCTTTGTCACCTTTGTCTCCTTTGTCTCCAGTAACTCCTTTTTGTCCCGAAAGACCTTTGTCACCTGCAGGACCTTTGTCACCTTTGTCTCCTTTGTCCCCATCAGGACCAGGTTGACCTGGAGGACCTTTAACACCAGCGCTAGAAGAGCGCGACATTTGTTTTGTTTTTGATTGAGTTGAATCTGACTTTGGTTTTTGAGGAACCTGTCTCATTGTTTCAGGGACTTTAAATTCAAATGATGAACCAACAGATGAGAATTGATCAACAAGTATTATCCAAACAGTGGTAAATGTGGAAATTTTTTCAGGTAATGGATTTGATTGGGAACCTAATGTAGCCTCAAATTCTCCATTTTTTATATTGAGATGTGATTTTTCACGCCAAATTGGAAGAAATGATTTTTGTGCAATTTGTTCACTAGTAGGCTTTGCTTCAGTGATAGCAAATTCCACTTCAAAGACGCCGTTTTTTTGTTTGTATGGAGATTGTCCTTTAACAGTAAAGTGCTCAGATGACGGCATAATCATTTCTTTCAATATCTAGTATTTATTTACATTTTCTAGCCATGTTAGGCATAGATTTGGCACTAGTAGCAGCTTAATATTTATCCGTTAAATGTAGAAATCTAATTCATGAAGGATAAGAAAAAAGAAACAGCACTAAGTAAAAAAGATGAAACTAGTCTAACAAATGTCAATTATCAACGAGATAGACTTTTCAAAAAAGGCATTAATTTGATGGCAGATGAGAAATTGGAAGAAGCTGTAGAAAATTTTGAGATGATATTACGAACAGACCCAAACGATGTAGAAGCAATGCTCAAACTTGGATATTCACGATTTCATTTAGATGACCATTCAGAAGCAATGAGAGTTTATGATAGAATTTTAGATATTGATGTGACAAATCCAGAAGCATGGAACTTAAAATCATTAGTAAATTATGAAAAAAAGAATTATGCTAAAGCATTAGACTGTGTTGAAAAAGCAATAGATTCAGACCCGACATACGGAATGGCATGGTATAACAAAGGATGTTACCTTTCGATGCTAAATCAAGTCCCGGATTCATTAGAAGCATTAAAACGCTCAATTGAGATTGATGTTAAAAATGCAAGAAAAGCAGTTAAAGATAAAGACTTTGTAAATGTAAGATCAGAAGAAGGTTTTAAACGAATTATTGAAGTTGTGTTAATTGAATCATTAAGACAAGGATACCATACAATTGGCGCAATTGTTTGGACAACATTCCTAGGAAAAGAAGATACTATCAAAGGATTAGATGAATTAATTTTAAAAGGTGTTGTTGTTAAAAATGAAAAAAGACAGGGATTCAACCAAATTATACCAATTTATGATTTGATACCAGATGTTGCAAAAAAACTTGGTGCAAAGAGAAGAGGACTACTTGGTCCAAAAGAGATTGGAAAAGTTCCGACACCTGTTAAAAGTCTAAAGGAAATTGGATTGGCGGTTCAAACAACAATGTCTGCAATAGAAAATGAAGATTTAGAAAAAACAATGGATAGTTTTGATGCATATATCAATCCGGCAAAATGTGGTCAACAAATGATTGAAGAATTTTTAGATGAACATAGAGAGATAAGATTGTTTAAAATTAGATTGGATGATAAAGGCAAAGATTACCTAATTGATAACAAAAAGAAAATGTTGGAATTATTTGAAAATATGGAAATTACAGTTACAAAGAAATTAAGAGCAAACGTTCCACAGAACTAAGTCATAGAATCTTTTTCTTTTTTTATAATTGGGATTCCATCTATTATTGATACATCATCTTCTTCATAGACAGTATGCCAACGTCCATTGTGAGGAAGTAGATTGTTTAATTCTTCGATTTTTTTATTGGTAGGTTTTTTGTTAAGCAATGCACCCCATTTCATATTTGGAACTTTTGGCATTACATCATTGATATCTTTCATTTTGTATCACTCTGCAGAAAGATCCCAATAATTGGCATTTTCTTGTTTATCAATTGGTTTTTCAAGACTTTTCCATTCTTTAAAGGAGTGGACATATAGTTTGACGTTTGGTACACCTATTGATTTTAGAGCATAATATGCCAATCCAGATAATGTTCCTACACTTCCACAATATGTGATTATTTCTGCATCCTCAGAAATACCTCTATTTTTTAAAAGAGTTTTCATGCCCTCTTTTGTTCTAAGTATTTTTCCATCGCTTGCAAGTGTTCTATATGGAATATTTATCGCACCAGGAATATGTTGTTCAAGATAATTTAGACGCTCACGATTATCAATTATTACAACATTTTTGTTTTCTTTAACTTTTTCAAGATATTCAGCAGTGGCCATAATTTCAGGATTAATTTTTACAGAGTGAGTTGCAGTTTCAATCTCAGGTACTTCAGTGGAAATTTCATATCCAAGATCTTTCCATTGTGAAAATGTTACATCCAATAATTTTACATCTTTATGCCCAATGTATTGTAAAGCCCAAACAACCCTAGAAGATAACGCGCCAAATGTATCATCATAAATTACGACAGGTGTTTCATCAGAGATTCCCAAATCTTGTGCAATTTTTTGTATGGATTCTGAACTATCGTCAGCAAGAAGTTTTGCTAGAGGAAGATTTACAGAATTTGTTATATGACCTTGTTGATATTCTTGTTCTCGTCTAACATCAACAATTCGAATTGAGTTTTCTTGGATTTTTTCACGAAGAAGTTTTGAATTAATTATCGGAATATCAGAATCGATCATGCAGCACATTCACCTTTTCCAGTTACGGTGTGATAATTTGTATCACTTCCATAATCCATGTAGAAATCAGGTTCATCTTCAACATTCGGAGGAACTATGAGAGGTGCAATTGCTTTTTTGATATCATCAACGCCTGTAATTTTTGAGGATTCATTTCCACTAACAACTCTATCAATCCATTTAGCTAGTGTATCATCAGATTGTTTATTTTCTTTAAACAGTTCAATGATTTTTAGAATTACAGGAATTATACGTTTTACAGGAACACGTGCGGTATGATGACCAAGCATTGCATCTTCATCGAATTTACCTCCTAATGACATCGTATAATTTGGGAACATGTCAGTTCCATGTCTACCGCCACCACCATAAAATCCGATTGTTGCAATTTGGTGTTGTCCACAAGAGTTAGGACATCCACTAATTTTGATTGTGGAATCTTTCAAGTCATCATCGTCATCATAATTTAGTTCTAAGAATTTTCTTTGTACTTCTTTTGCCAGTCTATGAGAGTTAGTTAATGCAAGATTACAAGAGGTCGTACCAGAACATCCTACTGCAGATGCCATTGTTAATGAGCCAGTTTTAGCAAGGCCATTTTCAATTAGTCGAGAATACATGGATTTAAGATCATCATCATGAACATAACGAATTACAATATTTTGTGAGAATCCATTTCTAGCAAAACCTTCAGCAGAATAATCACGGATTATTTCTGCTACACTTCTTAGTTGATTAGCCGTAATATCTCCAGCCTCTAAACCAATGAATACAGAATTAAAACCAGATTGAGATTGTTTTTCAACGTTGGTTTTTTCCCATCTTGCATATCCATCAGGAACAGAAGCAGATTCATCATTAACAGATATTGGCCTTTGAATCTCATTTACACTCTCATCAATATTTAATTTAACGATAACAGATTGAGTAGCTTTTACAACAGCTCTTTCTTTTAAGACAAGGTTTTGGAATTTTTCCCAACCCAAATCGTTTACCAAATAACGCATTCTATTTCGAGATAGATTTTTTCTGTCACCCATTCTGTCAAAAATTCTAATTACGGCCATCGAAGTATAAAGTAAATCTTCAACAGGAGTAAAGTCTTCTAATTGATGACCTACAAATGAACGATTTCCTAATCCACCACCTAAGAAAATTTTAAAGCCTTTTCTTTTTTCTCCATCAATTTCTTGGATTTGAGGTAAAAGACCAACATCCACAATTCGTATCATTCCATGTTTTTCACAACACGTAAAATTAAATTTGAATTTACGTGGAAGTCCTTGGCATATTGGATTTCTAAGCATAAATCTTGCAATTGCCATTGCATATGGAGTTGCATCAAAAATTTCATCTTTACAAACACCAGACATAGGACTACACATTACATTTCTTACGGTATTTCCACATGCTTCACGTGATGTCATGCCAACATCAGCAAGCGATTGCATTATTTCAGAAACATCTTCAAGTATTACCCAGTGAAGTTGAATATTTTCACGAGTTGAGAAATGTGCACTGCCAATTGAATACATCTCACTTAACTGAGCAATTTTTTCTAATTGATTTGGATACACTTGTCCTGCTGGAACTTTGATTCGAACCATCGCATAATCATCAGTCATACGTGTACCGTATGCCCCATGTTGTAAACGGAATCTACGGAACATGTCAGGATCAATCTTGCCTTGTCGGAATAGCTTCACGGTTTCAGCAAAATTTTCTGCTTCTTGTCTTCTGGACCAATCAATCTTTGACTGTTTATCAGCCGGTTTTGATGGTCTTAGCTGTTGTGCCATCTGTCTATTTTTGATCGCAGTGTAGTTATAAGTTTTTGATATAGGTAAAGTTACACACATCGATTAAACAAAGTATACATTTTTGCCGGTTTGTGTTAGTATAACCTAATTTCGAATAAGAATACCCAAAGCTATTAATGAGTTTGAGAATAAAAAAGTCCATGCAAGAATCAGTTAACGAACAAAGACCAGATAAAATTTTTGCAGATGCAAAAGAAGTAGAAATTACTAGAGCAATTGCAAAAGAATTCTATGATGTTTTACAGGATAGAGCAGAAAGTGATATCATAATTATAGGAGCTGGACCTGCAGGGCTAACTGCATCTAGAGAATTATCATTAATGGGTTACAAAGTTTTAGTTATTGAACAAAATAACTATCTAGGCGGAGGATATTGGCTTGGAGGTTACATGATGAATCCTGTAACAGTACGTGCACCAGCACAAAAAATTTGGGATGAAATAGGAATTCCTTACAAAAAAGTCGGAGAAGGATTATATCTTACACCAGGTCCGCATGCAGTTTCTAAATTAATTGGAGCAGCATGTGATGCAGGAGTGAAATTTTTGAATCTAACAAAATTTGATGACTTGGTTATGAGACATGGAAGAGTCGCAGGAATTGTTGTAAACTGGATGCCAGTTTCAGCACTACCAAGAAACATTACATGTGTAGATCCTGTTGCGTTAGAAGCAAAAATGATTATTGATGCATCAGGACATGATTCAGTTGCAGTAAAGAGACTAGTAGATAGACAATTAGTAGAATGGAAAGGAATGGATCCAATGTGGGTAGAAGATGGCGAAGAACACGTAGTACACAAAACAGGAGAAGTATATCCAGGATTAGTCGCTGCAGGAATGTCAGTTACAGAGACTTATGGATTAGCGAGAATGGGACCAACATTCGGTTCAATGCTTTACTCTGGAAAAAAAGCAGCTGAGATAACTGATCAAAAGATTAAAGAATTTGATAATAAGATTCCAAAATAATCTATTTGAACTTTAAAAAAATAATATTATACAAAGAACCGGCAATTTCAGAAATTAATATTGAGAAATTAACTAAATTTTTAGAAGATAATTTTCCATTTGAAGTCAAAATAAAAGAGAATATTTTCAAAGAATTTAATCTCAAAAATATCAAAGAATTATCAAATACTCGAATCACAGATATCAAAAATTCATTTTCAAAGTATGACTCGAATGATACCGAGATTGAATTTGAGGAGGAATTATGTAGAAATTCTTCAGTTATGGATTCGACAACCAAAATTGAAGATGCTGAAGAAATAAGTCAAGTTTTCATGTATGACGGTTTTGAATTACAAAAGATTCTCAGATATCTTAATGAAAATAATGAAACATTACATGTAATTCTGACAAATAGACTAACATGTACATTTGATGAAAATGATAAAAGATATCATGCAAGAGCAGTGATTTGTGCCAATCCTTCAATTATTTCTACTACAGGAATAGTAGAAGCCCCTGCAAAACCAAAAGAATACTATTTCGAAGTAATGAAGTTGAGAACACAAGGTTTGGATATAAAATCTGCTAAAGAAAAATACAAAGATAAATTTTTAGAATATAACGATAAAAGATTAACCAAAGTTTTAGAGGGATATCTCTTACAAATCATTTTTTACAATATAACAGGAGAATCATTTTGTGAAAATATTGAATGCAGATTGAATAATGCTCATTGGCAGAAGGATCTTTTGTTCTCACAACTTGAAATAAGCAAACTATGTAAAAAACACACTGAGATCCTGACAAGTCTAAATTGATTTAAATTATAATCATAGAGTAAATTATTATGATGTCAGGTGATGATAGTTCACTAGTTATGGAAGATAGAGGTTCAAATGATGAACCAAAAACTCCAGATTTTCCAAAAAAATCAAAGACAGCATATGACGTTATTATAATTGGTGCAGGACCTGCAGGATATACTGCAGGAATTTATTGTTCAAGAGCAAGACATGATACACTAATAATTTCAGGACTTTTACCAGGAGGCCAACTCATGAACACAACAGATGTTGAAAATTATCCAGGATTTGAAGAAGGCATAATGGGTCCAGATTTAATGTTAACCATGAGAAAACAAGCAGAGAGAATGGATACTACAATTATTGATGATGTAGTTGTGAATGTTGATTTTCGTACAAAACCATTCAAAGTTTTAACAGGCTCAGAAGAGTATGAAGCAAAAGCAGTAATAGTTTGTACTGGTGCAACACCAAGAAAAATTGGCATCGAAGGAGAACAAACATTCAGTGGGAAAGGAGTTTCTTATTGTGCAACATGCGATGGTGCATTTTTCAGAAATCAAGATATTGCAGTTGTTGGTGGGGGAGATACATGTATGGAAGAAGCAACATTTCTTACAAAATTTGCATCAAAGGTTCACATTATTCATAGACGAGATGCATTCAGAGCAAGCAAAATAATGCAAGACCGCGCATTAAGTAACGAGAATATTGAGGTTCATTGGAACAGTGAAATTGAAGATATTAAAGGAGACCAAAAAGTACAACAGATAATTCTAAAAGATACAAAAACTGGAGAGAATAAAACTCTGGAGATGGGAGGAGTTTTTGTAGCAATAGGTCATGAGCCAAACACAGAATTATTCAAGAATCAATTAGAAATGGATGAAAATGGATACATTATTCAGAAGCAAAATACAGAAACAAGTGTAAAAGGTGTATTTACCGCAGGAGATGTTCATGACCATAGATATAGACAAGCAGTTACAGCAGCAGGATTTGGATGTATGTCAGCAATTGATGTTGACAAATATTTATCAGAATAAAAATAAAATTACTTTATTTTTTTAATTGTAAATTCTAAATCACTACCATTTTTTTTCAATTCTACAAGTTCATGACCACGAGTTCTACACAAGTCTGAAATATCATCTTCAGCAGCAGGATCATCGGCCAGTACAAGGAGTATTTTACCAACCTGCATTTTTGAAAGCTCTACTACAGTTTGCATTGCAGGAGATGGACAGTATAATCCTCGTACATCTAGAGTTTTTTCTGGTTCAGACATTTCTACCTAACAAAAAATTAACAGTTCTATATTAAAATCTAGTTCTTTTTAGCTCTGCCTACAGAGATTAAAATATCATTTTTGTAATTGTAGGAATATCACGTGTTCGAAAGGCAGACGGATCATAACCTTCAAAATTTATCTTGTATGAAATTCTTCGTAATCCAAATAATGCAATCTTCAAAGTAGCATCCCAGATTAGTGATTTTTTAGTAATCATGTATGATCTATACATTAGATTAAACAACCAAGAATATTTTGGGTAGAATTCTTGTACATATTGATCTATGTAATCTTTAGAATTCTCAATTTTATACCGAATATGTTCTAAGATTTCACGACGTGTGATATATTCAGTTTTTTCAATAGAGATTTTACCTTTTTTCATTGCAGATATGACATCATCAAGATTATTTTCAGAATTTATCAAATTCGTACATCTTCCGATAGTAGATGCAACATGAGAATCACTTCCAGCAGTTGTTAACAAATTATTATTTTTTGCAAAAATTTCTGCTTTTTTATTTGAATGTAAATCAACATTCGAACTATTAAAAACTTCAAATAAATCACACTTTAGGGAATCATCACGTAAAGCATCAACCAAACTAAAGGGATGAGGAGCGATTGTTACAGCATCTTGTACTTTAGCGGCATCAAGTATTTCATCTATAGTTTGATTTGATTTTATTTCATCTTGTAAACCATAAACAAGAACATGCGCTTCTTTGTCAGTAGTTACTTCTACAGCAGGATACACTTTTAGATTTGAGAATTTTTCATGGTCATGTTTATAATCTGTTATTTGTTTGAAGCCATCTAAGGTGTTATGATTTGTTACAAATAATATGTCAAGTTTTGATTTTAATGAATTTTCTAATTGTTCATTTAGTGTCACGTTTGAATCAAAAGGAGGTTCCAAATCACCTACATGACCATTGGAGTAGACATTATGACAATGAAGTTCAGCACGTAACATTTCCAACATTTTCTATAAGATTTTACTTTTTATTAATTATCTGAATAGATCTTCTTCTTTAGAACGAAGTATGTTATTGATATTTCCAGTATTTTCTTTAAATTCAAAATTTTTGATGATTGCAGCAGGACATTTTTTAGTTTTACCCATTACAAGTTCTGCTGCAGAACTAAGTTCATCAACTATGGCAGTTGCAGTAACTCGTAAAATTTTACCAAAAGTGTCAGGTGTACCTTCATAGTGTAAAATAGTATCAATACCGGCTACACCTATAGCATGATCAGTTTGCCCCATCCTAAAAGGACGACCAAATGTATCCGAAATTATTACTGCTATCTTTTTTCCAGTTTGCTGTAAAATTTTTAATCGTATTTCTTGTGCAGATTTATCAGAATCTTTTGGAAGTAATGTGGCATAACCATTTTCTACATTACTTTCATCGATTCCTGCATTTGCACAAATAAACCCATGATTAGTTTGAACAATAATTACACCATGTTCCATTCTAACAATTCGTTCTGATTCTGATAAAATTGCTTGAACCAATTTTGGATCCTTATCATATGCAGATGCGATACCAATAGATAATTCAGATGGAATGATAGAGTCTAGATTTACAACTCTACCTTCATGTTTTGATATGATTTTTTGTGATATTACTAATACATCACCATTTTCAAGAGATGTTTTAGAAGAGGATAGTAAAAGATCAACCAAATCATCAGTAGGTTGAATATCATTTTTTAAATGAATTGGTGTTATTTGCAAGCTCAATGGTTAATAGAAAAATTTGCTATAATTGAGTTTTTTCAATCCTATGAAGATACAGGCATAGGGAGTTCCATAGAATAATGCTCATTAATTATAGGAATTATTTTTGTAAGATCTTTTTCTTCTAAAGTAGTAGTTGCAAGATCTTTGACCAAATCTTGTGCACGATATGCGATACCAAGATTACATATATCAAATAATTTTATGTCATTAGCACCATCAACAATAACAACAATTTCATCTTTAGTAATATTCCATTCTTCAATTTTTACTCTAGCAGATTTTGCTTTATCAGAATCGACATTAATTTTTACACCATCCAATTTTCCATCTTTGAATATCAATTCATTTGTATATACATGATCAAGATTTAGTTCATCTTTCAATCTATCAGTCATAATTGTGAACCCTCCAGATACAGCCATTACTTTCCATCCTGCATCTTTTAGAGTTTTACAGGCTTCTCGTGCACCAGTCATTATTGGTAAAGAGTCAGCAACTTGTTTACATGTTTCAAAATCAATGCCTTTCAAAAGTTCTACTCTCTTAGTTAATCCTTCTTCCCAATTTATTGAACCTTGAATACCTTTTTTTGTGATATCCCAAATCTCCTCTTCCTTGTTTATTTTTTCAGCAAGAATTGGCAGATATTCTGCATCATACAATACCCCTTCAACATCAAAAATTGCTAACAATTATTTTCTATTTTCACAAAAAAAGTTCATCATATAAAAGTTGAAATAAAACAATCCGATCTACAATAGCTAGTAATAAATCAGCCTTCATGGAAATTTGACCATGGTTGACGAATTAGAACACAAATACGAAGTAAAAGTTCAAGCAAGAGAAGGACGACAAAAACTTCCAAACGATGTAAAAGAAATTCTAAAAGAAGGCGGAATGATGGACGAGAAAGGAAAATTGAAGTTGAAAGGAGTTAGCCCTAAAATGCTGAAAAAAATGAAACAAGAATTTGTTGAATGCCCAGTCTTAAAAGATGAGGTTCATTTCATTCAATGTTTTGTTTGTACAAATTTTCAAAGCAGAGTTATGGGAAGCGTCTTGTGTAAAGGCGATGCACTCAAAGATTAGCAGTAATTCGCTTAATTTGAGAAACAATTTTCATTTTTCGTTGTATTGTTAATTCCGGTTCCATCGTAAAGAAGATAGTTTTTCTTGTAGTATAGATAACAAACTGGGTAACTTTTTCACGCTCAACATGGACATATCTTACTTTTCCAAGAGGACGATCAAATTCCCTTCTCATTTTTCGTCTTTGAGATACCTGTTTACAAAAATTTTCTTCTTGTCTTTGTGTTTCAAGTGAATTTTTACCGGTTTTCATTATTCCTTCAACAATGTTACCTTTGAGATCAATTATGGATGCAAATCTCATTTGAGAATCTAAGGAAATTATTTTTTCAATTATAGCAAGAAGATCTTGTTTAGCCATATGTCTCATAACTCATGATTTTCAATATAATTCTAGGTTTCAAATGTCTAGAAACAAGACTAAATAATTACAAAATTCTTGTCTTTTCAAATGGGAAAAGAGATTGGAGTCACTGTAAAGAAATCAGAAGATTTTAGTGAGTGGTATACACAAACGGTCATCAAATCAGAGCTTGTAGATTATGCTCCAGTAAAAGGTTTGATTGTTCTAAGACCAGACGGATATTCTATTTGGGAATCAATAAAATCCTCACTTGATAAAAAATTTGCAGCGACAGGTCATAGAAATGGATTTTTACCAACTTTAATTCCTGAATCACTATTAACAAAAGAAAAAGATCATTTTGCAGGATTTAATCCCGAAGTATTTTGGGTAACTAAATCAGGAGAAGGTGAACTTGGAGATAGATTGGCATTAAGGCCAACCTCAGAAACTTTAGCTTACACATTATTTTCAAAATGGATTAGAAGTTGGAGAGATTTACCCTTAAAAATTAATTTTTGGAATACAGCATTAAGAGCAGAGATTAAAGCAACAAAACCATTTTTGAGAACATCGGAATTTTTATGGCAAGAAGGACATACAGTTCATACAAACAGTGATGAAGCACAAAAAGAAGTTATAGATATTTTAGAATTATATAAAAAAACAGTTGAAGAAGAATTAGCAATTCCAGTAATTACTGGAAAAAAATCTGAAAAAGAAAAATTTGTAGGAGCAGTGTATACTTTTACCATGGAGTCATTAATGCCAGACGGCAAGGCATTGCAGATGGGTACATCACATTTTCTTGGACAAAATTTTTCAAAACCATTTGAGGTGAAATTTGCAGATAAAGAAAATGTAGAGAGTTATGCATGGCAGACATCGTGGGGGGTTTCATGGAGATTAATTGGTGGAATGATTATGGTCCATGGGGACGATAAGGGATTGGTGTTACCTCCAAGAGTTGCACCAATTCAGGTAGTCGTAATTCCAATTTATTATTCAGATGAGGACAGAGAAAAAATTGAAAAAGTCTCAAAAGAAATTGAAGAGAAACTAAAAAATGCGGAGATTAGAGTGCAAGTTGATAATAGAGAAGAGCTTAAACCAGGTTTCAAGTTTAATGAATGGGAAATGAAAGGAATCCCATTACGAATTGAAATTGGACCAAAAGATTTAGAAAAAAATCAGGTTACATTTGCTAGAAGACATAATCGCCAAAAAGACGATCAAGCAATTACAGGTCTTGTAGAAAGAGTAGTTTCAGAATTGGATAAAATTCATAATGATATGTTTTCAGATGCAAAAAAAATTCTAGAAGATAGAACAATTGAAGTTGAAACATACAATGATTTCAAGACGGAATTAGAAAAAGGACGACTGATTAAAGCACCGATTTGTGATAATCCAAAATGTGAAGAAGAAATTAAAGAAGAAACTAGTGCCGATGTGAGAGTAATAACAAGTGATTCCGATGATACAAGTTCAAAATGTATTAAATGCTCAGATCAGAGTACTAGTAGACCTCTATTTGCAAGAGGCTACTAGAAATTCATTTCAACGCAAATTCAATTTTCATACAGATCAGATATCTATAACTGAAAATCTAGTTAAATAGAATGCAAGAAAAAAAGAAAAGGGAATTACCAGTTCTCGATTCCACAGAAATACCTGAGTCACTTGATTGTACAACGTGTTTGTTACCTATGCAATATCAAAAAAAGGAAGAAGAAAAATTTGTGTGGCAGTGTTTTAGATGTGGAAAAAAATATTTTGTGTACACAGAAGATGGAAAAACCACTATTGAAGAAACATGGGGACCACCAAGATAACTTCATGTATAGTAAAATTAATGATAAACCATGAGAGAATCAGAAACTTTTGGTTCAGAGAAGGGGTCAGGAGAAGAACTTGTACAGTGGCTTAACGATGAAGCAATAAAACGAAAAATGAAGTTTGAAGCAAGATTGTATGATTATGTTATTAAAACAGAGAATTTTGGTACGTTTGAAATGTTTTCATGGATGGGAGACGTAAAGACAGCAAGAAGTTTAATCGTTAAAGCAAGTAAAAAATTTAGAGTTAAAGTCATAGAAGGAGGATACAAGGCTAAAGAAAAAGTTTACAGTACAAAAAAAGCAGATTTTGCAATGGTTAGAAAAGGAGATAGAATTATTGGTCATTTGAAATTTACCGCACCAAGAATTGGAAAAGGTGATTGGGAATTAGTAGAGGAAGAAAGAAGATAATGAAGATTGGCATTATTGGAACAGGAATGTTAGGTGAAGCAGTAGGATTACATTTACTTGACGTAGGGTATGAAGTAATAGTTTTTAACAGAACTAAAGAAAAAACTGAGAATCTTAAAAAAAATGGAGCGATAGTTGTTGAATCACCCAAACATGTTGCAGAGAATTCAGATTTAGTGATAACGGTAGTAAAAGATGCGGATGCAGTAAATGATGTAATTTTTGGTAGTTCAGGTGTAATTATAGGAAAACACGATGGAATGTGTATTGCAGATATGAGTACAGTTAATCCAAATTCAAGCAAAGAAATTTCAGAAAAAGTTACTACTGCAGGCATAAATTATTTAGAAATACCTGTTATGGGCGGCCCAAATGTTGCAATTGATGGGAAATTGGTACTAATGGCATCAGGTAGAAAAGATATTTTTGAAAAATTTAAAAAAGTTTTTGATGCAATAGCAGAACAATCATTTTACTTAGGAAATACTGGTACTGCACACTCAATTAAACTGGCAATGAATTTACAAATTTCGATGCTCGCATTATCACTTTCAGAAGGAATTACATTGACAAAAAAAGCAGGATTTGATCCAGAAATGTTTTTGAAAATTTTGAATTCAACTTATTTTAAAACAGGTATGAGTGAAAACAAGGCCTACAAAATGATCAAAGGAAGTTATGAACCTACATTTACACTTGCGAATTTGAAAAAAGATCTTGATACAATTTATGATGCAGCAGATTCATGTAATGCAGAACTACCTATGGCGAAACTTGCAAGAAAAATTTATGCTGATGCAAAAGATGCAGGATTTGGAGATGTAGACTACACAGGAATCATAGCACACATTGCAAAATTATCAGAAAAATAACTATTGTTGATTTTCTAGAGAAGATAACAATCGCTTATCCTTGTATTTTACAACATGAGATACACCATGTTTTGGGAATACACCATAAATTAGACGTGCCTTTTCTACAACAGAGTCTTTAAGAGAAACCATAATGAATTGACTGCCTTCAGACCTTTCTTTAATTATATTAGATAATTTTTCCGTATTTGGGGCATCAAGATGTGCATCAACTTCATCAAATAGATAGAATGGTGATGGATTTAATTTTTGAAGTGCCAATACGAAAACAGTTGCAGCAAGAGTTTTTTCACCACCACTAATTGATGTTGATTCTCTTTTTGGTTTTCCAGGGAATTGAATTAAATAATTTAATCCGGAATTAAATATGTCATCTTCATTTTCAAGTTCTAACCAAGCACTGCCACCAGTCATTTTTGAGAATGCATCTCTTACCTGTGTATCAACGGTATCAAATGCATCAAGGAATGTCTGTCTCTTGTCTTTTTCTACAGATTCAATAAATGCAACAATTGTATTACGTTCTTTTTCAAGCATATTCTTTTTAGAGGACGAAGATTTGTATCCATTTGAAATTTCTACATATTGTAATGGTGCACCAGCATTAAGAGAGTTTTTTATACGATTTTGTTCAGACTCAAGTGATGAAATAGTAGATTCAACATCAAATACTTCAATAGTTTTGTCAAATCCAAAAGTGGCAAGAAGAGAGGTTATTTTAGATTCTTTTTGACGCAGATCAGTAAGATCACGATTTAATGCATCAGTATTTCTTTCACGGGAAGTGATTTCTTTTGTTGAATCACGTTCCTTGGAGTTTAAATTTTCAAGACTATTATCAAATTCGGACATTTTTTCTACTGAAGTGCCAGAAGTTGAAATGAGTTTTTGCTCTTCATCACGTAATGTGACAAGTGCAGATTCAGCAGTTTCATTATCTTTTGATGCACGACGTATTTCAACTTCTAAATGATATTTTTCTTGACTCATTGTTGAACAGGTATGCTGAAGATTTTTCTTTTCGGCAGTAATTTTTGTATCATGAGCCATCAATTCAGCGAGATGAGATTGTTTTTGTTTAAGTTCACTGTGTATGGGCGCTAATTTTTTATCTTGTTCGACTATTTCTTCATTAACAAGGGTAAGTTCATTTGCAATTCTATCCATTTGAGGTTCTGCATAATTATCTCTAACAAGTTTAATTTGAGATTTCAAGGATTCCAGATGTGATTTACGATTAATTAATTCTCGTGAAAATCGTTCTTGTGTTCGTTTTAATTGATTGATTCTTGAGTCAAAAGATTTTTTATTATTTGATATTTGAGATATTCGAGTTTTTAGTTCAGAGAGACTATTGATAGTAGTAGTCATTCCAACTTCGGATAAAGACAGTCTTTTTTCATAATTTTTTACTAGTAAATCCAATTTTTTTGCACGATTTTTCTTTTTTGTGACTGTTTGTCGAAGTGAGGCAATCATTTGTTGAAGTCCTTCAACCGAATCACTCATGTTAATAATTTTGGTTAATTTTGAAATTTTTGAGTTATTATCAATTGTAACCGATGTTGTTTTCGCTTCAAAATATTCACCGGATATGGTAATTGTTTTGAATCCTGATTTTGATAATTGAATCGCAGTATTTCGTGATTCAACCAACACAACATTTCCAAAAAGGAAATTTTTGAGTCCCAAAAACTTTTTTTCACATTTAACATAATCAGATAATATACCTAAAACACCATTTTGTTGTGGATATTCAATTTTTACTTCAGGAATTGATTCTAATGGAATGATTTTGAGTTTTGGTAATTTTTTATCTGTGACAAATTCGGCAAGAGAAATAAGAGATTCAAAATCTTTTACAACTACTGCTTTTATCCAATTAGAACAAACTGCAAGCGATGCACGTTCATATTTTTTATCCCATGAAAGAATTTCATAAACTAGACCTTCTATTCCAAAATCTTGTGTACTATGTTTGAGTTTTGATATTGAATAGTCTTCATGCATTATTCCTTTAGCAAATTTAATTTTTGTTTCATATTTGTTTGCACCTTTAGATGATGCATCTATTAATTCAGATAGTTCATGAATATCACTTTCAGATCTTGTTTTATCATCAGTGAATTTTTTTATTCTTAAATTAATTTCAGAAATAGAAGCATTATGATTTTCAATTATACGTTCAAGTTTTATTTTTTGTTTATCTAATGTTTCAAGACTTTGCAAAAGTGAATTAAATTTTTCCTGATTAGATGAGAGTTTTTCAGATGCATTTGTAAATCCAGATTCATACTCACCAACTGCCAACTTTGTATTTGTTATTTTATCAGTTAGCCGTTGGATTTTTCCATCAACGTCACGTTTTTGATTTATGACTTGAGATTGTTTTCGTAATGCTTCAGTTTTTTGAACTCGGAGAACATTTGTTTTCTCATCAAATGATTTTTCAGTTTCACGGAGATTGTTTATTTGATTTTTAAAATATGATACTTGGGATTCAGAGAATGATTTTTGGATTTGTAAGTTATTAAGATTTATTTTATGATTTGGAAGATTGGTATCAATTTCAGTTAGACGATTGGTACTTGTTTTGATTAAACTATCAGCTTCATCGAATTTTCGTCTTTCATAACTTAATTTTGTCTCTATTTCAGATTTTGATTTGTTATAGGCATTAACTTCATCCATGAATTTTGTTTTTTGTGCCCTAATCTCTGCTGCATCTTTTCTGAGACTAGCTCTTTCTTCTTCAAGATGTTTTATCTCCGAATTTAAAGAATTCAGAGTCTTATCTTTAGATATTTTTTCAGATTGAATTGTTTTTAGATTTGTTGCGGCAGATATTGCACGATATCGATTTAATTCACGTTCAAGAAGGTCATATCGAAGTTTTTTATTTCGTTCTTCTTCTAACTCATCAATTCTTTTCTTTACTTCACCCATCTTAGCCATTGCAATTTCCAATTTATGATCTGCATCTGTCAATTGTTTTTCTGCTTCCTTTTTCTTTTCATCAAAAGCAGAAAGACCAATTAAATCCTCTATGACAATTCTTTTTTCTTCAGAAGTCATTTCGGAGATTCTAGTGACAGTTCCTTGTTGGACGTTATTGATTTGATTAAGACCCGCATTTGCAATTTCCATAAGATCTAAAATTTTTGAGCGTATGACCTTCTTTTTATTTAGATAGTAAATGTTGTCACCTTTTTCATTCATTTCTCTTGTGATTGTGACAATATCAGAATCAACAGGAATTTTTCTATCAAGATTATCAAAATGTACACTAGTTCTAGCCATTTTAGGTCCACGTCTTGTTGAACCTTCAACATCATGCATAAGACCACGTAAATTTGGCGCACGCATTATTTTTGCTCTATTTTCACCAAGTGCAAAAGTAATTGCATCTAAGATATTACTTTTACCAGAACCATTAGGTCCAGAAATTGATACCAAACCAGGTTCAAAATCTACGATCGTGTTTTTGAATCCGAATGATTTGAAACCAAAGATCTCAACTTTTTTTACATGAACCATTAAAGATCATGATACATAGAGTTGCATAATTAACATGAACAAGTAATTTTGACTTTGGTAACAAACTTTGTAGTGTTATGAATAAGATTAGAGCGGTTATTCTCCTTTTACAAAATTTTCAATTTCAGTTTTTGCAATAGGATCAGTCATTTGTTGTATTGGATGTTTCATTAGATATGCAGATGCAGGAATGATTGGACCACCCAAACCACGATCAAGAGCAATTTTTGCGAGTCTTATTGCATCAATAACTATTCCAGCAGAATTTGCCTTATCATCTACTTCTAGTCGAACTTCCATATTATATGGAATATTTGCCCATTGTCTACCTTCAATCCTCATAAACATGAGTTTTGTATTGCCTAAGAAAGGAATGAAATCTGAAGGTCCAACATAGATATTATCATCATCCAATCTATCAGTAAGTTGACTTTGAACGCTCTCAGTTTTTGATATTTTTTTACTAACAAGACGTTCTTGTTCTTTCATGTTCAAGAAATCTGTATTTCCACCAACGTTAATCTGATAAGTTTTTTCTATCTTTGTTCCACGTTCATCACATAATCGTGCAAGTGTTCGGTGAACAATTGTTGCTCCGACCTGACCTTTAATATCATCACCAATAATTGGAATATTTTTATCAGTAAACTTTTGAGCCCACTCTTTATCAGATGCGATAAATGCAGGCATGCAATTTACAAATGCCGTATTTGTATCGAGACACACTTGAGCCCAAAATTGAGTTGCCTTTTCAGAGCCTACAGGCAAATATGAGACTATAATTTCAACACCTGTTTCTTTCAAAACTTTGATTATTTCTTCACGTAACTCAGATTCAGATTTTCCACTTTCAATTGGTTTTACCTTGTTTTCCACCCATATTCCAACGCCATCAAGAGCAGGACTTTCATAGACATTCCCATTTGCTTTAGGCATGTCATTCTTATCAATCCAATTTACCATATTCGGCAATTCGTAAATTGCGTCATTGATTGGTTTTCCGACCTTATTGGCACCAACATCAAATCCAGCGACAAATTCAATGTCATGAATAGTATAATCACGTAAATTTTCATGTATTATGCCAGTAACCTTCTGAGAAGGATTTTTTGAATAGTATTCAATACCTTGTATAAGTCCAGAAAAACAGTTTCCTAAACCAACTAATGCGACTTTAATTTTTTCGGGCATTCGTCAAATTGTGAATTACTTACAGTTTAAAGTTTTCCTAGAAAGATAAATTATTTTAGATGTAGTATATGCAGTATAGTATGACTAATGATATAGAAATCAAAGAGATCGTACCGATAAATTTGGAAGGAGGTACACTAGTTAACGGATTCCCATCTTCTGGAATCACAAGTGCGATAGCTACAGAATCTTTGATTAATACGTCAAATTTTGAGTTACAGGCAAATATTGATTCAGACAAATTTCCACCAATTAGTATTGTAAAAAACGGAATGCCAAATTATGCAACCAGAATATTCGTGAATAAGGATCTAAAAGTTGGAATATTTTCATCTTTTCTTACTCTTGATGTAACAATGCATAGAACTGCTGCAAGAATGATGTTGGATTGGGCCGAAGAAAAAAAATGTTCAACAATTGTTAGTAGTATCACAGTCAAAGGATCAAACGAACTAGACGTGTTTGGAGTTGCATCGACAGGAAATGCAAGAGGAAAACTTGTTGAGAGCGGAATTACAATGGTAGATCATGCAACAATTCCAGGAATATCAGGAATATTATTGAATGAAGGTGCAACACGAGGATTAGATGTTATCGTATTGCTAGTAAGTTCAAATAAAGAGATCCCAGATTTCAAGGCTACAGCAAATTTATGTGAAACATTTTCCAAAATTATTCCAGGAATATCTTGTAATTTAACAAAACTAGAAAATGAATCAAAAATTATTGAAGAGCAATTACAACAAGCAACACAAAATACAAAAGATTTAGGCGACCATATCTATCGTTAATATCTAGATCAAATTCAATTCAATATGCAAGAGATATTTGGTTTTTTAGGATTAGTGATAGTAATTTCTGCATCAGGCGTAATGTCACCAGGTCCATTATTTGCAGCAAACGTAATGTATGGATTACGTGAAGGGAAGATTTCAGGAATAAAAATGGCGGTAGGACATACCGTCGTAGAATTTCCATTGATACTTTTGTTAGGAATAGGATTTTTTTCTATTGAAAATATTCCAGAGATTAGAACTACAATTACAATATTAGGGGCCATAGGATTATTTGGATTTGCTTTATTACAGATTAGAGCAGTAATGAAACAGAAATTTAGTTTAGAAACGAAGTCGAGTCAAGGACCATTTGTAACAGGAATTCTTCTTAGTGCATTAAATCCATTTTTCATTATATGGTGGTTAACAATCGGATTAGTATTAATTTCAGAATCAATACAAATTTTTGGAATAGTTGGAATTGTAGTTCTGTTTTTATTTCATATCTGGATGGATTATGCATGGTTATTTACCATCGCAGCCTTTTCCTCAAGAGCAAAAAATTACCTATCAAAAAGAAATTTTAAGATCATAATTATAGGATTAAGTGTAGTTTTAATCTATTTTGGAGTAGAATTTCTATTCAAATTATGATATACTTATTTTGAGATATCAATTTCAATGGTAGAAACATTACGGGTTTTTCCATCTCTTGATTCCAATGCATCAGATGATATTCTTACATCAGATATTCTATAGCCAATAGAATGCATACGTTTCATAATGAATTGAGATACATCTACGGCCTGAGTAATACGTTGACCTCTAGCCTTAATTGTTACAGTGGGTAAGGTCGATAGTTGTGTTAATGTTGAATTCACATACGTTACCAAAGGTTTTACCCCTACCAAAATTAATTTTCGTGTAGGTTTTTCTTCTGGACTAAATGGTTTTTTTGAAGATTTCGTTTCAGATTCTTCGTTAATTGTAGATTCTGGTGCACGTTCAGGTTGTGGTTCTGGTGCACGTTCAGGTTGTGGTTCTGATGCACGTTCAGGTTGTGGTTCTGGTGCACGTTCAGGTTGTGGTTCTGGTGCACTTTCAGGTTTTTTTGAATCTTCTAATATTTCATCAAGAATATCAGATGCATCAGAATTTGAACTCATTAATACAGTAAGACAAGTTTATTGTTTTTTAAGCTTCTGTTTTTCAATATAAGATTCAAGTATAGAATGCACATCATCGTCTTTTGAGGATTTGATTTTGTCTACTATTTCTGTTTCTTCAATTTCAAAACAATTCAAAAATTCCTGATGATCCTTGAAGACTAGAATCACTTTATCCTTGAAAATACAATGATAGAATTTTTCATTTTCCATGATTTCAGGATTTACCTTAACACCATCATCATTTACTTCAATTGCCGAATCCATTAAAGATACTTAGTTCAGATTCAGATATAAAATTACGTAATTGTAATAAGAATTGAATTTTAAAACACATTATGGAAAAACGAATTGTATTTCATGTTGATTTTGACTATTTTTATGCACAGTGTGAAGAAATTAGAGATTCTAAAATAAAAGGAAAATGTGTTGCAGTTTGTATATTTTCAGATAGAGGAGGAGATAGCGGTGCCATAGCTACTGCAAATTACAATGCAAGAAAGTTTGGAGTAAAATCAGGCATACCAATCATGCTTGCAAAAAATAAATTAAAAGAAGAAGATGCAGTATTTTTGCCAGCAGATTTTGATTATTATTCTGACATGTCATCAAAGGGAATGGAAATAATTGAAAAGTATGCAGATGTGTTTGAGTATGTAGGTAGAGATGAAGCATATCTAGACGTTACAAAAAAAACCGAAATAGATTTTCATAATGCAGAGCATTTAGCACAACAATTAAAAAATGAAATAAGAAATAAGCTAAAACTCACATGTTCTGTTGGAATTACGCCAAATAAATTACTGTCAAAAATTGCTTCTGATTATAAAAAACCGGATGGATTGACAACTGTAAAACCAGAACAAGTTGAGGAGTTTTTATCACCACTTAAAATTAGAGAAATTCCAGGAATAGGTAAAAAAACAGAAGAGGTCTTTACGCAAATGAATATTCATACAATTGAAGAATTAAGAGAAATTGACATTTTTGATTTAAACAAGATTTTTGGAAGAAAAACTGGAGGATATATTTTTAATTCTGCAAAAGGTATAGATACAGAAATAGTCAAAGAAAGACCTCCAACAATTCAGTTTAGTAAAATTGTCACTTTAAAGAAAAATTCTAAAGAACTGGAATTTCTACGAGAAAACGTAATAGAGTTATGTGTACAATTAAACAAAATAGCAATTGAGAATAACAAAATGTACCGCTCAATTGGAATTCAATTTGTAAATGAAGATTTATCAACAAAAACTAAATCAAGAATGCTAAAAAATCCAGTAAGTAATGAAAACGAACTGAAAAAAGTTACAGTCCAATTATTAGAAGAAGCATTAGTTGAACAAATTATGTTAGTTAGAAGAGTTGGAGTTAGAATTTCAGAATTTTCAGACGTTGAAGGTCAAAGTAGTATTACAAATTATTTTTAGATGTGTCTTCAGATTCTAATTTTTTGAGTCTTTTTGTTTCAACTGCCGTAACTACTAGTAAGAATATGAATAACCAAGGAAGGAACATAATTTCTCCAGCTACAGAATGGAATTCTTCCCAAGCTTCAGGATCAGTAGTTACTTTTAGTGCGTAAACAGATAATGAAAATATTCGGATCATGTTTACAAAAATAGTTCCAAGAATACCCAAAACAAAATAAATGATTTTACGATTACGAGGAATTCTCATTTTTATGAGAAATGCCATCATTACTAGTGAATAGATGATTATACTATGCACTCCTGCAGATGGCCAGAAGACTTGTAATGCAAATGGACCAAAGTCACCATTAAGGAACATCAGATTATCACGTGCAGTTGCAACGCCAAGATCAAGTACAGTAATTACCCAAACGTTGGCTTGCACAAAATACGGTACAATGTATTGTAATGGTCCAAGGGTATCATAAGGAAAGAAAGAATCTAATGCTAAAATAATTGCATTACCAGCTAAAAATATTGGGCCGGCAGGTCCTATTCTAATCCATTTTCTTCCAAATAGAATTGCAAGAGACGCGGTGACAAAAATTGCCATTACTGTGAAATCAAATAACCATTCCCAAGAATATTCTAAGACACCAAAAACATCGACTAAACTCATTATGTAATCTCTAACACCGAATTGTAGAGATACGAAGTATGTTATTGTGAGTGCAATTAACGGAATGCAGTAAAAGAAACGCTTTTTTGGAATTACAAATTTTAATCCAATTAATTCTGCTGCAATGAATGCGGCTGCAAAAAGAAATCCACCTCTACCTTGATTCCAGCTAAGACTAAAGCTATCAGGATATATCGCCATTGTGAATAGTATTGGAGACAAAACAAGAAGAATTGCTATAAACACACTTTTGTTTTCCATTGAGTGTCGTTTGAAGTCTCTCAATAAATATGCAAATATTAGAAAAAATCCGACATGTTGGTTTGAGCTACAAGTTTGAGCATATTTCCATGAGCAAGCCATTCATTTTTACTAATACTCATTCGTTTTGTTGCAAGACCGATTGCTTCATTTAATGAATTTGTTTCTTGAGGAGTTTTTTTCATTGCTTCCCTCACCCCTTCACGAACCTGCCAAACACCAACAGGTACAGCATATTCAGGTTGAATTTCTCTAAATATCATAACACCTGATTGTCTTTTGATTTTTTGTAGGTACTCGGTTACTGCCAATTTACCTGCAAAATATGCACCTGCAATAGATGGAGTATGATCAATTCCTTTTGCATTTTCATAATCATTTCCAAATCCTATTGAATTTTTATCATGCCATGCTTCTTGCATTTCAAAAATCCATCTATGAGGGAATAATATTACTGAAAATAAATTTCCAAGATGATCAAAGTTAAAGACACGATATGTGTCAATTATATCAAAATCAAGTATGTTATGCATTAAATCATTAGATATTATTTGATCTGTTGCAGTGATACTCCATTTTGTTGGAACTAGTTTTCGGTTTTTACCAAACATTCCAATACTGAAACATTTTTGAATTTTGGATATTTCAATTCCAGAATTATAAAGTTTCATCACTGCATCTTCAGCTTTTAGATCAGTGTCATAGTATGCATTTTCTATTGGTTTGATAGAAGAATTTGGCAAAAATTTTGCAGTCTTTATTTCACCGAGAGGGCCAAATGGTGCATTTTGGCCATCAACAGATGGAATTGGAGTAGGTTTTTTCAGGAACTCTATTTCAGAATCAATAGAGCCTGATGACATTGCTAATTCATGAAGACTTTCAATAAAACGACCATTGGTCTCTTCAATTCCTGTTTTTTGGATTCCACGTACAAGATTTAATCGATAATTGACAATTTCTTCAAGACTTTTTCCAAGCCATCTTTCAGGTGAATCTAAAAGTGTAGTATCTCCGTGGATTGGAGGTAACATTGGCCCAATACCAACTTTGGGGTATCCATATGAGCCTACAAAAACTGAAGGAGGGCTAGAACCCTGTATTTCATTAGAAGAGAAAAGATTTGCATACTTTGAAAGATATTCATGCCAGTTTTGTTCAATACCTTTTCTAATATCAGAACCTGTTCTAGACACATATTTTCTAGAAGTTTATCAATAATAAATAATTCATCTAGTAAAAAATTGACACAAAGTTAAAGAGAACAAAGAATACAATAAATTGAAATGAAGAATAAAAGAATTATTTCATTTTTACCTAGTGCAACAGAGTTAATTTATGAATTAGGAGCACAAGAAAAATTATTTGGTGTAACTCATGAGTGTAATTTCCCAAGTGATGCTTCAAACAAACCTAAAGTGATAGAGAGTGTTTTTGAACCAGAAAACATGTCAAGTCAAGAAATTGATGAGAAAATTTGTAGTCTTTCAAAGAAAGGAGAAGATATTTACAAGTTAGTAGTACAAAACGTATCTAATGCAAAACCGGATCTAATTATTTCACAAGAAATTTGTGAGGTTTGTTCAGCATACACCAATCAAGTAAAAAATGCAATTGAAATTCTGGATGAGAAACCAGAAATTTATTCAATGAGCCCTCATGATGTACAAGGTATTTTAAAATGTGTGAAGGATATTGCAGAAAAAATTGATGAAGTGCAAAGAGGTGCGGAAATTGTTAATTCACTTAATTCACGAATAAATAGAATAAAAGAAGTAGAAATTTCAAACAAACCTAAAGTTTTAGGAATAGAATGGGTGAAACCATTTTTTACATCAGGGCATTGGGTGCCAGAAATGATTGAATATTCAGGAGGTATTAACATGATAACGAAAACTGGCGAACATTCAAGAAAAATGGAAATTGAAGAAATTGTAAAGGCAGATCCAGATGTGTTAATCTTGATGCCATGTGGTTTTGATCTTAAAAGAACAGTTTCAGAGTATGAAAAATATCTTAGAAACGATTCAAAATGGAATCAGTTGAGAGCTGTTAAAGAAAAGAAAGTTTTTGCAGTTGATGCAAATTCATTTTTTAGCAAACCAAGCATTAGAGTAGTAAGTGGTATTGAAATTTTGGCGAAAATTTTGCATCCAGAGGTATTCATAGATTTAGAGGTACCAAGTAATTCGTTTTTAAAAATATAGAAAGAACTTCTATTATTGATCGTCTGTCTCATCTAATTCGTCAGCATCGTATGCCCGTTTAGATGGACGAGTTGGAACGAAGAATCGTGACATAGTAATGCATTACAATTTGAAGAGTAATTTTAGTGGGTTGTAAAAAATTGTCTTTTTACATCAACAAAATTGAACTAGGCTAGAATTTCATTTTACACTCGCGTGAAAGAGACTTTGCAGTGACAAAAATTACGATTCCAAGGATTCCAATAGATGTTAAGCGAATTGGAATTTCATAAATTGTTAGAAATGAGCTTGCGATACTTCCAGCTGTCCCAAATGTTGTAATAACTGAAAATGCAATAGGTCCACAAGAACATGCACCTGCAGATGCCCCAATAATAGTTCCAACTATACTTGAACCTATTTTTTTAGTTTCTTTGATTAATTTAACACGGTAGATATTCATCGATACTGCAAGAGATGAAAGAATTGATAAAAATACAATTAAAGAAAAGCTCAATGTAGTTTCAGGATACATAGAGAATACCACAAATGGTTCAAGAAATAAAAATTCTGAAATTATAATTAATGGAATAAATAATAAGAAAAAGATTCCAGTTGTAATTAGAATGTAAGATGGATTTGAATAAACAAGTCCAAAAATATTATTCAATTTAGATTAATGAATCAATTAGATTTTCAAATGTAGAGTATGGATGAGCGCCTACAACTCTTTGTGACTCCCCAGATAATGTATTTACAATCATGAATGTAGGAGTACTGTTTGCTCCAAATTCAGTAACAGCCACTTGTCTGTTATAATTAACTCTAGCATAATGATCATCAGTGGTCATACACTTGTCAAACTGTTCAATATCCAAACCTAAGTTAAATGCAAAAGCTTGTAATCGGGTAGCGCTGGCCCAACCACCATCTATTTCATCTTCTTGGTATGTGAAAAGCATTGAATGATATTCCCAATATTTTCCTTGATCATCTGCACAGTATGTTGCTTCAGAAGCAGGAATCGAATCACTACCTAGAAATGGCATATCAACAAAAACAAGATTTGCTTTTCCAGTGTTAATATAATTTTCAATGATTTGGGGTCGAGTTTCTTCAAACCAAAGTTTACACATGTGGCATTGGTAATCACCAACTTCAATAATTGTTACAGTTGCAGTTTTAGAACCTAATACAGGTGCTTGTTTTAGTTCAAGTGTTTTAAATTCATCATCATTAGTGGAAGTCCGAGGAGTGTCAAAGTCAGACATGTATGATGTGGCAAACGTTACAAGTATTACAACTAGCACTACAGCTGCACCAGCAACTGCAATTTTCTTTGTATCCACCATGAATTTTAGAAGAGGAATTTAATTAAAAAACCTTGCATTGTCTCTAAGATTATATTATTTGCGCCTGAACAAACTCATGATTTTTTGGGCGACGGAATCAATAGGGCAAGAGCTACATGAGACTTCAGAATTTTCAGCCTCAATTTGTTCATCCATATCATTTTGTTTTTTTTCATCCATGTGCTCATAAATCAAAAATAGGTTATAAACAATTTGACAAAATTTACAATTACACTATTCACCATAGGAATCAATTAATTCTAAGCATGGGTTTATTAGACGATCGAATTGAGTCAGATTAGAAATAATGATAGATTAGGTTCGCTTTCTCTGTCATTGCTTTAGACAGAAAAAAAATGAACACATTTGATGAATTAAAAATAAATGAAGACATAATGAGATCCATCAAGGAGCTCGGATTTACCAAACCTTTTCCAATACAAGCACAAGCAATACCTGAACTTTTACAAGGAAATGATGTAATTGGTCAAGCGCATACAGGAACTGGAAAAACAGCCACATTTGGAATACCAATGCTACAAAACATCATCCATGGAGGAGGAATTCAAGGACTAGTAATTGCGCCAACAAGAGAATTAGCAATGCAGATTACAGAAGAAATAAAGAAAGTTGGAAAGTACACTAAAATCAAAGTAGTAACAGTTTATGGAGGACAAGGAATTGGAATTCAATTAGATGCACTACGTAGAAAACCAGAGATAGTAGTTGCAACACCTGGAAGATTAATTGATCATTTGGATAATGGTTCAATCAGAACTAATGATATCAAACATGTCGTATTAGATGAAGCAGATGTAATGCTGGATATGGGATTCATAGAAGATATCGAATATGTTCTACAAAAAGTTCCAGGAAATAGAATTACGTCATTATTTTCAGCAACAATGCCACCTGAAATTCTTAGACTAGCAGACAAATATCTAAACAATCCAAAGAATATTCTAATTGATTCAGATGATTTAAGTGGAGAGGGAATTGATCAATCATTTTTAGTAATCAAGGATAGAGAGAAGCACAAGTATCTTACAGACTTCATTAATCAAAATAGAGGACAAGTAATAGTATTTTGTTCAACAAAAATTAGAACAAGAAATGTTGCAAGAGATTTACAAAAATCCAGATACAAAGTAGTTGCAATTGAAGGAGATATGTCACAAAATAAACGAGAATATTCAATGATGAAATTTAGAAAAAATCAAGCAGACATATTGGTTGCAACAGATGTTGCAGCAAGAGGAATAGATGTTCCTAGAGTAGGCTTAGTAGTAAATTATGATGTTCCAAATCAAGATATGGTTTATTTCCATAGAATTGGCCGTACAGCAAGAGCAGGAGCAAAAGGAAGAGCGATTACATTAGTATCATACTCATCAATTGCCGATTGGAAATTTATTAAAAAACAAATTAAATCAGATTTAACTGATCTAAATAAAAAGATGGGAATTGAAGTTCATATTCCAGACCCATTGAAACGTGATGTTGGACGACGTGTTGCACAACCAATGCGTTCAGGATATGGACGTAGGCCAAGTTACGGTGGAAGAAGTAGACCAAGTTATGGTGGGGGCGGAAGATCAAGTTATGGTGGTGGACGCAGTAGAGATGGACCCGCAAGAGACCAATACAAAAGAAGAAGCAGTACACGATCATCATATGGAAGACAAGGTAGAGATACAAAGAAAAAGTGGTAGTTTACAACACTTAAAGACAAGGATTAGTTAGAAAAGTGTAAGAAAAAATGCATATCGGATTTGTTTTATTGAATTGTGATCTAGGTGCTGAAGAGTATATTTTAGAAGAATTACAACAAGTAGATGAAATAAAAAATGCATACGTTACATTTGGTGCATATGACATAATAGCAGAAATTCATGCAGATACACAGGAAGATTTTGAAAAAACAGTTTCATTGAGAATTAGACAATTATCTAGAGTGGTTAGCACAATGACACTAAATGTCATTAAAGGCGAATGACACTTATACGAAAAAAAAAGTGAAACTGTGTTGCAGCAAATTGAATATTCTGGAACAGTGTGGGCACTAAGTCACAATGACCCAGAACCACTAATTGAACACAGCATAAAAAAATTACAAGATTATGGCATCAAAAAAGAAGATATCAAAATAGTTGATGCACCAGATAGTCCAGAAGTTGGGCAAGTAGTGGTAGAAATTTGGCCACATGAACTAGTTATTGCTAGAATTAGAACTGTAAGAGGTGAATCTTTTATCAGCGGAACAGAACTCAACATAGAATTAAAATCAGATGAAGCAGGAAAATATATCGATTAGTAATTGAAAAAACGCAAGGCAAAAAAATCTAAAAGTAAATTTCCAATTATCATTATCGGTGCAGTCATGATAGGAATCATTGTTTTTTACTTCTATTCAGCAGATCAGGCAAAAATTCGGGGGTTTGCATTTGGAAATGAGATTCAAACATTACAAGAAGAAATCCAAGAAGAGCAAGGACTATTCATTTCAAGCATAGCAAAATGGAATGAGAATACAATATCAGATACAGAAATGATTAGAATTGGAGAAAGACACATTGAAACATTCAATGAATTATTAGACAAATATGATGAATTACAACCACCAGATGCCTTCTCAAGATCCGTAAAACTACTAAAATTATCATTAGATTATCAAATTGAGTCACATGAACATCGTTTAGGATGGATAAAAAATGGAGATGAACTAGAATTAATCAGATCCCAAGAATTAACACAGCTATCATTTGAAGCAGAGCAAGCAGGATTAAAATCATTTAACGATGCAAAATCAGGAATAGAACAGTAAATCTTTAAGCGTTTAAGGTTATAGCATTTTTATGAAAAAATTAGTATTTTTAATTCCATTATTATTTTTAGTGCAACCAGCGTTTGGTGAGATAATAGTTGAAAATGATCAAACGTACATTGGAAATGACGGTATAATGCACATTGTAGGTGAAATTAAGAATGATTCAAAATCACCAGTTAATAAAATAAAAATTATAGCCACACTAATTGATGAAGATGGAAAAATACTGGATACGATAAATGGAAAAGTTATGTCAAATATAATAATGCCAGGAATGAAAGGTAGTTTCGATATAATTACAAATGAAAAAAAAATTGATAGTGTTTTAGGTTATGATTTAGGATTTGAATATAAACTCGCAGCACCAAAAAATCAAGCCATTGAAATTGTTTCATCAGAAATGAAAAGAGACCAATTAAATAATTTAATAATTTCAGGAACTATTGAAAATAATGGAGAGATTACTGCCAACATGATAAACGTCGTTGCGACATTATATGACAGAAATGGAAAAGTGTTAACAGTTTCAAAAATTCAAACACAACCAGATTTTTTGAGAGCTGGTGAAGAAAGTCACTTTTTGGTTCCAATTTATGAGAAAAATCAATCAATGAATGTAGCAGATTATACCATAATTGCAGAATCAGATGAGTATGCAGCAGTTCCAGAGTTTCCATTAGGTTCTGGTGCACTATTAATAATTTCAGTATCATCATATGTGATTTTTTCGAGAAATCCTGAAAGAATCACTAATGCCCTTGATAGATGTTCAAAGATTTTGGCTCGACAATAATTCTTATACATACACACAAACAAGAATGTTAAATGACAATTTCAGATGAGAATAAAAAATTTTTAGAAGGATTACTGCAATACTACATTGAACAAGCTGATTCTTACAATCAATTTGCAAATGAATACAGTAAATTTTCTAGTTCTAAAAGGGAGATAGCATTCGGAGTAATAGTCGGTACAGTCTATTCAGCATTTTTACAGACATATTCAAATCAGCAATTGGAAGTTAGATTAGACGATATACAGGAATTTCATGAATTTATGAGAGACAATATCGAAAAAATAACCAAGGCATTAGACCAAAAGAAGCTATAGGTAGGAATAAATCCAAACAGAATGACGATGATTATGTCAGAAATAATTGGATATAAGATTCAGCAAATTGTTGACAATGGTCAAGCAATTCAAATTGCACTTGCCGAAGATGTTCAAACAGAACCAATTTCACAAAAGCAATTGATTATGGAAAATGTTTCAAAGAAATTGGATCAAGACACAAAAGAACAAGTCATGCCATTGCTTGAAGCAATGCTTCAAGCACAACCAACTATCAAAATGAAGAGTTATGCACAAACAAATATCTCAATTACTATGCCAAAAAATAGATATGAAAAACTTGGCAGACCGCAAGTTGGGCAAGTTTTAAGAATAGATATACAAAAAATTTAGAGATTTTCTTCTATTTTAGATAATTCAGATAATGGTAAAGAGCAAGTAAAGTTTTTACAAATAGTTACATTTGTTTTTTCCGAGAATTCTTTTCCTTCAAAAAAGGGATATGTAGATAATAATTTCAAATTTTCTTCATCTTTAATTTGAATTATAATTCCTTCAGGTATGAATTTCTTATACAAAGAATTTACAATTTCAGAGTTTTCAGAATTAATTATTGTAATTTCTGTGGGATGCTTAAGATACAGATTCATTACATTAAGCAGATATCCAAATGCAAATGGATTTTCTGCAGCAGAAGTACCATTTAATTCCAAAATTTGCTTAGATATTTTAAGAAATTTTTCATCATTTACAAGATGATGAAGTTTCAGTAATGCATTTGCAGCAACTGAATTTCCAGAGGGAACAGATAAATCATAATAATTTTTTGGGCGAACTATCAAAGATTCATGTGTGTCAGCTGTAAAGTAAAATGTTTTTTCAGATTCATTCCAGAAATGTTCTATCATATAATTTGCAATTTTCTGAGCCATATCAAGAAAATATGCGTCAGATGTTATCTCAAAAACATCAATAAGAGAATTTACAAGATATGCATAATCATCTAAATATCCGTTTAATTTTGGAGTATCATTTTTGAAGGTTCTATGTATGAATCCATGTTTAGAGAATTGTTCTGAAAAATATTTGGCGGCATTTGTGGCAGCGTTAAGATATTTTTCATTTCCTGAAATTCTATAACCTTTAGCATATGCAGAAATCATCATAGAATTCCATGACGTGATAATTTTATCGTCAGTTCCAGGTTGATCACGTTTATCTCTTACATCAAGTAGTTTTTTTGATGAACGTTTCAAAAGTTCAGTAATTTCATCTTCAGTTTTATTAAATTTGAATGAAAGAGATGAGATATTGATATTATTTGCTAGAATTGTATTTCCTTCAAAGTTTCCACCATCAGTAACATCGTAATAAATACAAAATATTTCAGAATCATCGCCTAAGATACTTTCAATTTCACGTTTTTTCCAAACAAAAGTCTGTCCTTCTTCTCCATTGGTATCTGCATCTTGAGCAGAATAAAATAAACCTGTAGTAGATGTCATTTCACGTAGTACATAGTCAAGAGTTTTTGTGACAACACTGAGGTAGAACGGATCTTTTGTAATTTGATACGCTTCAGCATACACAGGAGGTAAAAGTGCATTGTCATACAACATTTTTTCAAAATGAGGTACAAGCCAGCGTCCATCAGTCGAATATCTATGAAATCCACCACCAATTTGATCAAAGATTCCGCCTTTAGCCATTTTTTTTAATGTCATTAACGCAAACTCTTGAAATTTTGTGATTCCTGAGAGTTTAGAGTATCTAAACATGAAAGAAAGATTTGCAGCGTTTGGAAATTTAGGTGCTTGACCAAATCCACCATAGTTAGTATCTGCAACCTGTAAAAGATTAACTGCAGCCTCATCCAAAATAGCTTTTTCAATTTCCCCACCATCAGAAACGCGTTCTAATTTAGTAAGATTTGACATGAATTGTTCGGCGGAAGTGCCGACATCTTTTGGTTTTTCCTTCCATGCTTGTGCCAACTGTCGACATAAACTACCAAAGCCAGGTCTTCCATAGGAATCAAGAACTGGAAAATATGTTCCAACGTAAAATGGTTTTTGTTCAGGCGTCAAGAATACACTTAGTGGCCATCCTCCTTGACCAGTTGACATTTGACATATTTTTTGGTAAATATCATCCAAGTCTGGTCGTTCTTCACGATCAACTTTGATATTAATAAAATTTTCATTCATAATTTTTGCCACATCGTCATTTTCAAATGACTCATGAGCCATAACATGACACCAGTGACAAGAGCTGTAACCGACAGATAAGAAAATAGGTTTATTTTCATCTTTTGCTTTTTTTAATGATTCATCATTCCAAGAGTACCATTCAACAGGATTATCTTTGTGTTGAAGCAAATATGGACTTGTTTCTTTAGATAGATTATTGGGCATTATGATAATTCATAGTATTGATTATTTGTATGTAATCTAAATTTTCCAGATTGCCGTATCATTACGTTTGTAAATTTCTATGTTAATCTGTTTTAGTAATTTTTGCTTTGATTTTTCTGCTTTTTTTTCGTTGCTGTAATCTTTCTTTTTTAACAATTTGTCTAGAAGAATGAGTTGATCATCACTTAGATTTTTGAAACTTCCATTTTTAGTTACTAAATTTAGCAGTTCAACACGTCGAAAATCATCTTTTTTTAAAATTTCAGCCATACTTAGAATAAAGAACGTCCTACTAAAAATAAATGTGTGTTAGATTAGGCACAGTTATGACAGAAATGATGCGTGCAATGGTTCTTTCAGAATGTAAGAAGATTGAAGACAAGCCATTAAAATTAACAAATATTGAAAGACATTCAATAAATAATCCTGATGAAGTTTTAATCAAGATTGAAGCATGTGGCGTATGTCATTCTCAACTACATGGAATAGAAGGAGATTGGCAAGAGATAGGAATTCCTCCATCATTCCCAACAGTACCAGGACATGAGGTGGTTGGAAAAATTATCGAGATTGGGGATAAAGTTACAAAATTTAGAATTGGTGATAGAGTTGGAATAACACCACTTTTGAAATCATGTATGAATTGCACATATTGTAATGAAGGAAAAGAATACCTTTGTGAAGATAACGAAATAACCGGTGAAACATTACGCGGAGGTTATACAGAATTTATTAATGCATCAGAAAACTTTCTGACAAAAGTTCCAGAAAGTATGTCATCAGAATATGCAGCACCATTATTTTGTCCAGGAATAACGGCATACAAAGCAGTAAAAGCAGCAGAACCTGAAAAAAATAAAAAAATTGCAATTTACGGAATTGGCGGAGTAGGGCATATGGCAATACAATTTGCCAAGGTAGAAGGGTGTGAAGTAACAGGCATATCAAGAAAGAAAGAGCACCTGAATGTTGCAGAGAATCTTGGTGCAGAGAAAACATTTCAATTTACAGAATCACAAGATGAATTTTTGAATAAAGTTAAAGAGGATTATGGATTATTTGATGCTGCAATTGTATTTGCACCATCAGATATTGTAACAGATACAGCCATAAAATCAGTAAAGAAAGGAGGTACTGTAATAATTGCCACGGTAGGTAAAATTCCAAATTTCCTAGCGTTTGAAGAAAAAACAGTTAGAGGTACATTAATTGGTTCTATGAAAGATATGGAAAAAGTAATTGAGATTGCACAAAAAAATAATTTCAGGGTTGTTACAGAATCATTTCCATTAGAACAGGCAAATGAAGTACTTGAGCGGTTAAAAAATTCAAATATCGAAGCACGTGCAGTTCTAATTCCTTAAATTGCTAGGAATTTTGTTACAAACATGATTTGTAGACGCTGTCATCATACAGATGAAATTCATAAAACTACCACATCCTCAGAGTCAATACTAAGAAGAGGATCTTGCCAAATTCCAGATTGTACATGTAATCAGTTTTTAGATGTATTTGAAGAGATTGATGATGAACAACTCTAGTCATATATAGGAAAAAAGGATTTCAAAAACATGGATAAACACGCACCGAAAGAAGAAATGATTAAAGATTTGGAAAATATCTTGGCAAAAATCAATGCTTTGGAGGTCACCGCTAAAGATGAAGAAGCAAAAGCTAATGTTAAAATTTTAAGAAAACTTACAGAGGGACAAATTCATTCAATCAATGAATTTGATCACTTGAAAAAAGCAATTGATCTTCTTACAATGCAATTATTTGAAGTTAAAGATAAAATAAATTCAAAATAATCATTCAGTCTGACATAGAGGACGATATTTCGATATAATTTTGTCTACAATACGTTTTCTTTCTGGCGCTTCAGACTCCCATAGAGGTAAAATTGCGAGATAAAGACTCTCTTCATTGCCAGCATGTTGAATCCAGCACTTGAAATTATCATTTTGTGTGAAAAAGTCTTTCTGATCGGTTTTGTCAGATTCACCAGCATGAAGTGGTATAAAGCCGGATTTATTCTGGTTGAAAATTATGTAAACTACTTTATCCATAGGCGGGCCCCATTCGGATAGCTTGATAGGTCCAAGAAATTCATAATGAAGAATTTGAATTGTCACTAATGAAATTAAGAAGGCTCAAGTTTTAAATTTGCCTAATTTTGCCTCAAAGTAAATGTCAGAAATGCAAGATCCACATAATTATAGAAAAGTTGGTTATTCAATGATATTAGTAGCTGCATCACTAGCAGCAATTGGAATAGTTCAAGTCGCAATTGGACCGGACGTTCTTTATGCAGATCGAATACAAAGAGACAATACAGCATTTTTTGAGATGTGTAAAGCAGGAAATTACATGCAGGAAGGATGTGAGATGTTTGAAAAACCTGGAAATACATTATATGAAATTCCTAGAATGACATTAGATGACACAGAAGAATCTGAAACTATGATTATGGAAGAACCAGTTATGGAAGCACCGCAAGTATCTGCAGAAATTGTTTCAATTCCCGAAGGATCAGGTGCACCCGGATGTGAAGAAACCGATGAATGTTATATTCCAGCAACATTAAACATTTCAACCGGCACCACAGTAGTTTGGGAAAATAATGATAGTGCTGCACATCTTGCAACAAGTGGAACTCCAGATGGGGGACCAGACGGAGTTTTTGATTCAGGAATGATTATGGCAGGAGCTACATACGAATTTGAGTTTTCAGACAAAGGAGAATTTGTTTATTATTGTCTCGTTCATCCTTGGATGGTTGGAACTGTTATAGTAGAATAATTACTGTCCGTTCATGTAATCTTCCCAAGTGTTAAGATTAGAAGTAAAACGATTCATTTGATACATTGCACCACCAATAATTCCAGCGTGATAACACGTGTATAGATAGATTTGAGAGTTAGAGGGATCTGTTTGTGTTAAACTCATACTAATCATTGAAAAGAAAACAAATGTTCCACCAAATGTAATAATTTTTCCAATAATTCCGCCATTTAATCCAACAATTCTTCTTGTTGCAGCAGCCATAATTGTAATACTCGATACAATCAAAAATGTTGCACCACCATTTGCAGTAATCATATCAGTAGCCCAAGGAACCACTCCATCATCAACTAAAGATGAATCAGGTATCATTGCACCACCATGAAGTGCAAAATTTACAGAGCTAAACAAACCACCAATGACTAAGAAGAAAAGAAATAATTTCATAATTTTTCTTTTGAACGCACTTCGAGTTTCAGAGGGTTGTAATGCTCTTTCAGAGATTTTTAGGCCATACAGAAATCCAATTCCAAATGCAGGAGCAAATAAAATATTCATGATGTACGGGTGTTCAAGAAATAATTCAGCATAATAGGTATTGAGTAGAAATGCTGTCAATAATGCAATTCCAGCAGCAGACCCAAAAACAATCAAATTTGAATATTTGAATATTTTTGGCACATTTTCATCAGAACTATTCCAACTATACACAGAAAATTCTTTTGGAATTTGGATTAAAAAACCGAGTAAAAATTGATTTACCCAATTAATCAATTCTTTTCAATTTGTTCCTAACGAATGATCATTTTCAATGAACATCGCATTTTTATTTTAACTAAAAGAACTTTACAATATGAAATCATTATCAATTGTAGTTCCAGGAGTAATTCTGGTAATTTTTGGAATCATATTCAGTTTTCAAGGACAAGGAATGGTTGGACCAGAATCATCATTCATGTATGAAAGTGAAGAATGGATAGATAATGGAATAATTATCAGTATGATAGGAGTAATTTTAATATTAATTGGGTATTTTGTAGAAAAGAAAAAATTAACTTAATAGTTTTTTTCAAAATATTTTTGATGATATTCTTCAGCTCGATAAAATTTAGAAGCAGATTTTATCTCAGTGACAATATCACTACCAAATGTCTTTTGTGCAGATGGATTTAATTTTTCTTTAACATCTTTTGCCGCTTGTTCTTGCTCAGGATTATGACAAAATATTGCGGAGCGATATTGAATGCCAATATCAGGACCTTGCCTATTAGGAGTAGTTGGATTATGATTTTCAAAAAATACTTTCACTAAATCGGAATATGAAATTTCTGCAGGATCAAACTCAACTTGTATAGCTTCAGCGTGACCAGTTTTATCAGTACAAACATCTTCGTACGTAGGATTATCTGTATGACCTCCGGTGTATCCTACAGCGGTAGATTTTACGCCATTTGTTTTAGAAAATACTTCTTCAACGTGCCAAAAACACCCTGCAGCAAAAGTTGCTTTCTCCATACATTCATTCAGGTTAAACAATAAAAAAAGCTTTCAAAATTTTAGAATCCAGAATCCAAAGGATTTGAAGGTTTTAGAATTTCTCTTAACAGAATTGTGGCATATGAACCACGTGACAATTGGAATTTTATGGTATTTTCATCAATCTTGAAGTTCAGATAATTAATTGATGCATTACGAAATCCACCTTCAACTGAGAGTTCTTGGAAATCTTTTATGAAGAAATCTTTTGGAGTAAGTAATTCTTCATCAAGAATTTTTTTTATATAATAATCAAATCTTGATTTTTTATAATATGAATGACCTACAAGTGGGATAGCAAGTTTTTGTTTAGGATCATTTTCAAATTTTCCCAATATAGAATTTTTATCAAAACAAACATCATCAGTTGTCGGTAATGATAATTCTTCTTCAAATTCATGTGCAAGACTCAAAGTTTTGTTGAATAGAAATGACTGATATGCTTGAATGTAAAATCTTCGTAATGCAAGAGGAATTGAACGTATTGCATTTTTAGGATCACTGTCATTTGAAAGTTGTTTTAGTAAATTTCTTTCAATATCCATCGAATATGGTAGTAAGTCAATTACTTCAGATTCAGATTTACGTTCAGATATTAATTTCCGCATTTCATTATTTTTTTCTGAATCATATTTTGATGAGAAACTTAGTAGATACTCAAGTGCCTCTTCATAATCACCTTTAATGATTGATTTTCCAACTAGATGAGTTATTGGTCGTTTTGAACCAAATCTTTGATATCCAAAGAAATTAAGAATATTTTCAGTACCTGTAAATGATGGCAATGGTTCATTCAAATCAGATACTCTAATCTCAAAATAATTTCCTAACATATCTTTTTTTGATATTGGTTTTTCTACAAATCCAAGTCTTTGAGCAGAATATTTTTGTCCAGCATATTCTTCCAGAGAATTTATTTTTTTGTAGGTGTAAACGTATTGTTCTGTTTTTGCATTTGCATCTTTCAAACCAAGTGATTTTAAGACAAGACCATAGCGTTTTTCAATATCAATTAATGCATGATTTGTATCAATTCCAGATTTTTTTAACAAGTAAACAGCATGTCCATCCAAATTATCAAATGAGTCGATGGCTTTTTCAGATAAAACCTCTTTCACTAAAAAATCATTTTCATTTTTTTTAATTTTTCCAGAAATAGGGGCATATTTTGTAGTATAAACAGAGAGCCCTATCTCTTTATCAATTTGTGGAATCACGGTTCAATTATGACATCAACGTATTTTGATACGTTTACCTCAGAGTTGAAAACTCCTAAAAGTAATTTGTAATCTCCAGATAATGCAATTTGACTTGCAGTGATGGATACAATAATTTCATTAGAACTATTGAAGTCATGTGAAATTAAAAGATCAGACGATTTTGTAACAGCAGATGCGGTATGGGCAGAATTGAAATTAATGTCTCCAATATTTGATGATGATGGATTAATACTCAAAGAAATTTTTTCAGTTTCACCTTTTTTGATGGTTATAGATTCAACATTGGTATTTACTGTGAATGGAAGAGATTTTCCAGTATCAACTACACCAATTTTATTTTCTGCCCATTCTGTAAACCAAATTTTATCATCTATCACATCAAAACCGAAAATTTGTGCAACACCACAATTTGATTTTGATTTATCTTCACAGTCAGCCCAGTTAGGATTTTTAGATGGTACCATGTATTCTATTAGTCGTTCATTATCAATATCAAAGACTGCAAGTTGATTGGATGTTTGTTCATTGAAAATGAGATTTCCATTCATATCAGTTTCAGTCCAATAGGGTCTAGAAATTGGTGTTTTTATTATTCCAGTTGAGTTCCCATATGCAGATTTTTGAGGTGTTGAGGTAACAAATTTTGTAAATTTTTCTTCATTAGGATCAAATTTGAAAAAGAAACTACTAGAAGTATCTACAATCCAAACATTATCATTTTCATCTACAGACAATCCATTTGCAGTATTAAGATCATCTGGAAAATCATATACATCAAAATAATTTTCGAGCGGAATATCTATTCCTGTACTTGCCAAATAGGAATCTTGTTTGTATTGTTCAATATTGAATTTTAATAATAATCCAGTAGTATCAGGAACCCAATTTGTATACCATAAATTATTTTTAGAATCAACTCCAAAATCACCAGTAAATGAATTTGGAATTGGTGCTACAATACTAGAATATGTAAGATCATCAATGTTTTGAGCTAAATCAAAGAAAGTAATTTTACTTCCAGTAAAGTCATTTACTATAATATTTGAACCGCGTATAGCAAGTTTTTGAGGTAACGAACCTTCTTCAGAAGGAGGGAATGATACTGCATCATAGGTTTCACCAATTGTGTCAAAACGCCAAAGAGTATCAAAACTTCCATCAGTATACCACATTGTACCATCAGAAGAATAATCCATCCCCCATGACATAGTACGTGCACCTTCCGGCCACATATCATTTTCAAATTCAGTAAATTTTTCAGATATAGGATCAAATTTTGCAATTTGACCTACATTTGATTCAACAAACCATACATTTCCATCAGGTGCAACTTTAATTGCAAGTGGTTGTGTACATAAAGTTGGAATTTGGTATTCCTGTACATAAGATGTGGATTTTGCATCACTACCTCCACAGAAAGTTGCACGTTGATCATCAGGGAAATTATCCATAGGAGTTCCGGTCATTGTTGAACTAAGTTCAGTACAATAATTATCAATTAACATCTGCTCACCAATTTTCTGTCCAACATCACATAGTGAAGAATTACGGTCTTGAGTTGCAACTTCCTGACATGCAGTAAGAGCTTGTTCATTATTTTCTAAGTCAGATGTACGTTCTACACATGCATTCATCATAAAATCAAATCTATCTAGAACTTCTTTTTCTTCCATAGTCATGGTGGCTGCTGGCGGAGCAATTGCAAATAATACAGTCGATGTTAATAAAATACCTCCCAAAAATGCGAATGCAAGAATACCTTTTGTTTTTTGCTTCACAACTTTTCAAAATTAGAGCTTGTTATATCTGATTCTTAAAGTAACGATAAATCTCCAGTAACTTTATCAATTAAATTTTCAGGAGCAGGTCCAACAGATATGCAAGTTGTTGTTCCTGGTGCAATTTGTGTATGACCAGCATCAGTTATTTCAGACCAGGGAAGACCTAACTCAATTGCACCTTTTTTGACTTCATTTAATTCCTTTATTCCAGAAACCTTGACGACAACTTTCTCTTGTCCACCCCACCAAGTTTGAAACCATTCAGGATGTGATTTTCTAACATGTTCTGCACCCATAACACATGCATGACCAACTTGTGCTGCAATCTTACCTTTTCCCATTCCAAGATCAGTTCTAACCGCAATAACCTGTTTGATATCAGTCATATGAAATAATTATGGAAGTTGATGATAAACGTTACAATTCAAATACCAAATAAAGATACAGACCATACATGTATGATGCGGTAGTAGCTGGAGGAAGTATTTCTGGACTTTTAGCTGCAAGAGAAATTGCAAAAAATGGTCATTCTGTTTTAGTTTTAGAAGAAGGATTCGAAGTTGGTAGTCCAGAACATTGTGGAGGATTGGTTAGTGAAAATGCATTAAAAGAATTAGGAATTGAACCATCACCAAAAACATTTGATAGTAAAGTAGAATGTGCAAAGATTTTTTCTCCAGAGGGAAAAGAGATTACAATTAATTCAAAAAGACAAAAAATCATAGTCATCAACAGAAGAGAATTAGATAAACAAGCAGCAAGACAAGCAAGGGATAACGGTGCCGAAATTTCTGTAAAGACTAGTTTCCAAGAAAAAAATGATAATACAATAAGAACATCAAACGGAAATGTAGAATGTAAATTTTTTGTAGATTGTAGAGGAGTTTCAAGATTAGCAAATAAAGATAGAGACGGAATATTGCTAACTGCACAATACGAAGTTTACGCAGATTGGATTAAAGAAGGTCAAGTAGAAGTATATTTTGATCAAGAGAAATATCCAGAATTTTTTGCATGGATAATTCCTTCAGGAAAAGGAGTAGGTAAGGTAGGAGTTTCAGGTAAAGGAATTAACACATTGGGACGAATGGATGAATTTCTAAAATCTAAAGGTAATTTTTCAACAATTAGAAAAATATTTGCACCAATCTGGATCAAAGGACCAATAAAGAATTTTGTTGAAGATAATACAATGATAGTTGGAGATGCTGCAGGACAGGCAAAACCTACAACTGCAGGAGGTATTTTCTCATGTGGAATGGCAGGGATTATGGCAGGTAGAGCAATTTCACAAGCAATTGAAACAGGCGATTCCTCATCATTGATGAATTATGAAAAACAATGGAAAGAGAAATTTGGGAAAGAGTTTGAAAAGCAAAATCTTGCTAGAAAAATACTTGCAAGATTAGATAATGGAACGGTAAACAAATTGTTTAATTCCATTACACCTGAAATTGAAGAAGATATCTCAAACAAAGAAGACTTTGATTTTCATACAAGTTCAATTCTCAGATTGCTAGGAATGAAAGGTTCTTTCAACACAATGCAAGCATTGATTGGAGGAGAAATCAAGAGACTTGTTCAAAATAAAGCATAAAATTTCAAGGAAGGTATAAATTCCTAACAGAGAGGATTTCATTATGTCTTCAAGTATTACACTACCGGTATGCAATGGTTGTAGTAGACATATCATGCCAGGTGACAAGAATGTTAAATTCAATTGTCCAGAGTGTAATAACGAATTAATTTGGAGATGTGGAAGTTGTAGAGAAGCCGCAGCACCATATACATGCAAATCATGCGGCTTTTCGGGACCATAGAAAATGGCTCAATTACTTTTAATTGTAAAGATACTTCCTACCGGAACCGAAGTAGATTTAGATAAATTAGTTGAAGGAATAAAATCAAGTCTAAAAGATGAGATTGAATTACGTAGACATACAAAAGAACCATTAGCTTTTGGATTAGAGTTTATCAAAGCAGAATTCACTTTAGAAGATGCTGAGGGCAAGATGGAATCATTAGAAAATTCTGTCAAATCTGTCGAAGGTGTTAGTGAGTTTGAAGTGCTGAATATGAGCCGCATGTCAGTTGACATGAAATAGGAGTTTAGTTGACTCGAAATGTCGACCCACTACAAATGAGAGTGGGAGAAGCAAAACAAAGAGATATTGGGAAAAAAAGAGCTCGAATTGGTCCAGATGCAATGGATTATCTTCAGGTAACACCAGGCGATGTAATTCAAATTAATTCAAAAAAATCAACATGTGCTATAGTTTGGCCTACTGATGAAGATGAGAAATATCCAGATACAATCAGAATTGATGGTCAAACAAGAAAAAATTTAGGGGTTGCATTAAGCGACGTGGTTGAGATTAAGAAAATAATAACAAAACCTGCAAAATCAGTTACGTTAACTCCAATTGCAGATCAAGTAACAGTTGATAAAGAATTTACTGATTTTGTAAAAAATAGATTGAAAGGATTACCATTAAGCCAATCTGATGAAATTTCAGTGATGATTCTTGGAAATGCAATGGACTTTAAAATAGAAAAAATTTCCCCCAAAGGAATAGTACGCATTGAACGTACCACCACTCTAACAATTTTATCAGAAGCATCTGAAGATAAAAAATCACGAATAACATATGAAGAAGTTGGAGGATTGCAAGAAGAAATAAAGATTATGCGAGAAATAGTGGAACTTCCATTAAGACATCCAGAATTATTTGTAAGACTTGGAATTGAGCCACATAGTGGAGTATTGTTGTATGGTCCACCTGGATGCGGTAAGACATTACTTGCAAAAGTTCTTGCAAGCGAATCAGAAGCAAGAATGTTATCAATTAACGGTCCAGAAATTATGAACAAGTATTATGGTGAAACAGAAGCAAAATTGAGAGATATTTTCAAAGAAGCAAAAGAAAATTCACCAAGTATAATTTTCATTGATGAAATTGATGCAATCGCACCAAAAAGAGAAGAGGCGTATGGTGATGTAGAAAAAAGAGTTGTCGCTCAATTACTTGCATTAATGGATGGATTGACAGATAGAGGAAACGTGGTAGTACTTGGTGCAACAAATAGACCAGACAGTGTAGACCCCGCATTAAGAAGACCAGGAAGATTTGATAGAGAAATGGAAATTTCAGTTCCAAATGCGGATGGTAGATTAGAGGTTATGCAGATTCACACGAGAGGGATGCCTATTGCAGATGATGTTAACTTGAAAAGTCTTGCATCAGAATTACATGGATATACAGGTGCAGATATGAAATCATTATGTAGAGAAGCAGCAATCAGATCAATTCGGAGGTATTTACCAGAAATTGATTTAGAAACTGAAAAAATTCCTGCAAAAGTTCTTCAATCAATGGAAGTGAAAATAATTGACTTTTATGATGCAATGCATGGCATAATTCCTACAGCTATGAGAGAGTTCTATGTTGAACGCTCGAAAGTTTACTGGGAAGATGTTGGAGGATTAGAAGAATCAAAACATGTTCTTCAAGATAACTTAATAGTTGCAATGAATGATCCTGAGAAATTTAGTAAAATGGGAATAAAACCACCTAGAGGTGCATTGTTGTATGGTCCACCGGGATGTGGTAAGACAATTTTGGCTAGAGCGTTAGCTACTGAAAGTGGAGGAAACATGATTCTTGTTAGAGGACCAGAAATATTATCAAAATGGGTGGGAGAATCAGAAAAAGCTATAAGAGAAATTTTCAGAAAAGCAAAAGCATCATCACCATGTGTAATAATTTTTGACGAACTAGACTCTTTGGCAAAAATGAAAAATGGAGAAGAAGGTGGAGGAATTGGCGAAAATATACTCAGTCAAATGTTAACAGAGATGGAAGAAGGAACAACTTCAAGAGTTGTAATTATAGGAATAACAAACAGACCAGATTTGATTGATAACTCCATGTTACGAACAGGTAGATTAGACTTGAACGTCTTTGTTAGTCCACCAGATGAAAAAGGTCGTTTAGAAATTATCAAAATATTGACAGATGGAATGCCTTTATCAAAAGATGTAGATTTACATGAGATTTCAGTTGCTACACAGAGTTATTCAGGTGCAGATTTAGCATCATTATGCAGAGAAGCAGCAGTTGAAGCAATGCAAAATAATTCAAAAGAAATTTCAAGCAAAGACTTTGCTGCAGGATTAAAAAAGATTAGACCATCAATAACAAAAGAAGTAGAATCATGGTATGAGAAGATTAAAGAAGGTGCATCAAGCATTATTCCACGAGAGGCTGACAAAACGTTTTACGGTTAGATTTGATATGGCAATTCCAATAAGAAATCACATATTAGAAGTAATTAAGCAAAAGGAAAACTATACCGATAAAGAGTTAGAGAAGGCACTTACAAAAGATGGTACAATTATCACTGAAGGTAAATTCAACAAAGTTCTATTAGATCTAGAGATAATGGGATTGATCAATGTAGCATGGGTAACAAAAGATAATAGAAGAATTCAAGCAGTTACAGAAAAAATTGAAGAAGATGCATACGAAGAACAAATAAAAGAAACACAAGAAAAAGACTACGAAGCCAGTTTTCCTAACTCTTAAAATTATTAAAATCTAAAATTAAAAGCCGCATCTAATGCAACAGCCAAGAAAATTATTGTTAAATATGGAGCAGTGACTTTGTATGCTTTCCATGCAAAGTCAGAGGTTGGTTCTTTTGTTAACTTGTAATGATATACAAGCATTAGACCGCCAGAAGCAGCTGCAATTGCTGTGTAAACAAGACCCATTCCAAATGCATAAAGCATTAACGAGTATGGAAGTAGAATCAAGGTATTAATCAAAATGTATTTTGATGTTTTCTGCATTCCAATTAGAACCGGAAGCATTGGAACTTTGGCTGCAGAATATTCGTCCTTCATTTTCATTGCTAGACACCAAAAGTGAGATGGAGTCCAAACGAATACGAGAAATCCAATTAAAAATCCTAGAATATCCATAGAGCCTGTTGCTGCTGACCATCCAGCCATAGAAGCTGCACTTCCGGCAAAGCCACCAATCACAATGTTTGATGAATTTAATCTCTTTAACCATGCTGTGTATATTATCACATAGAAAAATATTCCAAGTGCAATGAAAAATGCTGAGATGTAATTCAAAGCTAATGCACCATACACAACAGAAATCACACTTACCGTCAAACCATAAATCAAAACAGAGTTTGGTTTTATTCTTCCAGAGGGTATTGGTCTAGTACTGGTTCTTTCCATTAATGGATCAATATCACGGTCATAGTAGTGATTCAATGCGCTTGAGCCAGCTGATGCCAAACCTCCTGCAATAATGATATGAATTAATCCCCAAGTGTCCAATTCAGGTCCAATCAATTTACTTGCTGCATACATCGATGTAACAGCTGTAATTACAAGAAGAACGACAATTCGTGGTTTTGAAATTTCAATTATTTCTTTTATTCCCAATATACTCATATTTTTGTTGTATCGAATTTATTCCCTTCTAATAGACGATCTTCTTTGTTACATAAGGATAAAATAATACTCTGAAAGCATCAAAGCAGAATTGAGTAATTGGGATCTAATAATGCCAGGTGGAGGATTAACCGCAATCGGTCTTGTGGGACTTATCACATCATATTCAGGAATTGCCCACACATTCATTGATGGAATGCATGCATTGACCGGATTACTCTTCATGTTTGGATTAATCATAATGACTGCAGGTCTTTTGGAAGGAGGAATTTCAACATCAAATCGTACCAAGGCAACCGTACTAGCAATTATCTCAATTTCTCTAGGATTTGGAACATTTGCAACTACGATGACAGAAAATTCAACATTACCATTATTTGCAGGAATATTAATTATGATTGCAATTCCGGCAATTGTAATTTCATACTTTGCAATGAAGATGCCAACATATGCAAAACCTGTTGGAGTAATCTTTGTTTTAGCATTTGGAACAGGAATCGGACTTTACATGGCATTTGGATTTGTAGGACCAGACCCTTACATGGTTGCATCAGAAGTTACTGAAGTAGAAGAAGCTGTAGAAGAAGCAATTCCAGAAGGACCAATATTCATAATTTCAATGTTAGCAGGATCAGATGTACAAGGTGCTCCAGACTATGAACCAGATGAAGCGGTAGTTTCACAAGGTCACATTATTGAATGGGTAAACGATGATGCAATGTCACATACTGCTACAAGTTCAGTAGACTTTGGTGAAACATTTGACACAGGACTATTAAATGCAGGAGAAACTTACAAACTAGATACTAACAAGTTAGACCTTGGAACATACGAATACATGTGTATTGTACACCCATGGATGGTCTCAACAATAATTATAGAAGAGTCCGTAGAATAACAATAGTGAATAAATCTATTATTTTATCAGATAAGGATAAACAAGAACTAGCAAAGTATGCAGAATCAGAAAAACCATACGAGTCTTGTGCAATTCTAGTTGGAAATGAGACTGATGAGAACTGGACTGTAAAAGAATTAGTCTTAACTGAAAATACTGCAAAGTCTAAGGTTACATTTACGATTTCACCTGATAAAGAGTTTGAAGTAGACCAAAAAGCAAAGAAATCAAACATGGAAATAGTTTGTATTTTTCATTCACATCCAGAATCAGAAGCATATCCATCAGAGACAGATAAAAAATTCATGAGAGTTAATCCATTTCCATGGATAATTTATTCAGGCAAGACAGAAGAAATGAACTGCTTCATTTTAGAAGACGAGAACGTAAAACAGATTTCAATAATATAGTGATAAATTAAATAGAACTAATTTTGCATCAAGAATATGGCAATGGATATACACGTCTACGACACTTATGTTAAAGCCAAAGATGGTCATACAATGCATTTCGATGTTATCACCGATAAGCAGGATCATGATCAAGCAATCGCATTTGCAAAAGAATGGCTAGCAACTGTTGGTGAAGAAGGTGCAACTGTAACAGGAGAGGAATGTCAATTCTGTCACACACAAGGTGCCCCAGAACCAGTAGAAACTGAGATTAAAGAAAAAGGTTATTTCATCCAAAAGATGGAAGGCTGTTAATTCTATAATCTTTTTTTATTTTATTTTTCTATATTTTACCTAAGTTCATCTAAAAATTTCAGAAAGAAAAGAAAGGAATTATGGGATCATCATTATGCCTATACCCACAATCAACAAAAACCCTACAAAAAGAACAGAGCGCTCTTTTTGATCTTTTAGGAGTTTTCTTTCATACATGAGTCACTAGTTCTTTGTTTGGATTTTAAACAATGTATCGTATTTTTACAAGTTCATGATACGAATGTACTTAAAGAAAACAAGAAATCTCTATATCGCTCTACAGATTTCAAAATCATGTGAACTTGAAAGATGAATTAAAAGAACACGAAGCATACATACGTGATACAATTGAATTTTTTCAAAAAGCCAAAGAGACACTGAATATTGCTGAACCGTTCAGTAAAGATAATGATTTGATAGACAATATGCTTCATGACCTAGATCAATTGCATAAACATACAGAAAAGATGCTGAAAAATGTTGAAGAGACTAAGAATTCACAATAGTGGCTGTTTTTCTAAATTTTCTATAATACAATAACTGCAAAGAATACTGGAACGAATACGATTGCAATTGTGTTCAAGAGTTTGATTACTGTGTTTAGTGCAGGACCTGCTGTATCTTTGTAAGGGTCACCAATGATATCACCGACTACTGCGACTTTGTGTTCTTCAGTACCTTTCTCGCCTCTCATTTCAATGAGTTTCTTTGCATTATCCCATGCACCACCAGTGTTTGCCAAGTGATATGCAAGATAAATTCCAGAGACAACGGCTCCCATTAAGAGACCTGCAACTGCAGAAGGACCTAATAATATACCAACAATGATTGGTGCTGCTACTGCAACTGATGCTGATTTCCATAGTTCTCCGATTGATGCAATTGTTGCAACGTCTACACACTTAGCATAATCAGGTTTTGATTTACCAGTTAAAATTTCAGGATCCTCTTTGAATTGTCTTCTGACTTCATAGACCATTTTCTTTGCTGCACGTTCTACGCCGCTGATTAATTGGCCTGTGATGATAAATGGAATCAATCCACCAACTAAGAGACCTACAATAACTGATGGGTTTGATAGACCATAGTCAATTACAACGTCGCTGAAATAGTGTGATGCCTCAAATTGGAATGCTTGAATCATTGCTAATGCGGCTAGCGCTGCACTTGCAATTGCAAAGCCTTTGGTTACAGCCTTTGTCGTATTTCCAACTGCGTCAATCTCATCAGTAATTTTACGATTTTCTTCACCCATTTCGGTCATCTCTACAATACCGCCTGCATTATCTGCAATTGGACCGAATGCGTCAATTGAGAGAACGATTCCTGCTAGAGATAGCATAGCCATTGCAGTTAGTGATGTTCCAAAGATTCCATACAATAATGGGTCAGTACCTTCAGGTGCTGCTGCAGATGTAATTGCAAATGAAATGATAATTGCTGCAACTAGTGCAATCATGAATGGTCCGGTTGATTGTAAGCCTTTGATAATTCCCATTAATGTTAGTGATGCATAACCCCACTTTGCAGATTCAGAAATTTCTACAACAGGTTTTGAGTTTGCGTTTGTGTAATAGTCTGTAATTTTTTGTATGACTGGAACCAGAATTACACCGATTACAGTTGAACCAAATAATGCATAAGCAATTGGAGTATCTCCTAAAATTATTTGAGTGAATACAAAGTTAAGTGCAATTGCTATTGCTGCTGAAACATAAAATGAAATGTTAAGCGGCTTCATAACATCAGTAATCTTTCTTGAGCCAATTGTTGCAGTACCAATGATTGATGCTACTAATCCAGATGCTCCAATTAAGATTGGATATGCAAAGTTTTCTGGTGAACCGATTAATGCTGCAATTAGTAATGATGCTAAAATTGTTACAATGTATGATTCGTATACGTCTGAACCCATGCCTGCTGCATCCCCTACATTATCACCCACATTATCTGCAATTGTAGCAGGGTTTCGTGGGTCATCTTCAGGAATGTTTGCTTCTACTTTTCCTACCAAGTCTGCACCCATATCGGCAGCCTTTGTGAAAATTCCACCACCAATTCTAATGAATAATGCAATTAGACTTGCACCAATTCCGATACCGGCAATGGTGATTGGGTTTGGATAAATCATATACAAAATTGCGGTTGCAGCTAGTGCCATTGCAGGAACTGCAAGACCAACTGTTGCGCCGCCTCTAAATGTGATAGCAAAAGTTTTTCCTAAACCAGAGCCTGTTGCATGTGCTGCTCTTACTGCAGCCTTTACTGTAACTTTCAATGAGATAAATCCTGCAACTGCAGAAAGTGTTGCACCCACTGCAAAAGCGATTCCATTTGAATCACCAATGAAAAATCCAATAATTACAGATAATCCAATTGCAATTGGAATAATAATTCTCATTTCACGTCTCAAAAATGCTGCTGCACCAATTCTTACTGCTTCAGAGATTTCCTGCATTTGTTTTGTACCAGGATTTTGTTTGGCAACCCAGCCCGTGTATATGCCTGCAACTGCAAAGGATGCAATTGCTGCAATAATTGGAACAATTACCTCGATAGGCAAACCCAGAATAGTTTCAGTAGCCATTGTATATTTGAAAAACGAATCTCTGAAGAATATAAATCAACAAGAGATTTTGGGAGAATTTCTTTTCCTATATGGATCAAATGTCTTTCCACGCAACCCCTGACGGACTAATTTGTTGAATCTTTTACCATGGCTAAGATACGGAAATCTTTGATGGATCAATTCATGGACAATTGTATTTTCCAGAGTCTTTTCATCAGGGATTTTTTTGACATTGAGGAAAATTGTATTTTTTTCCATGTATGAAACACCATAATACTTGTAGGCCGTAGTTCTACAACCTTCAGTAATTTCTTTTGGGGCAGCCATCACTTCTTTGTTTGTAAAAAATACTTGTGGCTCAGATGTTGAGAATCGTTTTGAGTATATTCCTACTTTTTCCAGTATTACTAAACGGAGCTCATCATCTAGCTTCATGATTAGATTCTAAATTTTAGACTTTATTGGATAATGTCAAATGATCTTGGCTAAGTGTAAAAGATGGTCAGAGTTTAGTGTTGTAATCACAAGTCATACAGCCACCGTCTCATCATCCCTTATTTCATTTGATTTACTATTTTTTGAACCTTGTCTCTCACTTCATCAGTAATTTCAGCAATTACTAGTCCTTCATTGGGTTGACCATACATTACAACTGAATTTGGAGGAGCAAATAGACAAACAGGCAGTACCAGTAAATCTTCTTCACCGTCAACTAGTAATCGAATTGGAGGCTTTTGTTCAAAAATATCTTTAATGAGATTGTAACTTTCAGTGCTAATTTCGCCAGGATTATTTTTTACGGTTAATTCAGTGTTGATTGATTCAGCTAAAGGTGGAGAACGTTTCTCACGTTTTTCTTGTCCATCAATAATGTGTAATAATGGAGTTAACCCCATTCCTAAAAGTAACTCTGATGTCGCATCACCAACAGTAATCACAACTTTTTCAGAATAAATTTTTTGAATGTAAGATTCTTTTTCAGACGAATCATTTTGAATTAGTTTACCTAAAGGAATTTTTAATTCATCACGTAAGTTTGAAGGTAAAATCAAGAGATTAGTTTGTAGTAGCTTCTGCTTGCATCTCTTCTTGCAATTTTGCTGCAACAATACTACATTGTGCTGCAACATTTTTTGCTGCGATTCTAAATGCTTCTGCACTAGGTGATTCTGCATCTGTCATCATTACAGGTTTACCTAAATCAGAACCTTCCATAATTCCAGAGTTTAATGGAATTTCTCCTAAGAATGGAATTTCATGTTTTTCACTAATTTTTTTTGCTCCACCATTACCAAAGATGTAATGTTTGTTTGAACAATCAGGACAAGAGAAATAACTCATATTTTCTACAACGCCAAGTATTGGTACGTTGAGTTTATCAAACATTCCAATTGCTTTGACGGCGACATTACTTGCAACATCTTGAGGAGTTGTTACAACTAGTATACCAGTGATAGGAATTGTTTGTGCTAATGTTAATGGGATATCACCAGTTCCAGGTGGAAGATCAACTATAAGATAATCGAGATTTGTCCAGTTTGTATCAACTAAAAATTGTTTTAAAATTCCTGAAATTATAGGTCCACGATAAATTGCTGCTTGATGTTCTTGTTCTGCAAAAAATCCAAAAGATACAACTTTGAGATCATCAAATGTTGCAGGTTGTAGTTTATTATCTTCTACTTCCATTGCGCCATCTTTCATTCCCAACATTAGTGGAATACTTGGTCCATAGATGTCTGCATCAAGTAAACCAACTTTTGCACCAGTTTGAGATAATGCAAGTGCAAGATTTAATGATACAGTGGATTTTCCAACACCGCCTTTTCCACTAGCAACGCCAATTACATTTTTGACAGTTGCCATTGCTTCATCGGCGTCAAGTGAACGACCTTCCATAACTTTGGCAGTAACTTTCAGATCAAAATTTTCAATGCCATCAATGTCATCAATAGCTTTTCTTACATCAGCTTCAATCTCATCATTGAATGGACAAGCAGGAGTAGTTAGTTCTAAAGTGAATTTAAGATCACCAGAGTTTAATTCTAAATCCTTAATCATACCCATAGATACAATATCTTTTTTCAAATCAGGATCAACGACTGTTGCCAGTTTTTCTAATACTTGATCTACACCAACCATTGTGCAGATTACTCATTCTCTTCATTTAAAATATTCTTTACTTAGTCCGAACTAATTAGAGAATTATAGTGAACTGATGAGCATACATTAGACAAAAATTGGAAAAATTTGAATAAATCTTGGAAAATATCCAAAGGTTCATAAATAAAAATTCCATCAAAAAATTGCAATTGTTTTCGGTTTCAACTCTAGTAGATATTGTAAGAATTCCACCTAGTCTATTTGGTTCAACATTGAAGAAAGCAGCAGAGAGTATCTTAAAATCAAAATATGAAAGTATGATCAATCAAGAGTTAGGATACATCATAATGGTGATGGATGCCAAAGTAGAGCCAATGGGAAAAATGATTCCAGGTGACGGAGGTACATTCCATAGAGTTGAATTTCAAGCATTAACATTTTATCCAAAATTACAAGAAATCGTCAAAGGTGAAATTGTCGATATTACGGACTTTGGTGCATTTGTAAGAATTGGACCAACTGATGCATTGTTACACTTGTCTCAAGTAATGGATGATTATTTGAAAAGTGATGTAGCATCTGGAATGATAATTGCAAATCAAAGTGGAAGAACATTAAAAGTTGGTTCCATGTTAAGAACTAGAATCACTGCAGTCTCATTAGGTAAAGCAGCCACAATGGGAAAAATTGGAATTACATGTAGACAACCATTCTTAGGTACAGAAGAATGGATTAAAGAAGAAATTGCAAAAGCAAACGGCGAAGAAGTTGATGCAAAAGAAGTTGTTGTTGAGGAAAAGTAATTGGCAAAAGAATTAGCTTGTAGAGAATGCAGATGTGTAACAGTGGCAAAAGTTTGTCCAGTATGTAAATCAACAGATCTCTCACCAGACTGGAATGGAATAGTTCTAGTTGTAAAACCAACCAACTCAAAAATTGCAAATACACTAGGAATTAGTAAACCAGGCAAATACGCATTAAAGGTAACTTAAATTGACATATTCTCCAAAAAGAGAATTAAAACGATTTTTAGATGAAGATGTTGGAAACGGCGACATTACAAGTAAATTATTAGAAAAGAAAAAAATTGTTGCAAAAATAATTACAAGAGAAGATGCAATTGTTGCAGGTACAAAGTATGCTAGAGATATTTTTGCATTAAAAAAATGTAAAACAAAAATTTACAAAAAAGATGGAGAAAATGTAAAAGCAAATCAAACCATTTTAGAGATAAAAGGTAATGCAGGAGACATTTTAACCTGTGAAAGAACAGCACTGAATCTTTTATCAAGAATGTGTGGAATTGCAACACAAACAAACAATCTTAAAAAACAGATTAAATCAGTAGGCTCAAAATCCAAGGTTTTCGCAACACGAAAGACAGTTCCAGGTTTAAGATTTTTTGATAAAGAAGCAGTAAAAATTGGTGGTGGGGAAAAACATAGAATGACTCTCAACGAGATGATTATGATTAAAGATAATCACTTGGCAGTTGCAAAATCAATTGAAGACATATTGAGAAAAGCAAAAAAAACAAGAGGTAAAATTGAGATTGAAGTTGAAACAGAGAAAGATGCAATTTTGTGTGCAAAAATGGATGCAGATATAATAATGCTGGATAATTTTTCTCCTGAAAAAATCAAGAAGACAATAAAAAAATTAACTGAACTCAAGTTAAGAAATAAAGTTGTTTTAGAAGCATCAGGACGAATAAATTCAAAGAACATTACAAAATATGCTAAAACAAACGTGGATATGATTTCTGTAGGAAGTATTACTAATTCGGTTAATGGTATAGATTTGAGTTTAGAAATTTCTTAACTTATAGCAAGCATTCTTTCAATGGCAAGTCGTGCTTTGTCAGCAATTTCTTTTGGAACAGTAACTACATTTTCCTCATTTAATAGAGAATTATAGACTTTCTCTAGTGTGATCATTTTCATATATTCACATTCTGCTTTTTCTGATGCAGGAATGAATTTCTTACTAGGGTTTTGTTGTTTCATTCTATACAAGATTCCAGTTTCAGTTGCAACTACAAATTCATTTGATTTTGAGTTTTTCACATGATTCATCATACCTTCAGTAGATAAAATTTGCACTTGATTAGATTTGTAGCTACCATTTGCAACATCGTACATCATAGGAGTAGTACAGCTACATTCAGGATGAATTAGAAATTCTGCATTAGCAAGAGAATTTAATTTTTCTTTTACATGATCAGGTGTGATGCCAGCATGTACATGACATTCTCCAGCCCAAATTAACATATTTTTTCTACCAGTCATTTTTGCAACATAAGATCCCAAGAACATATCAGGTAAAAATAAAATTTCTTTTTCATCAGGAATTGCTTTTACAACATTTACAGCATTTGATGAAGTGCAACAATAATCTAATTCAGATTTTATTTCAGCAGTAGTGTTAACATAACCAACTGCAATTGAATTTGGGTGTTCGGATTTCCATTTTTTTAATTGATCAATGTTGATTGAATCAGACAATGAACAACCTGCATTGGTGTCAGGAATGAGAACTTTTTTTTCAGGACTAATTATTGCTGCAGTTTCAGCCATGAAATGTACGCCACAAAATAAAATTGTCTTATGAGGAGTTTTTGCTGCTTGACGTGCAAGACCTAAAGAATCACCTACAAAATCAGCTACATCTTGAACTTCAGGAATTTGATAATTATGTGCAAGAATAACTACATCTTTTTCTTGTTTCAATTCTTCAATCTTATCTTTTAACATCCGAAATTCTCCCTCCAGTAATCATTTAAAGTATTATTATTTTACCAAAAAAATACATAGAAATTTTGTTTTGAGGTAATTCTTGCCGTCATTTTGTTATTAAATTTACAACGGGTCCGAAGGGATTCGAACCCCCGGCCTAATGCTCCGCAAGCACTCGCTCTATCCATGCTGAGCTACGAACCCATTAACTTACTTGAAAAAATTGTTAAAAACGTTTGGAAAAAATTTATGCTTCTTTTTCTGCTGGTTTAACGTATAGATAATTCATTACTACACCTGCAATGATACCACCGATGATTGGACCTACCCAGTATAGCCATTGAACTTCCCATAAACCAGCATCTCCAGATACTAGTGTAGGTGAAAATGATCTTGCAGGATTCATTGATGCACCAGTTAGTGGTACACCTACTAAGTGTAGTAAGAATACCATTCCACCTATTGCACCGCCGTAAATCTGCTTTGGTGCTTTTGTGTGAACTGCAGTCATGTAAATTACAACAACTAAAAAGAATGTCAAGATAATCTCAACTGCCAATCCAGACATCATACTATTACCAATTAATTCACTAGGGCCTCCATGGGCACCCCAGAATACCTTCTTACCAATCTCTGGGAATAGTGCTTGTAAACTTAGAGTTGCGATAACGGCACCCATTATTTGAAATAGAATATATCCAATTCCATTTTTAACATCAATTTTTTTTGTAATCATCATAGGTATTGTAACTGCAGGATTGATATGCGCACCAGAAATATGTCCAAATGCATAAACCATCAATACAATTATTCCACCGTGACCAAGTGAAATGAAAATTATTGCTTCAGTTGATAATCCATCACCATACCATGCAGCAGCTAGAATTACAGATAGAGGTCCAAAGAATACTAGACCAAATGTTGCAATTGCTTCTGCAAGCCATGCTCTTGGATTAACCATATTCGATGTCGAATTTCATATCCATATAAAACATACTAGTCAATTTTAACTCAAAGAATATTTATCTGGAAAAATCATCTGTACATTATGATAGAAGAAGGAAAAGCGGTACCAAAATTTCAATTACAAGATGCAAATGGTAATACGATCAAATCATCTCAATTCAAAGGAAAAAAATTTGTTGTTTATTTTTATCCAAGAGATTTTACACCAGGATGCACAACTGAAGCGGATGAATTTTCTAAAGATTATAAAAAATTTCAAAAGGCAGGAATTGAAATTGTTGGAATTAGTAAAGATGATGTAACATCACATAGAAAGTTTTGTGATAAAATGAACATACCTTACATTTTACTTGCAGATGTTGAGACAGAAGTTTGTAAAAAGTTTGGTGTATGGGGATTAAAAAAATTCATGGGACGAGAGTTTATGGGAATTAATCGTAGTACATTTCTAATAAATGAAAAAGGAAAAATTTTCAAGGTTTTTCCTAAAGTAAAACCAAAGGGACATTCAAAGGAAGTCCTAGAAGCTTTTCAAAAATAAAATAAAAGAAGAGTAAGGGCGGTTAATGTCCAGTGTTTGCTTTTGCACCTGCAGGTCCCCAACCTTTTGGCATTGATCCTCGGTTAGATTGTGCGGCTGCGGTTGCTGCTGCTTCTGCTGCGGCTGCTTCTGCTGCTGCTTTTGCATCATCAACTTTTTTCTGTTCTAGACGTACCAGGTATTCTTTCTCATAATCTTCAAGTTCTTGCTGCTTTGATTTTCCATCAGATGCATTTCCAGTACTAGCCTGAACTTCAGGTTGTGGAGGTGGTGGAGGTGGTGGAGCAGATTTTGTTTGTCCACTTGCCGGAGCATCATTTATCCAAGTACCAAATTTTTTGGCTTCCGGATGATATGCAAGTCTCTGTTTTGTTGCAAAGTACTTGTTTCCTGGTGCTGTGTAACCAGTGATTTTTGTTTTGTGATCATTCCAGTTGGATGGTGTAACTTCAGTTTGCGCTACAAGAGCTCTGCTACCAAAGTATCGGTTACCAGGTGCAGTGAAACCAGTGATTGCAACTTTTTGTGTGTTCCAGTTTCCTGTTGGAATTTCACGGAATCTTTCGTGAAGCGGAACTGAAGGTGCTTTCTCTGCAGGTTTTGGTGGTGCCTTATCTGCAGGCTTTTCATCATGTCCGTGTGGACCGCCACCGCCTTCTGGTTTTTTAACTTCTGCTGGTTTTGGTTTTGGTGCAGTTTCTGCTGGTTTTGGAGCCGGTTTTGGAGCTGGTTTTGATTCAGCACCTGCTGCAAGACCTGATAATCGCTTTTCTAATTGAGCAATCTTTGCTTCTAAATCAGCTTTTGTTGTTCTTGAAGATGTTGTTTTACGTTTTGTTGTTGTTTTACGTTTTGTTGTTGTTTTACGTTTTGTTGTTGTACGCTTTTTCGATGTCGCCATTGGTGGAATAGGGAATTAGTTACTTATGTGCATTTTGTAACGACATAAAATTTTTGCAAAAAAATAAACAAAAATATGTAAAAATTTGAAAAAAGGAGTTGTAAAAAGGAGTATAGATTTTCTTATATTCCCATTTCAGATTTAAGCTGAGTGCACCAATTCTTTACTCGTTCGGCTGTAAGATCTCCTTCACTGTCTTCATCAACAGGTAGTCCACAAAACTTCTCACCGTCTTCTGGTGGTGTTATTTCATTTAGATGTGGAATTAAACATCTTGAATGAGTAAAGTTTTCGTAGCCATCTAGACTTACATATCCGACCATTTTTGCACCTGCTTTTTCGAAATATCTGTGTAGTTCTTCCATTGCATCGACATAATCTTCGCCGTAACCAACAGAGTCACCTAAACCAAATACTGCGACCGGCTTGCCTTTGAGATCTAATTCACCTATTTTTTCTAATAGTTCATCCCAAGCAGTTCCAGATCTTAATTCTTCGGCTCCAGTATTCCAAGTAGGAATGCCACATATGAGACCATCAAGGCCGGCAAAGTCTGCCAAATCGCCTTCGGTAACATCTTTGGCAGCTGCTACTGCATCTCCTAGTTCTTCTGTTATTATACCACAAACGGTTTCTGTTTTACCAGTTTGGGTACCAAAATATAGTCCGATTGTCATTAAAAAATTTCCCACCCCATTATATTTAATTCATACTAATTTGGTAGATCAAAGAAAAATAAAAGAAAAAAAGAAATTTAGAATTTACACTAATGATTAGTGTCCTGTGTTTGCTTTTGCATCTTTGATGAATCCTTTTGGTAAAGTTGCGCCTTTTTTCTTCATTTCTTCAGCATAATCGTCTTTAGCTGCATCGGCTTCTGCCTTCTTTTTCTTTGCATCTTCTGCATCTGGTTTTTCATCATGTGCGTGTGGACCAGCCATAAGATGGTCAGTGTCATGGTTGTTTATTTATGTAATGATATTGAGATTTTTTCAATAAATTAGACAGTTTTAGAAGAAAATTCAAGAAAATAGAAATAAAAAAAGAAAGTTCTAGAATTTACACTAATGATTAGTGTCCTGTGTTTGCTTTTGCGTCAGAAATGAATCCTTTTGGTAAGGTTGCGCCTTTCTTTCTCATTTTTTCAATATATTCTGCTTTAGCTTTATCAGCAGCATCTTGTTTTTTCTTTGCTTCTTCTGCTGCTGTAGTTTTTTTTGATTTTGCCAATTCCTTTGATCACAGATATGGATATTTAATTAACATGTTAATTTCAAAAGTTAGTTTTAGAATCTAATTACAAAATTTTAGAGTGGGATAGTATGAGAAATAGGATAAAATCTAATTAAACAGTTTAAAGAAAATAAAAGAAAAAAGAATGTTCTAGAATTTACACTAATGATTAGTGTCCTGTGTTTGCTTTTGCATCTTTGATGAATCCTTTTGGTAAGGTTGCGCCTTTAGCCTTCATTTTTGCAGCATATGCATCTTGAGCTTCTTGTGATTTCCAATCTGCCCCTTTAGCATCTACCTTTTTTGGTTTAGCTTCTGCTTTTTTAGCTTCTGCCGGTTTTTCATCATGTCCATGTGGACCACCTGCTTCTGCCTTTTTGGCTTCTGCTGGTTTTGGTTTTTCTGCTTGT
>JAOMCX010000008.1 GCA_028345195.1 Candidatus Nitrosopelagicus sp.
AGTTTTGTCGTTAGGACTATTTTGTAGAAATTTATCATAACAAGATAATGCTTCGGAATATTTTTTTAATTTACTTAAGGAGTATCCTTTATTGTTTAAAGCAACTAAATTATTTGGTTCCTGTTCTAAAACCGTTTCATATTTTTTAATAGATTCTTGAAATTTTTTTTTAAGAAATAATTTATTCCCTTCTTCCACTTCAATCATGATAATCTGTTAGCACCATGTAAATTTTAACATACCCTTAATACTCATGCATTATCCAAAATTTCATGAAAATATACACAAAGACTGGAGATGAAGGTAAAACATCATTATTTGATAACTCCAGAGTCTGGAAATCTGATGAACGTATAATGTCATACGGTGCAATTGATGAATTAAATTCATCACTAGGAATTGCACTATCTCTCGAATTGGATCCTGAAATTAAAGATATTTTGATTAAAATTCAAAATGATCTATTTATTGTTGGTTCAGATCTTGCAAATCCAAATATGTCTGATAAAAAAATTAGGACAACTTCTGAAATGATCACATTCTTAGAACAAAAAATTGATTTATTGGAACCTCAACTGGAACCTTTGACTAGTTTTATTCTTCCAGGGGGCACATTGTTGGCATCAATCATTCATTTATCCAGAACCATCTCCCGGAGAGCAGAAACTCATGTAGTAGCATTGTCTAAAAATGAAGAAATAAACAGAGATGCAGCAATATACTTGAATAGACTTTCAGATCTAATGTTTGTATTAGCCCGTTCAATTAACAACCGAAAGAAAATACCTGACATAGTCTGGAATCCTTGAAAGGAACGCTTTAATTTCAATTAATTCGCAAGTTTTTCATGCCGAGGTAGCTCAGCCTGGGAGAGCACCACGCTGAAGACGTGGCTGTCGGGAGTTCAAATCACCCCCTCGGCATTATAATTCTTCATAATGAAATATTTAATAAGATGATATTCGGATTTTCATCGAATCACATGGCGGAAAAGAAAAAGACGGCAAAAAAGGTTGCAAAAAAGACGACAAAAAAGGTTGCAAAAAAGACAACGAAAAAAGTCGCTAAGAAAAAGTCAAAATCAGAACCTTCGGATTCAGGAATAGTGATTGTCGACGATGATTTATCCGTAGATAAAGAAAGTGAACGTGAAGAAAGACGTGCTTATCTAGAAGAGGCTCGTTCCCAAGAAGCAAGTTCGGATTAGAAATCCTTTTCAAATACAGCATGATGTCTAATACATGAAAGCATTATGCATGATTACTGTAAAACCCGGTATGGTCGATAAAGTAGTTCAAATTTTAAAGAAAAAAAGAAAAATTTCTAAAGACATAATGGTTGTAACCGGAAGAGCTGACATATCTGTCATTTTGGATTCATCAATAGATGAGATAAATAATGTTGTAATTGATTTAAAAAATGTAAAAGAAATTGTTAACACAGAAACATTAATTGAAGTAGAGGTAGATTTAGGATGGTAAGAGCCGTAATCCTTGTGAAATCGCCAAAGAAATTGATAGCGGCAAGATTAAGAAAAATAAACATAATAACCGAATCATTTCCTGTTAGCGGTCAATTTGATGCAGTTGCAGTAATTGATGTTAAAGAATTATTCGAAATTAAAGACGTCACAACCGAAATCCAAAAAATTCCTGGTGTGGAACGAACTGAAACCATGGTTGAAGTAAATCCATAAAATCTTATAACCAATAATGATGTTTAATGGGTATGAAGATTAAACGCATTGGGAATATAATATTAGAAGTGAAGGATTTGGATGTCTCGATTAAATTTTATCATGAAATATTAGGAATGCCAATAAAGAATGAAAGACGTAACTGGGTTGATTTAGGACAGCAATCTGGAGGTACATTGAGTTTACATCCTGCATCAATTACAACGTCTAGTACAAATTCATCAAAAGAAAATGGAATTCTAATTGGGTTGACTGTGGGTGATTTACATTCTGCAATTGAGGAATTATCTTCTGCAAAAATAGAAATATTTCGAGATGTTCAAGAACGTCAAGCAGGAAAAAATGCAATAATTTTAGATCCTGATGGATATATGATTTCTTTATTTGAACCTGATTTTTCTGAAAATAAAGATAAACAAACTTCAGGATATGTGGGATTTACCCCTGAGTAATTATTTTTTCAAGATTAGATATAAAATTAGTATTTAATTTATTTTTTTTATTGATTGTGATGTAGTATGTTGTACGGTTCTTATAAAATAATAAAATGTTGATTTTTTTATGATTTATAGAAATAAATTCTAGGCGGCCTAGTGTTTTCAATGTTTTATCTCTTAATCTCATCATTGATGCAATTGCAAAAAATTCATGACGTACAGAATCTGGCGAAAAGATAGGTTTTACTCCTGGCTTAATTTTTCCAGATATTGTACGACCATATTCGTTGAAAACTCCTGCATAACGTATATCCTTTGAAATTGCCAAAATTTTTTCACATTTTTTTCTATTTTTTGTGACTGTTTTTGTCCAAGATTGACTATCCATAATTGGTTAAAATGTTCTATAATTAATAAACCACATCAAATATTGATTTTTGAAAATGAGTATTAATTCCAAAGAAAAAATTAACAAAATATTACAATCTGATGCTGTTAACTACCTTGAAACTTCAGAAAGGTTGATTCTCAAAAATATATCCGAAAAGGATGAAATTTCGGAATTAGAGGTTAATAATTTAGATGAAATACTTCAAAAATATAAAAAATTTATTAAAAATTAGATTGTGATGATTTTTTTTCAGACTTTTCAAGTTGCTTTTTTAACTCAAGGTTTTCTTTGAGTAGTTTGTCATTTGCTTCTTTTAGGAGTGAAAATGATTTTTCTTTATTGTAAAGTGGATGACCGGGTGGAAATATTGATTCAGAACCATTCAGCAAGCCATCTGCATATTGTCGAAACATTTGATTGAAATCCTCAAGATTTGGCATCATTGAAGCATTTCTTTGATTAAATTTCTCTCGAATTTCCTTAATTCCTGTAACTCCTGTAGGCGGTCTACTAGTAGGAGGGTAACGTATAGAGTCTTCAAGCCCATGATTTACGTCAGATGAATTAAATGGTGTTTTTTTATGATTAAAGAATCCCATATCCATACTATGAAGACTTTTGAACAATATTTTAGCATTCGTATAGGGCGTTTGTGCTCAAATTGTGAACAAACGTCAATTTTTAGTCATATTCTTCTGATCGCAGATCCTTATAGCGATCATGAATTTGGATTGATTCATGCAACACAATAAAGTGAAACGTTGTCTAAAATGTGAAAAGATAATCAGAGATAACGAATTACATAAAATTGTAATGTATGTTGTAGAAGAACAATTCACCGAACATCACTATGAACATGTAGAATGTCCGGATAAATTTACCATTTAATCAGAATGATAATAAACCGGGTATAATTCTCCAGTTTCTCTGCTATGATATTTCCATTCATCTTCACCCCATATCTTCTTTGAAAATTCTTTTCGTAATGAAGGGTGAATTCGATTGTAAACATCTTCCCCTATCAGGATTTCTTGAGGTTTTGCTTTTCCTTGAATTTTTGCTGCAATATTCATAGCAGGACCTAAAAGATCTACATGTGACTTTTCAGCATCAGACCCATATCGAACAATCATATTCGTTCCAAAGTCAATACCAATTTTTACAAATAAATCTGGATAGTCATATTGATTTAAAATTGGATTGATACCCTCTTGAATAATCTTAATCATTGATTTTCCCGCACTAATTGCATTATCTGCAGCAATCAAAGAGCTTGCATGAACAAAATATCCGATTACCGCATCACCTACAAATTTTAAAACAAATCCTCCATGATGTTTAACAGCAAATGCCATTTCTTGTGCAAATGAACTAATTATGATTGCAACTTTTTCTTCAGGTAATGTCAATGTAATATCTGTAGACCCAACCAAATCCACATACATTACAACCATTGATTGTTTTTCATGTACATGTTGTCTAAGATATGCGTCAGATCTATCTACGGTCGCATCATATTCTATACCTTTTTTTAATGAACTCCAAATTCTTTTTTGAGTTTCTTGAATCATTGTTTCAGAATCTACTACCTTCTCATTACTCTTTCCAAGCATCATATCTACCACACTACCTTTTTGACTGGTGTCTTCTTGTTCTGAACTTGTAGAAGGTAATATCGAATCTTCATTATTTTCCATTATCATATTGTTAAAAAATTACTGTGTTTTATCCTTTTTTTGTAAAAACATACGGTGTCTCAAATTCTTGATCCATAGTCCAATAAGTTGGTAATGAAATTGTTGATACAACAGTTAATTCAAATTTTCTGATGGATGTTCCCCATCCAAAATGTGTTCTATCTCTGGAAAATTCTCGATGAGAGTGACTACCAGTGAGTACAAATGACGAATTGCTAATATGGGAAGATTCTAGTGCATTTTGAATAACAGATTCTGCTAATACCTCTCCAATTTCTGGAACGCCACCTATTACAAAAATAGATTTTTTAGATGGAATTTTTTTAAAATCATAAATTGTTGCGTCAGAACATACGGGGTTGAAATCAACTCCTGTTTTCTTAGACAGATTTTCCTGCATGCTTACCAAATTTTCATCAATTTCAATTGATATCGAGTCTAAACCCAAGACTTTTCCACAATATGCAATTCTACCATCGCCTGACCCGATATCAATAATTTGTTCAAATCCAAAAGTTTGGGCAGTTAATGCCAAACCCCATGCAGACAACATCCATGTAGGATAAAATGGTGCATAACTGGTATCGTGTTTGATGCTATCTATCCAATAATTATTCAAATCCCCTTCAAAAATTGTATAATCTTTCATAGAAATTTTTTCAGATATATGGTTTGAATAGATTGGATTGGTGTCAAGAAATTTATGTAATAATGAAAGTTGTTGACTTTCTATTTTGAGGGTTTCGTTAGGCAAATTTGGTAAAATTTCAGTAGTATGACTATTTCCTTTGTACACTTTTACAAATTCATGTTTTAACTCACATACACTCTTAGAATATGTTTCCATAAATGATTACAATTTAAGGAAGTAATTAAAAGAAATCATGTGAGAATAGGTAATCATACAAACAATGAATTCGTTTTAGAATTAAATAATATTAATGGTAAAATTCAAGCCGAATACCTAAAAAAAATTATTCATACAACGAGAAATGTTAACTGCGATGTAATGCTCGGTGATAGTACCACCAAGAAAGTTGAAACATTTGATATCAAAAATGTAGAGACATTTTTTGGTCGATTTGAATCTTATTTATCAGAATGGAATTCTCAAGGAGTAACATATTCTTCAGATGAAGATTTAAGACGCATATTCACAAAAGCTGAAATTAGAATTGGAGATTATATTGTATCATTGCATGTATCATTACAATACCATGTTTTACTATATTACAAACCAATACAAAGAGTTATTGAATTACAAAAAAAATTATCAGAGTTAATTAGTGACAATGGAAATTCTGAATCAAAATATGAAGAAGAAGGAGAGAGGTTAATACTTGAAAAATTAAACGAATTAGGGTTCAAAGACATGCCGAAACAAGAATTATTTGAATTATTCTACAATGATGAGGAATTAGCAAAAAAAATTAAAAAAATGATAGATGATTCCCAACCAGAAGTAGTTGATGTTCAAGGTCAGAAAAATGAACTATTCAGAGAATTAGATAATTTGCTGATAGAAACATTTCATACATCATCTGTAATGATTGATGAACAAAAACTTGTGAATGGTGAAGAAGGGTGTCTATGCAATATAGATTTAGAATTTGTTGATAACGGTGCAAAACAAGGATTAGTAGATGCAACCCTCATAGATGAAAATAACAAAATCCTAATCAAACAAAACATTACACGCATTTTAGATGTAGTTTTAGAAAATAATTCTTAATCAAGGGTACATAGGCTTAATGCCTTGGGGAGTTGTACCTCTTGACTAATAATTTACATTTTGATCGCACATATTTAGGGATTATGAAAAACCTAGGCACGAATCTAAAAATTAATTCATTTCAAACAATTAATTATGTATAGAATTTGTAACAATTCCATGACAATAACATATGATGATGTTACAAAAGCAAGAGACACTCAAAGTAAAGTAATTAGAAAAACAACGCTGGAATTTTCTGAAACGTTTAGTAAGATTTGCGGAGCAAACGTATATCTAAAAAATGAATATGAACAAAAAACAGGTTCATTCAAAATTCGAGGAGCGTATTATAAAATTAAATCATTAACGGATGAAGAAAAAAGTAATGGCGTTGTTGCAGCTTCTGCGGGAAACCATTCTCAAGGAGTTGCATTTGCATCACATATTGAAAATATTCCATGTACCATCGTAATGCCTAAAACAGCTTCACCTGCAAAAGTATCTGCTACAAAAGGATACGGTGCAAAAGTAGTGTTAGAAGGCACCACATATGATGAATCATGGGCTTATGCTCAGAAATTATCTTCAGATACAGGAGCAACAATAATCCATGCATTTGATGATCCACACGTAATAGCAGGGCAAGGAGTGATCGGTTTAGAGATTATGGAACAATTACCAAATGTTGATGAAATTTACGTTCCAATTGGTGGTGGAGGTTTAGTTGCAGGAATCATAATGGCAGTAAAAGAAAAAAATCCAAATGTGAAAATAATTGGAGTGGAATCAAGTTCATATCCATCCATGAAAGAATCATTCGAGAAAAAATCACTTCAAACGGTAACAGGTAATTCCACTATAGCGGATGGCATATCTGTAAAAACTCCTGGCAGAATTACATTTGGGATCGTAAGACACCAAATTGATAAAATTGTAACTGTAGATGATGAAGATATAATTAATGCAATGTTTCTTTTGATGGAACGTTCCAAAGCCGTTGTTGAACCTGCTGGCGCGGTGGCATTAGCATATATTTTGAAGCATAAACCTGAATCTGGAAAAACAGTTGTTCCAATTTTATGTGGAGGTAATATAGACATGTATTTGCTAGGACAAATTGTATCTAAAGGATTATCAGGGATGGGACGAATGTTAAAAATTTCCGTTCTTTTGAAAGATAAACCAGGAGCATTAAAGGAATTGGTAGATGAAATATCATCCATAAATGTAAACATTGTAGAAGTAATTCATGACAGATTAAGTACGGATGTTAGTGCAGGATCTGCAGGAGTTGCAATTAGTCTTGAAACCGAAGATCAAAAACAATCAAATGAACTAATAAATCATTTACAAGAAAAAAATATTAAATTTGAAGTGATCTCTTAACGAAATTTCTTTTTTACAAATTTTGATAGGCCCAATTTCTTCAGCTCTTCAGATTCTTTGAGGACTGAAGTGTATTGGTCAAATTTATGCTTCTTTAATTTTGTTTTAATCTCAGGATATGAATTTCCAAGAATTTTTAATGCATAAATTCCTGCATTGGATGCCTTATTCACCCCCACAGCTACAACTGGCGAACCAGTAGGCATTTCTGAAATCGATAAAAGAGAATCTAGACCTCCAAACGCAGAGTATTTGTTTTTGTCAGTTTTTTTCATTTGTTTATCATTATAGACCATTATTGGGACACCTATTACAGGAATAGTTGTATGGGATGCAATCATTCCCGGAAGATGTGCCGCACCACCTGCGCCAGCAATAATGACTTTGAATTTACTTTTTTCAGCATGTTTTGCATATTCGTTTAATCTTTCAGGAGTTCTGTGTGCTGAAATAATCTGATCTTCATGAGGTATTGAAAATGAATCCAATATCTCTGCTGCACCGTGCATGATACGACTATCAGAGCTTGACCCCATGATTATTCCAACAAGTGGTTTTTTTGTTACCAATAATCTTTCATACTTTTTGCTATTTTTAAACAATTTTAATCAAAAATTCTCGGCTAAACTATTAGTAATACAAAATTTGTTTTAGAGTATGAGTAAAATTTTAGGCATAATTGGTGGAGGTCAACTAGGAATGATGCTTACAGAAGCAGCACAAAATTTGGACGATATATCAAAAATAATAGTTTTAGATCCTACTGAGAATTGTCCTGCCGCAAAAGTTGGAGCTCAACAAATCATTGCAGATTTTAAAGATGAAGATGCAATAAAAAAATTATCTGAATTATCAGATATTATAACATACGAAATTGAATCTGGCAATAGTGATGTTTTAAAAAAACTAGAAGAGCATACTGAAATCAATCCCTCTCCAGATACATTAAAAATTATTCAAGACAAATTACTTCAAAAACAATTTTTGAAAGAAAATAACATAGCAGTTGCAGATTTTGAAAAAGTTGAAAATAAAGATGAAATAAATATAATGATAGATAAAATGGGACTTCCATTATTATTGAAAACTAGAAGAGATGCATATGACGGACGAGGAAATTATAAAATTAATACAAAAGCAGACGTAGACGATGCATTAGATTTGTTTAAAGATAAATCTTTGATGGTAGAAAAATTTGTAAAATTTGAAAAAGAAGTTTCAGTTATAGCTGCAAGAAATACAAAAGGAGAAATTGCAACATACCCAGTAGTTGAAAATATTCACGAAAATAATATTTTAAGAACTACAATCGCTCCTGGAAGAGTTTCTGAAAATGTAAAAAAACAAGCAGAAAAAATTGCCGAAAAAACAATGGAGGTGTTACATGGGGCAGGTGTTTTTGGCATAGAAATGTTTGTTACAAAAGATGATGAAATTTTAATAAATGAAATTGCTCCTAGAGTACATAATTCAGGTCACCATACATTACAATCATGTAGCACATCACAGTTTGAACAACATCTTAGAGCTATTTTAGGAATGGATTTAGGAGATTCATCCATAAAATCACCCACAATAATGTATAATATTTTGGGACCTAAAACATTTCAAGGCGAATACAATGTGCTAATGAAAAAACAAGATAATATTCATCTGAAAATGTATGGAAAATTGGAATCAAAACCTCAAAGAAAAATTGGTCATGTGAATATAGTGGATAAAGAAAATCGAGGAATCGAGGAATTATTTAATCAAGTCGAAGATCTAAAGAAAAATTTGGTCATCGAACCAAAACAAACCTAGTACTAGTTCCAAAATTACCAAAATGGTTTATTAATACTTGATTTTAAAAATCTGTATGTTGCTAAAAGTATCTGTAGTAATAACGGGAATCGCTATCGGATTGTTGGTGCTTTATGGTGCAGATGTCGCAGTTGCAATGAGTAATCCAGATCATGAAGGTTTCTTACCATTAAATGACATGCAAAGAGGCATGGGATTAGGAGGACCAGCTTTAATTTTACCAATAATTGCATTCTTCATATCAATTAAAGAATCGTCTAAAGTATTAGGAGGGCTGATAATAATTGCTGGTGTTTTGATTTTAATCGGTGGATTGGCAATGGTTGGAAGCCCAGCACCTGAAGGCGTGGATAGAGACCCAATTTCCTCAATTGCAATGTTATTTGCACCAGGAATTTTCCAGATTGTATTAGGTGCAATAAAAATAAAAAAGTCTTCAAATTAGATTTCACATGCCAAAATGTGAAAAATGCGGAGAAAACACTAGTAAAGGTTATGATTGTGAGCATACTAAATTTGAAGAGTATTGCAAAGAATGTTACACAGAATTACACTACTACATAAACGAAAAAGAAAATGAGTGAATTACAAGTATTAGTCCAATGGATTGCAGATTTACTTTCTGAATATTTGTACACAGGTGTGTTTGTTGCAGCATTAATTGAAACAATAATTCCACCAATACCAACCATGGCGGTGTTTCCAACTGCAGGATTTATTGCATCACAGAATGGTCTCAGTGTTGCAGAAGCAGTATTGTTAGGTATTGTAGGGGGATTAGGTGCATCTATTGGTTCTACCGTCATTTATCTAATTGCTCTAAAATTAGGCAGAACAGCATTATTAAAATATCTAAACAAAGTCAGAATTTCTGAAAAAAAATTAAACAGAGTAGAAAAATGGTTTGAGAAATATGGTGATAAGGCAGTTTTATTTGGGAGGATGGTTCCCGTGTTTAGAGAAATGATTTCAGTTCCTGCAGGATTATTGAAAATGAGCATCAAGAAATTTTTACTATATACAATACTGGGTTCATGTGCATGGGGAGTTACTATGGTGTTAGTAGGATATTTCTTTGGATTAACTGCTTTTGAGATGATCATATAGTTTAACATACTTTAAAAAATAGAAAAAATTGATAATTAACATGAAAGCTATAATTTTAGCAGGCGGTAGAGGAAAACGGTTACGTCCAATTACAGATAAAATCCCAAAACCACTAATTCCAATTAACAATAAACCACTAATAGAGCTAACCATAAAATATCTAAAAAAATATGGAATAACAGAAATTATTATCTCAAGTGGATACAAATCAAATCTAATAGAAAAATTTCTTAAAAAGAAAAAAAATTTTGGATGTAAAATAATTTTTTCAACTGAAAAAACACCTCTAGGTACAGGAGGTGCAATTAAAAAAGCATTAAAACATGTTAATGAAGAATCATTTTTAGTTCTAAATGGAGATATTGTTACAAACATTGATTTGAAGAAAATTTTAAAAAAATCCAATACCATCGCTGCAAATGAATTAAAAACTAAATTTGGTACAATGGATATAAAAAATAATAAAATTCTAAAATTTAATGAGAAAAAGGATGTTACAGATATTTGGATGAATCCCGGGATATACCATCTTTCAAAAGATATTGAAAAGTTAATTCCAAAAAAAGGAAGTTTGGAAGGACTAGTTTTTCCAAAAATGGTGAAAAATAAGACCCTGGAAACGGTAAAATTCAAGAATGTACTGTGGTTTTCAATAGATTCTCATAAAGATATTGAAGAATGTTCAAAAGAAATAAAATCAAAAAAATATTCCAAATATTTCAAATGAGAAGATTATCTTACAGTCTAGGTTCATTACTTTCAATTAAGGAAGTTTTAGAATGTTCAAAAAAACTAAATGAAATAAAACCCGAAGTTATGTGGATTCCTGAAACGTGGGGCATGGAAAATTTTTCCATGTTGGGACTTTCATCTAAAGAGAATACATTTTCAAAAATTGGATCATCAATTATTAACATTTACTCCAGGAGTCCAAGTTTAATTGCAATGGGAGCCTCCACTGTCGATATAATTTCTAATGGCAGGTTAATACTTGGATTAGGTACTAGTAGTGTACCAATTGTAGAAAATTTTCATGGCAATTCATTTGAATCCCCAATACAAAGAATGAAAGAATATGTTGAAATCATACGTATGGCAATGCGTAGTGAAAAAATTAATTATTCTGGAAAAATTTTTTCGTTGAGAGATTTTTCATTGTTAACAAAACCAATAAGAAAAGAAATTCCAATTTACCTTGCAGCTGTTAATCAAAAAATGGTAGAAATGACATGGGATATTGCAGACGGTGTAATATTTTATTTGAGGCCAAAAAGTGAGATGAAGTATACAATTTCCAAAATGCAAGAAAAGAAAAAAATTGATACTGCATTACAAATAATTACATGTATTCACAATGATGGTGAAAAAGCTAGAAACCGCGCAAAAAAAACTCTTAGTTTTTATATTGCAGTGGGAAAAATTTATCGAGAATTTTTACAATCAACCGGGTATTCTAAAGAAACAAAAATAATTCATGATGAATATAAAAAAGAAGGATTAAATGGTTTAGAGAAATTCGTATCCGAGAATATGTTAGATGATCTATGTATTGCAGGAACACCGGACACTGCAAATAAAAAATTAGATGAATTTAGAAATGCAGGAATCAATTTACCTATAATTCAATTTAACCCAATAGATAATGTGAGAGAATCATTCGAATTATTAACAAATACATTTTCAGGAGAATCAAATGAATAAGGTGGCAATAGTAGGTACAGGACAAACAAAATTTTCAAAAGATGACAGCGATATTGAAAAATTACTTTTTGAATCATCTAGTAAATGTATTCAATCTATGAATGATTGTGACTCAAAGGATATAGACGGAGTTCTTGTCTCAACAAATAACAATTCAAAATATCTTGGCGCAATTTTGTCAGAAACAATGGGCATACAGCCTAAGATTTCACATTCGATCGAGCATCTTTGTAGTTCCGGTACGAACGCCATAATTTCTGCGTACGCATACATTTCTTCAGGATTATCAGATGTGATCTTAGTGTCAGGAGTAGAATCTGCAACTAATCCAGGTCAAATTTTGGAATGGGATAAATCTAGAGGAGCACTTGAACATCCAATCTATTGGGGCTCAATGCTTACTAAATCACATAAAAGAAAATTCCAAACAACTGAAGAAGAATTGGCCATAGTATCTGCTAAAAACCACAAACAAGCTATGGACAATCCATTTGCATATAGTAATGAAGCTAGAACAATATCTGAAGTAATGAATTCAAAACAAATTACAGATGACCTTAGAATTTTAGACTGTTCACGTTCATGTTCAGGAAGTTCGTCAATATTATTGGCATCTGAAGAAAGAGCAAAAATATTGTCTGAGCAACCAATTTGGATTACAGGAATTGGACAAAAAACTACATCTGCCAGTTTTACAAAGAATATTCTTGAAGAAATTGAAAGTACAAGAATAGCAGCAAATTTGGCATATAAAATGGCAAAAATTGAAGCAAAAAATATTGATGTGGCAGAAGTGCATGATGCGTTTTCAGTTTGTGAGTTAATGGCAATATCCGAATTAGGAATAACATCAAATGAGAAAAGTGGAGAATTTGTTAGAAATTTATTCAATACCGAAAATAGAATGATAAATCCACGGGGAGGATTGATTGGAGCTGGACATCCATTAGGAGCTACTGGAATATCTCAAACAATAGAAATCACAAATCAACTTCAAAATAAATCCAATAAACGTCAAATTTCCAATACAAAGACAGGATTAATTCATAATATGTCTGCAGCAGGAACATCAAGTTCAATTATGGTATTACAAAATTGACATTTTTTGAAGAACAATTGGAACAAGGAATTTTTCAAATATGTTATTGTAGAAAATGTAACTATACAATATGGCCTCCTAAAGAAATTTGTCACAAATGTTATAGTAAATCCGATTGGAAAAAATCTACAAATATTGGAAAAATATTGGAATTTTCAAAAAAAGCATCCATGTACTTTGGATTAATTGAAATTGATAATGGCATACGTATTTTGGGAGATATAAGTTCCACATCAACTCCTAAAATAGGTCAATCAGTCAGAATGAATGTATCATTTAATTCTAAACCAAATTATTCATTTATTGTTGAAAACAATTAGCAATAGGTCATTACAGAATAACCTGTATTACTATATTCAATAATATGTATACAGAGTATGAGATCCAAGTTAAAAATAGAAAATAAAACAAAATCACTTAATTTTAAAAAAATTGCACAAACTAGAAGACAAAGAGGATATAATTGGGAAGATACACTAGTAAAACGATTCAACAAACTGGAGAATTGGAAAGCTTTTAGATTAGGATCACCTAGTGTGGCATTACCGGATATTTTATGTGTCGATAATGAAGATAGTATAATATTCACTATTGAAGCAAAATCTGGAACGGGCACTACATTGACGGTCCCATTTGATCAGATAACTCGATGTCTAAATTGGACAAATAATTTTACAGTGTATAAAATACGAAAAGTCATACTTGCATTCAAATTTTTATCTAAAAAAAGAATTGGAGTAGGTCAATATGAAAAAAGAGAATTAAGAGAATTTTACAAAGTATGGAATGAAAAGAAGAGTCCTATTGACATTGTATGCAAATATGATGGTACAACATATGCCTTAATTCAGGGAGAAAAGAAAAAAATGGATTTAAAAGATTACAAAATGCCATTCATATCTAAACATAGAAAAATAAGATCAAAAGGCAATTAGCACTATGTATTAGAAAATTTGTCTTTATTTATTAATGACAAATTATTGAAATGTGTATGAGCTTCTCAGATTTCATCGATGAACGTATGCTGATTAGTAAAAACGTTCTAGGAGACAAAGAAATGAAAATCAAAGTAATCGAAGTATCCGATGAAACAACGCCCTTGCAATGGAAATTTGGCGATAGAGTAAAAGTTACCAAAGTCATAATAACAATAAAACACCTTAAAACACAAAAAATTGAAGAAGGTGAATTAGACATAGAGGAGGTAGAGAAGAGACTGGTCCAAGATAGACACTACACATCAACAAACAGATGGGTCCCTACAAAAGAAATTAAAAATGGATACGTAGTAAATTCAAGACACACAACACTCATCAGCGATGCACATGCACTTGACATGATAGTGTTCTAATGGTCAGAAACTTTAAGAACCTACATTTTGAACAATTTTTATGATAACAAAGGAGATTTCTGTAGATGGTGCAGATTACAAATTAACTTTAACTGATCAAGTATTGAATCAGGTGGATAATCTAAAGGCCCTTTATGCAACGGCTGCCGAAGATCCTGAAAGTTTTGAACAGGTAAGTTCAGAAATTTCAGCTGCAATTAACAATATTGCCGAATCTGTATCTCCAGAAGTTTCAGATGGACATTTGGACGGACTAATACAAGAAGTTTTCAAAGCTGTTGAAGATAAGAAATCCGAAGTTGACAAACAACTAAAAGATAAAGATTCTAAAATTTCAAAAAAGAAGAAGTAATTATTTTAAATCGTTTGCGACATCGTATATTTTAAAAATCATTTTGTCATCTTGTAATGATTTTATAATTGAATTTCGAATATGTTTTACTCGTAGCGGATCTTCAGAGTATATCTCTTTAATTTTTTCAATTTCACCGATAAAATAATGATTTTCAAAATAATTTTGAATTTTTTTCTGTAGTTTTGAAAATTCAGTATTTTTGTCTGAAAATTCATCAGATTTTCTAACTAAAACTCGCAATAATCCATTGATTTTAGTTAATTCCACATCCAATACAAAAAAATCTTCTTTAGAATCTCCGAGATTTTTAATTATATCATAACTGTTTAAAATTTTCTTCATTAGATCATGAAAGTATTCGTCAACTACAACCATGTTATATCTAATTAAAAATTAGTTCTAAATCTTTACTTAGTGAATATTATGAAAATATGAGGTAAAGATTTTCAATCCAGCCTTTAAATTAGTAGCAAAACGTGGTTAGAATCATGCAACAGCAAGCAAAACTTGTATGTATTAATCCAAAATGTGGGAAAATATACCCGATAAGGTCCCTGGCCATAAAATGTGATTCATGTGACTTTTTACTCGATGTTAACTATGAGAATAAACCAAATTCAAATTTAAAAAATGTATTTTATGAAAGACGAAATCCACAAGGAAGTATTTACAATGAGAGTGGCGTTTGGAGATTTAGAGAATTATTAAATTTTTGTGAAATAGAAACGGAGGATATTGAACAATGTTCAAAACATTTAGTCTCATTAGATGGAGCAGAAGGAAGACAGTCAAAACCATATCATATGAGTAAAGTTGCAGAATTTGTTGGAATTGATAATGAAAATGTATTATTTCAACCTGAAGGATACAATCCAAGTGGGTCATTCAAAGATAATGGAATGTCTGCAGCAGTTACTCATGGAAAAATGATGGGAGCAAAAAAAATTATTTGTGCATCAACTGGAAATACATCTGCATCTGCAGGTATGTTTGCTGCAAATGAAAATATGGATTGTGACGTATACATTCCTGATGGACAAATAGCACCGGGAAAATTAAGCCAAGCATATCAATTTGGAACACAGATGCTAAAAGTTAATGGGAATTTTGATGATGCATTTACAAAATCATTGAAAGCTGCAGAAGAACCAGGAAGTTATACCGTAAATTCTGTAAATCCATTTAGAATAGAAGGTCAAAAAACAATCCCATATAGAGCATTAGAAGCACTAGATTGGGAAGTTCCAGACTGGCTTGTTTATCCAGGAGGTGCATTAGGAAATACATCAAGTTGTGGAAAAAGTTTAATGGAATTGTATGAATGGGGATGGATTAAAAAAATTCCACGCATAGCAGTAATTAATGCACGTGGAGCAAATACACTTTATCAATTATTTAATGGGATTTTTGATGAAGAAAAACTAAGATGGAATGATGGTGCCCCTAACTTTGAATTAATTGAAAAATTCTATAATGAAATGAACTTAAATGAAGATCTTAAACCAAAAACTAAAGCAACTGCCATACAGATTGGAAAACCTTCTAACATTGCAAAAGGATTACGTGCATTAGATTTCACAGATGGAATTGTAGAAGAAGTTACCGATAAAGAAATGCTTGATGGAATGTCTGTAGTAGGATTAAATGGATTTGATTGTGAAATGGCATCAGGTGCATCGGTTGCAGGAATAAAAAAATTAAGAGATAAAGAAATTATTAAAAAAGATGATAAAGTTGTAGGGATTTTAACAGGACGTCAAAAGGAACCGCTCCTTCCAATCGACTATCACAATAATCCTGAAAATATATTTGCTAGACCGCCAAAAATTTAGGCTCAAATAATAGAAAATCAATTTTAATTAATCTCAAGGCTTTAATACAAACCACATCTTAATTAGATTAATCTGAAATGTGGTGTAACTACAATATATGACGAATAGGGTTCATTTTAATAAAATAAAATCATTAGAGGTTGTCAAATGCAATTAGAGTTTGAGATACCATTACTGGTAGTTTTGATTGGACTTTCTGGTTTCTTTAGTGGACTAGAAGTAGCGCTAGTCGGAGTTAGAGTTTCAAAAATCGAACAGATGGTAAAGGATAAAGTGAAAGGCTCAACAACTCTTCTAAAATTAAAAACAAATCCTAGCCGCATGATGGCAAGCGTTAATCTGGGAAATAATTTAGTAAATGTCGCATCCACTGCAATTGCAACAGACATTGCACTCAAAATATTTGGAAATGACGGCTTAGCAATAGTGATTGGAATAATGACATTCCTCATACTAGTTTTTGGAGAAATAACCCCAAAGACATATTGTAATGCAAATGCCGCAAAAATTGCGGCGAGATATAGTAGAGTATTATTGGCATTCAGTTATGCCTTTTATCCCGTAGTTAGAATTTTAGAAGCAATAACTAAAGGAATTATTAGTTTAACAGGAAGTAGTGATAATCCACCAGGATTAACAGAAGATGAAATTAAAGGGGTGATTGATCAGGGATTAAAAGATAAAGCTATAGAAAAACAAGAAAGTGAACTAGTTCACGGAGCACTGAATTTTGATGATATAGTAATTCGTTCAGTCATGACACCGCGAACAAAAATGTTCATACTAAATTCTAAAAAAATATTGTTTGAAGCATTACCTGAAATTAACAATAGCGGCTTTTCAAGAATTCCGGTATATTCAGAAAATAGTGACAATATCATAGGAATTGTACATGTCAGAGATGTTTTGAAGTCATTAGAGCAAAATGAAAAAGTTGTATCACTTGAAAGTATAATGAGAGAACCAATTTTTGTATCACAAGAAAAACGTGTTAGTGATTTACTAAAAGAAATGCAAGGAAGGCAAACACACATGGCCATAGTCGTAGATGAATTTGGAGGAGTAGAAGGATGTGTCACACTAGAAGATTTACTTGAAGAAATTGTAGGTGAAATTCATGATGAAAAAGACACAGTTCAACAAGTATTCCAAAGTGAAGGAAATGATACAATTTTAACTAATGGGGATATTGAGATAGATAAAATTAATGAAATTTTCAAAACCAGTATACCTGAAGGTGATGATTATTCTAGATTGAATGGACTCTTACATGAGAAATTAAGAGACATACCAAAAGAAGGTGATAAAATTGAGATAGACTCCCTAAGAATAATGGTAGAAAAAGTTTCAAAAAATAAACCAGATAAAATTAGAATAGAGAAAATTAAATGATCATTCTTTACTGAAATTAGATTCTAGCAATTTTTTTTTCTCAGACATGTTAAATAATTTTTCAGTGTGTTTAATAGCATCCTCATGTGATTTTTGAAACAACATTGCTTGTAATAGCATGTGGTTTTCAGGTATTACAATCCCTGTTTGATCATCAGAATACATCAATTGAATCGTATCATCAATTTTTTGTGTCATGTTAGCGTGTATGTGAATCATGTTAGTATCTTTAAAGCTAAAATTTAATTTTTCTGCAAAATCTCGTATGTCTTTAGTTCCTTTTGCATTCCACAATGTTGCAACACCATATTCATTTTTGAATATATTGTGTATTTCATCAACAGATGGAGTGTTTTCTTTGAATCTAATATCCATCATGTGTAAATGCATTTGTCTAGTAGGAACTTTAATTGCACGAATAAACAAAGGTGAATCTTTTCCAAAATAGGATTTTACATCATCTCCATGATGTGGACTCTGAGTTAATTCGATGGTATCAGGTACAACTTCATCTGTTTGTTCAATATCTGCCCACCTTCTTACTAATGTAACATCAAATCTTTTAATTGAATTTCCAAAATTTTTCCGTAAAGGTTCTAAAATTCGACCCATTCCGGTAACATTACAGCTTCCTTGCATAACATGTTTTTTCCCAATCGCATCAGCATAGTTCACTTTTGAATTAAATAATAAATCTGAGACAGCATTTTCACCATCTATACTTTCTCCACCTTGATAAATTGATAAAATATCTCTAGGTTCATAAAATAATTTTTTATTTTTAAAACCAATCCCTCCAGGAGATGCATCAATTACCAAATCAGATTCATCTAGTGCAGATTCAATGTTTCCAGTTATAGTGAAATCTGAGAATGCATTTTGATTTTTTTCTGGCACATATACCTTAAACCCTTTTTCTATAGCTTCAGTTACTTTTGAATCTGGAGAATATTTTCCAACTCCAACCAACTCAATTTCAGGATCATCCTTTAGAAATTGGATTATACGACTGCCAATTGAACCATAACCATTGACAAAGACTTTCTTCATCAATAGTTGTTAGAGAATCCAGTCTTTTATAATTAATGGAAGGATTAAATCACATGATTTAGTCATTTTTTTGTGGATACAAAAGATTCAGATAAAGATTTTACATTTTCTATAGAGGATAAGGAGTATACAATTTCAGAAAAAAATGACACTAGTAAAAATAACAATACAAAAGATAGTAAAAAACAGACATTACATGTACCGTCTTTAACAATTGGTGCGATAATTTCTGGAATATGTATTGCAATAGTAGTTTTTGGAATTGGAGATTTAACAGGATCATCATCACCATTGATAGAAAAACAATTACCCGAAAAACAAGTAGAGCCGGTACAAATTACAATGGATACATTTTTTGAAAATGGCTCCCCAATACTTGGAAATCCAAATGCAGAAATCACAGTAATTGAATTTGGAGATTATCAATGTCATTTTTGTAACGTGCATTTTCAGAATACTGAACATAAAATTTTTGACAAATATGTGATGACTGGAAAAGTCAATGTTATCTTTAAAGATTATACAATTATTGGTCAAGATTCAGTAGGTGCAGCTCATGCAGCACATTGTGCTTCAGAACAAGGTAAATTCTGGGAATATCATGACATATTGTTTAGTAATTGGAATGGAGAAAATAATGGATGGGCAAGTAGTGAAAATGTTTTGAGGTTTGCAGAAGCAATTGAATTGGACATGGATGCGTTTGTAGAATGTAATATAGATGAACGATATGCCCAGAAAATTGCCGCAAGCAATGCAGATGCACAGAAATTAGGAATAACGGGAACACCAGCATTTTATGTAATTTCATCCAATAGTCAGCAAGTGCAAACATTGTCAGGGGCACAACCATACGAAGTATTTGAAAGAGTTTTCAATTCTATGCTTGAAAATTAGAAAATTTCTAATAGTATGAATAAGATCGCCAGAAAATTCATCAATACGTAAATCATATTTACTCTAGAAATCTTATATACCCACATCATGGGGCATAGCTAATGGCAGCAGGAATTGATGATATTTCAATTTACATTCCACGATTATTCATGGATGCAGGAGACTTTGCAGAAGCAAGAGGTCTAGATCCTCAAAAATTAGTAAAAGGATTAGGAGTTTCAAAGATGGCAATCGTAGATGCTAATCAAGATCCAGCATGTTTAGCTGCAAATGCATGTTTAAAAATTATGCAGAAAAATAAATTGTCACCAGAACAAATTGGAAGGTTGTATGTTGCAACCGAATCATCTTTTGATGAATCTAAAGCAATGAATTCGTATGTTATTGGAATGTTAGAACAAGTTTATGGCGCAGGTTCATTTCAACACTGCGGAGGAATTGAGTGTAAATTTGCATGTGTAAGTGGTTCTTATGCATTATATGATAATACAAACTGGATTCGTGCAGGAGAATCGGAGGATAAGAATGCGTTAGTGGTGGTATCCGATATTGCAAAATATGATTTAGGCTCTAGTGGAGAGATGACACAAGGAGGAGGAGCAATTGCAATGTTGTTGAATGATTCACCAAGACTTTTAGAATTTGATCCTAAAGTAACATCAACATCAATTAAAAACGAATATGACTTTTACAGACCATTCGGAAAAGAAACTCCAATTGTTCACGGTCAATATTCTAACTTACTATATCTAATTCAAGTTAAAAATGCACTAAATGATTACAAAAGAAAAGCACTCAAAACAGGATTAATAGAAATGAAAGAGGGTCAGAGTATGCTCGACCATATAGATTATTTCAATATGCATTTACCGTATAGTAACATGGGAAAGAAAGCACTTGCATACCTAGTTCGACATGAATTAAGAAATACCCCAAAATGGAAAGAAGTAATTGCAGAAATCGGGATGGAAGAACCAATACCAAATGATCCACGAGGAACAATCGAATCAATCATTTCAGATTCAGAATTCATGTCAAAAGATAGTGAATTTACAAAGAGATTTGCAAAAACAGACACATATCAGGAAATTTATGAAAGCAAGGTTGCAAGTTCATTGATTGCATCAAAGAGTATTGGAAACCTCTACACTGCATCACTTTACTTAGGATTCAGAAGTTGTTTAGAATATGAATTCCAGAAAGGCGTAAGTTTGGACGGAAAACGTTTTGGATTTGCATCATACGGAAGTGGTAGTAGTGCAATGGTATTCAGCGGAGTAATACAACCAGAGCACCTGGAAATTGTGAAAGAGATGAATTTGGAAACAGAAATTGGAGAACGACAAAGATTGAGTTTATCAGATTATGAAGAACTACATGAGAATAAACGTACACCAGATCAATCAATACTTAATGCAAAAAAAGAATTCATTTTAGAACATGTTGAACAAATTTCCTCAGAAAAACGAGGGGAAAGAAGATACGCATTTGTTGAATAAATCTAATGAGTGAAAGTTCACCCATTAAAGATGCATTATACGCAAAAATAGATGGGATTGGGCAAGAACAAATACATCAATTATTGTTAAACAACAAGTTTTCAGAATTGTTTGAGATAATCTATGAACCAGTAATTCATAGTGTACACGACATGGATGAATATGAAAAACATGGAATGTTAGCTGAAAGTTTAACTCATTATTTGTTTACAGAGATGTTAATTCCTAGTCAGCGAAAAATTACTTTTGAGAATATAGAACTAGACATGATAATTCCAAATACGACAGAATTACAGAAAGATAATCAAAATACCATAATAATATTTTTTGTTAAAACATACAATATTGCAGAAATAAAACAAAAAATTCAAGATTTAAAGAAACTGCAAAAAGATGATACAAAAATATGGATTATATCAAAGAACAATATAGAAATTCCACAATCCACATACATAACAGAAAAAGAATCTTTTGGAAAATTTTTAAAAGATGCTCAAAATTTTATTAAAACAAAAAAAATGAACAAATTAAATATTTTCAAGACTAAGGTTTGATATATCAACAAAATTTTGAAAATTTTCAACGTATGATTCAATGGTGAATGAACGATTGTATGGAATTGCACCAATGACCTTGTGTCCAGTCAAACCAAAGATTTGATGCTTCAAATTAGTTAATTCATAGCCATCAGAAACATTTTGATTTATTAAAAATCCTTTCAAGTTCAATTTTTTTTGTTGTGCGTGCTCATATGTTAACATGAAATGATTCACAGTGCCAATTTTAGAGCCAGTTACAATGAATGAACTCAATTTTAAATCAGAAATTAGATCAGAAACAAAATAATTTTTAGATATAGGAGTCATAATTCCGCCGATTCCTTCTACAATTACAACATCATGTATTGAAGCAAGTTGTTTGTATGATTCAATAACTTTGGATATGTCAATCTCAAGATTAAGTTGTTTAGATGCATCATATGGTGAAGTAGGAATTTCGAAATAATATGGATTTACAAGATCAACAGAATCATTGGCTCCAGAATATTTCATTAAAATTTCAACATCCCCAGATACAGAATCAGGCGTAGCCTTGTAACCAGATGCAAAAGGCTTCATCACCCCCACATCAACATCATTATCACGAAGATGTTTAGCTAATGCTGCACTCACACATGTTTTTCCAACATCAGTATCAGTTCCAGTAACAAAAAAAGAATTCATCATAATTTCCTAGATATAGATTTGATTGTAGATATAGTTCCATCAATTAAGAAATTAAGATCTTTTTGAGATATTGCTAATGGAGGAACAAGCATTATGATATTTCCAAGTGTTCTGAAATAGATTTGATGTTTTCTACCTTCGTCAAATACTAATTTGTTAATGGATGTTTTAGATGAAAGAGGTTTGTTTGAGTTTTTATTTTGAATAAGTTCGATTCCCATGACCATACCTTTATGACGAATTTCTCCCACCACATCAAGATTAGAAATATCATCAACTCTATTTTCAAAAACCATGGATGTTTTTTGAATTTTTTCAATTAGATGGTATTTTTCATATAATTCAATATTTTTTAGCGATAATGCCGCAGCTGTGGGATTTCCAGTATACGTATGGCCATGAAAAAGGTGTTTGAATTCAGAGAATTTACCAAGAAAAGAATCATTAATTTTTTTCGTGGTTAAAGTTGCAGCAAATGTTTGATATCCTCCAGTAAGCATTTTTCCAAATGAAACAATATCGGGAGTGGAGTTTTGAGATTGATATTCTACCATAGATCCAAGTCTGCCAAAACCAGTTGCAATTTCATCTAAAACAAACAACACATCATTTTTTTTACATATCTGAGATATCTTTTTTTGAAAAGTTTTAGGATAGATTATGACACCGCCGGCCATTTGTGCACCACTCTCCATGACAAATGCAGCAATAGAATTATCTTTTTCTAGTTTATCTTCAATTTTTGTTAAACAATATTCTTCATATTCCTTAGAAGATGTTTTTTTAGGAGTTCCCGAAGATATGGTTCTTGGAACAGGAAATTGTATAGTAGAAAATAATTTTGAACGAAATTTTGAGAAAAATTCAGGCACATATCCTACAGACATCGCACCAAAGGTATCACCATGATATCCATTTTCCAGAGTAGCAACGTTTGTTTTTTTATTTTCCCCCACATTATGCCAATATTGTAAAGCAATTTTTATTGCAATTTCCATTGCAGTTGACCCGTTATCTGAAAAGAAAACAGATTTCATTTTTGGATTTAGTTTTAATAATTTTTTGGATAATTTTTCAGCAGAAGGATGGGTGAGGTTAAACAAAGGAGTATGCTGAATTATTTTCGTCTGTTTGATTATTTCAGATACTAATTCAGATTTTGAATGACCCCAAACATTACACCACATACTTGCAACACCGTCAAGCATTTTTCCACCCTTAGAATCATACAACCACATACCTTTAGCAGATGTTATTTTAGGGAAAGTGGTCCATTCAGACATTTGAGTATTAGGATGCCAAACAGAACTATCAGATTTCATACAAATCATATTTTTTATGACTAATTAATGGTTAACCATAGATTTTATACAAGTTAACGCTTATTTAGTGAATTTTTTAATTTCGAATATGCAAAACCAAACAGAGTTAATCCTAGAATGTAAAAACAGAGTACTTAACAAACAGGGCTTAACTGAAGAATTGACAAATGAGTTATTCAATGTAGAAGACAAAGTTTTGAGCCAATTATCAGATGCAGCAAATGAGATTACCAGAACATTTCAAGGATCAAAAATAGATGTTGAGCAATTAGCAAATATTAAAAAAAATTATTGCAGCGAAGATTGTACATTCTGTAGTCAATCGGCATTTTTTGATACAGGTATCGACAAATATCAATTAATGTCAGCCGAGGAAGTAGTTAGACAAGCAATGGATGCAAAGAAAGCAGGTGCTCATTCATATTGTTTAGTTGCAGCATGGAGAGAACCAACAGACAAAGATTTTGATAAAGTTTGTCACATAATTAATGAAGTTAATGAAAAAGTAGGCATTTCAATAGAATGTAGTTTAGGATTTCTAACAATTCAGCAAGCAACAAAATTAAAAGAATTAGGAGTAATCAGATATAATCATAATTTAGAAACATCTGAATCTAAATTTCCAGAAATTTGTACAACTCATACATATCAAGATAGAATCGATACACTGCATACCGCGAGAAAAGCAGGGTTAGAGCTTTGTACTGGAGGGATAATAGGAATGGGAGAGACAAGAAAACAAAGAGAAGAGTTGGTCCAAGCAATATCTAAACTCAATCCCGAAGAAGTTACAGTGAATTTACTGGTGGCATTCCCAGGTACACCGTTAGAACTACAAACCCCATTAAGTTTAGAAGAAATACTAAGAGTATTTGCAGTTCTGAGATTTTTACTTCCAAAAAGTATTATAAAAATTTCAGGCGGTAGGGAAGTTAATTTGAATGATGATGGAAAAGAATTACTTTTGAGCGGTGCCAACGGAATTATTAGCGCAGGGTATTTGACATTAGACGGAAACTCTATGCAAAAAGATGTCAAAATGATAAAAGAGATTGATCTTGAAGCCTAAATTTGGCACACTTGAAAAGAAATTAAGTGTAATTAAAAAAAACAATCTACTACGAAATCTTCAGGATAGTCAAGTTGAAAAACAATTCATAAAGCAAAATGGAAAAAAACTTTTGAATTTTTCATCAAATGATTATCTTGGAATAAATCCCGGTAAGATAAAACATATTCAATTCCAATCTAGTTCAAGACTTGTTTCTGGAAACGATACTAGTTTTTCAATACTTGAAAAAAAACTAGCTAAACATAAATCACAAGAAAAATCAATAATTTTTCCTACAGGATATATGGCAAACCTTGGAATAATTTCTTCAATTGCAAACAAACAGGATACAATATTCAGTGATGAGTTGAACCATGCAAGTATTGTTGAAGCATGTAAGTTATCAGGATCTAAAATCAAAATTTTCAAACATAATGATATGGGAGATTTAGAACAAAAAATTGAGAAAACCAAAGGAAAAAAACTTTTGATCACTGAAGGAATATTCAGTATGGATGGTGACTGGTCAAGATTAGATAAAATATCTCAATTAGCAGAAAAACATGGAATTATCACAATTCTAGATGATGCACATGGAGATTTTGTATTAGGAAAAGATGGAAAAGGTACTGCAAATTTTTTTAATGTAGAAAAAAAAATTGATCTATACATTAGTAGTCTGAGTAAAGGATTAGGAAGTTTTGGAGGCTATGTTTGTGGGAAAAAAAGATTAGTGGATTTATGTATAAACACATCAAAGACTTTCATATACACATCAGCATTACCTGCATCAATCAATCAATACTCACTAAAAAGATTTAATTCAAACAGAGAGAAATATAGAAAAAAATTATGGGAAAAAATTAATTTATTTCATAAAAGATTAGAAGAGATTCAACTTCAGACCACATCAACAAGTCAAATAATTCCAATAATTATCGGTAAAGAAAAGAATGCAATGGAGTTTTCAAAATTTTTAAGAGATAATGGAATATTTGCACAGGCAATAAGATATCCAACAGTAAAGAAGGATCAAGCTCGAATTAGAATTTCAATTACAGGTTGGTTATCAAATGAAGAAATAGAACATTCAATACAAATTTTAGAAAAAGCTAAAAGAAAATTCAAACTAAAATGATTAGCGCATCATATCGAAACCTAGTCCACCACCGGATTCAGGTGCACCGACAAGATATGCGAATATAGTGATTGCTGCGAGTCCTGCGATAACGACATAAAATCGTGAATTCATATGGAAATCTGAAAAGCCTTGAATAAAAACTCACTTGTGTTAATGATTTTATAAAATCAATTCATAGCAATGCTATGGTGGAGATTTCACTAGTAATTGCATTTTTGGCAGGAATTGGTTCATTTTTTGCACCTTGTATTTTACCTATGGTTCCAGCATTTTTGGCATATATTTCAGGAACAACATTATCCGAAATTAAAACAAAAAATAATGTCATTTCTATTAACAAATCTAACGTACTTTTAAATTCAATATTTTTTGTATTAGGATTCTCAGTAGTATTTTCTGCTTTAGGGGTAGCAATTAATTCAATTTTTTATGAAAGTGCCAATCAAATTGTATCAGAATTCAACCAAATTGGCGGAATTATCATAATAGGGTTTGGTACATACATGCTTCTAAGTCATAAAATTCGCATATTCAATGTTGAAAGAAAGATATTTCCAAAAAGCATAGGTGCTAGATTTCCAGTATCATTTTTGTTTGGAATGGCATTTGCTGCAGGATGGACACCATGTGTTGGGCCAATTTTAGGTACAATAATCACTCTTGCAGCAACATCGCCTAGTATTGCATTCAATTTACTACTTGCCTATTCTATAGGAATGGGGATTCCATTTGTAATAATGGGAGCACTAATTTCTAAATCAAGTAAGATAATTTCAAAAGTAGGGAAGCATTTGAAATATTATACAGTTCTATTTGGGATAGTAATTATTGTGTTAGGGGTGCTGGTGTTTTTTAATCAATTAGTTTTAATTGCAAACTTTCCACTTCTAAATGATCTATTACTGTTGAGTTAAAAATGAAAAAAGAATACATGTATGCATCAATATTATTTGGAATAATTGCAATAGGAATAATTTCTATTTCATATTTTTACGAAGAAGTTGATCTAAAACGAAATACAACAAATGATACGACCGTATTAGATAAAACATTTCTAAGAACATCACCTGAATTAAAGGGAATATCTGGATACATCAATACATCTTCAGAACAAATAAGTCAAGACATAGAAGGAAAAGTAGTATTATATGATTTTTGGACATATAGTTGCATCAATTGTATACGGACCTTGCCACATCTTACAGCATGGGATGAAAAATATTCAGAGGAAGGATTAGTAATTGTAGGAATACATACACCTGAGTTTGAATTTGAGAAAGAATACGATAATGTTGTCTTTGCAACTGAGAAATTTGGAATAAAATATCCTGTGATCCAAGATAATGATAAAGAAGTGTGGAATGATTTTCAAAATAGATACTGGCCAAGAAAATACATTGCAGACCATGAGGGTTACATTCGATTCGATCATATCGGAGAAGGTGCATACAAAGAAACTGAAAAAGTAATTCAAGTGTTATTAGAAGAAAGATCAAATGCACTAGGAAATACATTAGAGAAAAAAGAATTGTTGGATCTAAGTGAATTTACACATGCAACATTTAGAACACCAGAGTTATACTTTGGATTTAATTTTGCAGAGGGTAGAAATCAGTTAGGCAATGAAGAAGGATTTTCAAAAAATAAAATAGTAACATACCAATTACCTGAAAAATTTACACAGCATTATTTCTACATGGAAGGGATGTGGAAAAATAATAATGATGGAATGAAACTAATTTCAGATTCAGGAACAATCGTTTTGAATTTTAATGCAAAACAAGTAAACATTGTCGCATCTGAAAATGCAATATTAAAGATAGAATATGATGGAGGTCAAATTCCAGAACAGGTTAGAGGTCAAGATGTTTCACCAGACAGTACGGTCAAAATTTCAGAACCACGATTGTATAATTTGATAAATTCAGAACAAGAAGGCCCCCATGAAATAATTATTCAAGTAGAAAACCCAGGTTTTGAGATATTCACATTTACTTTTGGATAATTTCATTAATGAAATTGAAGATTACTTAAGAAAAATTGATCCATTTAGATTAATTTTTTTTAGTCGCTCTATAAAATGCCAAATTTTTCAATCCATTACATGGTATCATTTTCAGAGAAATGGAATGTTTTGAAGAGTAAAGAGACATTATCTCAAAAATTTATGGGTACTGTAAAACCGGATGCTCCACTAAAAAATAGATTAGATGTAGCACAAAAAAGACTACAACAACAAATTTCAAAATTAGGAGAAACAGAACAAAAATTAAAACAAAAAGATTCAATGTTTATGGATAAAATAGTAGAAGCAACAAAAACAAACAATCAAGCATATGCAAAAATGTATGCAACAGAATTAGCAGAAATTAGAAAAAATAACAAAACTGTTAGTAATGCAAAATTATCAATGGAACAAGTCCAGATTAGATTAAACACAGTTTCAGAGTTAGGAGATGTGGTAGTAACATTAAGCCCATGCATGTCATTAATCAAAGGACTAAGTACATCACTAGGTGGCATGATGCCAGAAGTTGCAGAATCAATGCAAGACCTATCAAGTATGCTAGGAGATATTGCAACCGGTACAACTATCACAAGTGAAGGAACCATGGGAGAATTTACAACATCAAATGGAGAAGCACAATCAATACTAGATGAGGCACAAGCAATGGTAGAAGGTCAAACTAGACAAAGTATGCCAGAGCCACCAATTAGCGGAAATAGTGTTGAAGATATACTAAGAGAAAGAGAAGCAATTTAATTTTTTTTCTTAATTTCTTGTAGTAATTTTTTAATTCTAGAGATTGTTGGATAACTATAACCACGTTTTCTATAATTCTTAATCATTAATTTCCAATTATTTAATCTCCAAGTAGCTTGTTCAGGAGTTATTGAATGAACTTCATTACCAATTATACTTTTTCTGCCGACTTTTAGAGTACCTGCATCTTTTGCATTCCAACGATTTTTTGCAAATTTTAAACCGCTCAATATCTCAGAGATAGGCATATCAGAAAAATATGATTTAATTTTTGCAATATCATCTTCAGATAGATCGTCTTTGGATGTGATTGAAAGATCTCTTACCATGAATTTAATGGCAATTACTAGAATATCACAAATTTGCTAAATTTCATTAAACAATATAGTATTTTTTTCAACATCCAATAAAGCTGAAAAATGAATGCCTACATGCAGTATTAAAGATGGCAAAACCAATGATTATAGCAGCAAATGAGCCTAATGTGATCACAACAATTTTTTCTTTGTAACCCATAGCAGCAATTTGCGTAACCGTTATATCAAGAATGGCAAGGAATTAGATTATCATGATGCCATCACAACAAGGATATGACCGTGCAATCACAGTATTCTCACCAGACGGAAGATTATATCAAGTAGAATATGCAATTGAGACCGTTAGAAGAGGTGCACTTGCAGTAGGAATTAGAACAAAAGATGGCGTAATTATTGCAGTAGAAGAAAAATCAAGAAAATTACAGATTATTAATACTCCACAAAAAATATTTCAAATTGATTATCACATTGGTGCAGCAGCAGCAGGATACATTCCAGATGCACGTTCACAAATTGATACCGCAAGGACATTTTCTCAAAGTAACAAACTAGTATACGATGAAGCAGTAGAGGTTGAAACAGTAGCCAAACATTTAGCTGATCAATGTCAACAATATACACAATATGGCGGAGCAAGACCAATTGGAGTTTCACTGATAATTGGAGGAATTGACCCTGCAGGAACTAATTTGTATATGACAGACCCAAGTGGCTCATACATTTCATACAATGCAATATCAATTGGCGCTAATTCGGACGTGGTTAATGAATTTCTAGAAAAGAATTACAAAGAAGACATGTCATTAGACGATGCAGCATCACTAGCTATTGCATCAATTTACATTTCAAGTGAAACAAAAGAAGGAATCGAACACATCAAAATGTCAAGAGTATCTGGTGAACAGGGAGTTTTTGAATTTATTAAAAATGAAGAAATAACAAAGTTTGCGGCAAATGCAAAATCAAAATATCCAGCTGATGGAAAATAAATAATTTTCATCAACCATTCAGAATTTAAAATGAAATTATCAATTGCAATACCTGATTCATCATTAAAAGATGAAAAAAAACATGAAAATAAAACTCGAAAAATATTCCAAATTGCACGTGCGGCAGGAATATTTCAAATTAATAATATAATAATTTACAAAGATGGGCGAGAGTTTGAAACAGATTCAAAATTATTATCAATGATTCTGAAATATCTTGAAACACCACAACATTTTAGAAAACGTTTGTATCCAAAATCAGGATTATTACAATTTGTAGGAGCGTTATCACCAATTAAAATGCCTAATCAAACTGGAACGTCAGATGCAAAACAAGTAAAAAAAGGTGACATTAGGGAAGGAATTATTTTTCCAAAAGATGGAAAAAAATTTATCGATATTGGGATAGACCATTCAATTCCATACCATGGTAAAAAACAAATTGATAAAAGAACAATTATAAAAATTAAAGATACATTTCCAAATTTTACAGTATACGATATGGAAAAAGATCAAATACCAAATTTTTGGAGTTATAATGTAAAACATGGTGGAAATTTATTTACATTGTTAACTGAATGGAAAGGACCAAAAATACTTACAAGTAGAAAATCAAAGAAAATCAAAGAGGATGATATGAAAAAAATCCTTTCCTCAAAAGAAGAAATTCTAGTAGTATTTGGTACAACAGACAAAGGAATTCACGAGATGTTAGATAAAAAGATCAGTAATATTCAAAATTTTAAAGCATGGAATTTCTTTCCACATCAAGGAACAGAAACAGTTCGTCTTGAAGAAGCAATTCTAGGATGTTTATCAATTATCAATGCTCACGCATTTAACAAATAAATGATAAAAAATTTATGATGATGTATGAACAATCAGAAAAAATTTTTGATATTGGCAGTGTTGGTTGGAATTGCAGGAGTTGGAATTGGTGCAGTTACAATTTTTTCAATGATTTCAGAATTATATTCACCATAGAAAATATTACAACAATTAACAAAGAATATTGAGATTCTCACAGTATATAATGGGGTTAACGACTTTTTTCATTTATCCATGGGACATAGAAAACGCAGTCAACCAAGAAGAGGAAGTTTAGCATATTCTCCAAGAATACGTGCAAAAAGTATGGAAGCACGAGTTCGAGCATGGCCAAAAATAGACAGTGACGAACCAAGATTACTTGCACATGCAGGATACAAAGCGGGATGTGTGCAAATAGTCAGCATAGATGATAGAGAACACACACCAAGTCATGGAAAACAACTCGTAACACTTGGAACAGTCATCGCAACGCCACCAATTACAATAGTAGGAATGAGAGGATATTCAGTAGATACAAATCATACAAGAAATGCAGAATTTGATTCATTTGCAAAAGATTTACCAAAAAATGTACAAAATAATTTAAAAATTAAAACAGAAGGAACTCCAGTTGATGAAGCTGAAAAACATTTGAGAAAAATCAAGGAGATTTTTGCAATAGTCACAACAACACCAGTTGATGTGAATTTAGAAATGAAGAAACCTTACATCTTCGAAGTTAAAGTAGAAGGCGGAGATATACCAAAACAGTTTGCATTCACAAAAGATCTCTTAGGGAAAACTGTTAAAGTAGACCAAGTGTTTGAAAGTGGAACCTATGTAGATACTGCAGCAATTACAAAAGGAAAAGGATGGCAAGGAGTAATTTACAGATGGGGTGCAAAAAGAAAACAACATAAATCAAGAAAAACCGTTAGAGAAATCGGTTCATTGGGTCCTATTTCACCACAAAGTGTCATGTATACAGTTCCAAGAGCAGGACAAACAGGATTCCATCAAAGAGTGGAATATGATAAAAGAATAATGATAATGAGCAATACAGAAAAAGAAGAATTTAAAATAAATCCTGATGGAGGATTCAAACACTTTGGAAATGTTACAGGAGACTTCATAATTGTAAAGGGTTCAGTTCCAGGAACATATAGAAGATTAATCAAACTTAGAAAACAGATTAGAAATGAACCAAAGAAGCTAGTAAAACCAAACGTACTAGAGGTTGTAATTTAATGAAAAGATCTATTTTAACAATAAATGGTAAGAAAGATAGCGATATCGAACTTCCAAATGTATTTGAAACAGAAGTTAATCGTACACTAATTCATAGAGCATTCATTAACTTACAAACACATTCCTTTCAAAAACATTCTACAAAGCCAACAGCAGGAATGGAAGTAGTTGCAGATTCAAATGATCCACCAACTGGTAGAGGCGTTGCAAGAATTGCTAAAATCAAAGGTGGTGGAGGGGGTAGAGCAGGACAAGCTGGAGAAGTAGCATCAACCCGAGGAGGACGTCAAGCACATCCACCAATTGCTGCTAAAGTCATTTACAAGAAAATAAATAAAAAAGAAAATAAACTAGCATTATGTTCAGCACTAGCTGCAACTACATCAAAAGAATTAGTTGAAAAGAGAGGTCACAAAGTAGAAGGAATTGAGGCATTCCCATTGATAGTTTCAGACGATATAGAAAAAATTACAAAAACATCGGAATTAATCAAAATTTTAGAAGATTTGAAAATTACACAAGATGTTAATAGATTAAAAAATAGAAAAAGAAGAACAGGTAAAGTTGCATTAAGAGGTAGAGTTTCAAAGGTAGGAAAGAGTGCATTATTCGTAGTATCAAAATCAGAAAATATTTCAAAAGCAGCCGGAGCTATAAAGGGAATTGATGTGTGTGAAGCAAAGAACCTAAGTGTTCTAAATTTAGCACCAGGTGGAACTTTGATTAGATTAACAGTATTCTCAAAGAAAGCAATTGAAGAGATTGCAGAAATTAAATCACGACATCTAGAATTAATGGTGACTTTGAAATGAATGTAGAGGCTGCAACAAAAATTATTCTAAGACCATACATTACAGAAAAGACATATGCCTTAGTAGAAAATGAACAAAAAATTTGCTTTTTAGTTGAAAAAGAAGCAACAAAATCACAGATAATTGAAGCCGTAAAAGTACTGTACAATGAAGATGCAATAAACGTAAAAACAGCAAGAACGATTTATGGGAAAAAAGCATTTGTTAGATTTAACTCTCCAGATAAAGCAAGAGACTTGGCAAATAAAGTCGGAATGATGTGATTAGTATAAATGACTCATAAAATCAGAATTTTGCAAGGAGACATGTAGAAATGGTCAAAGTAGTAAATAGCTATAAAGGGAAAACAACAGAAGAGTTACAAAAACTTCCAAATGATGAATTATTTGTATTGCTAAATGCAAGACAAAGAAGATCATTGAAAAGAGGACTTTCAGATAACAAAAAGAAATTGATTGCAGAAATAAAAGAGGCAAAAGAAGGAAAAAACAAAAATCCAATCAAGACACATCAAAGAGATTTAATAATTTTACCATACATGATAGGAACGACAGTCAACGTCTTTGACGGAAAAGAATTCAAACCAATAGGAATCGGAGCAGAGATGGTCGGACATTACATAGGAGAATACGCAATTACAAACAAGAGAGTGAATCACGGAGCACCTGGAGTAGGAGCATCAAGATCTAGTTTGTATGTGCCACTAAAGTGATTAAAATGGGAAGATACAATTACGCATTTCAAAATTATGATGCTACAAAGCATGTTAGAGCTGCAATTCGTGAAAAAAAGATTTCACATAAACATGCAAGAGAAACAGCAAAAGCAATCAAAGGACTCACACTTGAAAAGGCTAGAGACTACATGCTAAGCGTTGTTGCAAAAGAACGAGCAATACCATTTAGACGATTTAAAAATCAAGTTGGACATAGAAGTGACCCAGGAATGATGTCTGGAAGATATCCAGAGAAGACAGCAGGGGAATTTTTGAAATTATTAGATAATTTAGAATCAAATGCAGAATACAAGGGAATGGATATGGATAGATTAAAAATCATAAATGCAACAACACACAAAGGTGTCGTGATTAAAAGATTTATTCCAAGAGCCCAAGGTCGTGCAACCGATAAAAATGATGTTTTGACACACGTAGAATTGGTGGCACAGGAGTTTTAGAAATGTCTGCAGTAAAAAATGTCATCAAAGATAATTACAACATGATGTTGCTGAAAGATTACTTAAGATCAAAAATTAAAGATGCAGGATTTGAAAATGCAGAAGTTTCAAAAACACCAACAGGGACACGAGTTGTACTACATGTAACTAGACCAGGAATCGTAATTGGTAGAAAAGGAACAGGAATTAAAGAGTTAACTGAAAAATTAGAATCAGACTTTGGATTAAAAAATCCACAAATTGCAGTTGAAGAAATTACAAAACCAGAACTATCTCCAGAAGTAATGTGTAATAGAATGGCGTCACATCTTGAAAGAGGTACAGCATTCAGACGTGCAACAATGTGGACAATTCAACAAATTATGGAAGGAGGTGCAATGGGAGTAGAGATTACAATTTCAGGTAAATTAAGAGGAGATAGATCTGCATTTGAAAAACACAGACAGGGAATTTTACCAAGAGCAGGACATCATGCAGACGTTATAGTATCAGAAGATATTGCACATGTTGAAACAGCCATGGGACTAATTGGCGTAAGAATAAGAATTGCTAAAAAAGAGAAATTAATCCCAGAATTTGAAATGAAAGGAAAAACACAGGAACAAAAAGATGAAGAAGTTAGAATCAAGAAAGAAGCAGACGATGCACTTGCAAAGGCAGAATCAGAGTCAGAAATAATTAAAATTGAAGAAGAGAAGATGAAAGAAATGGGAGATACAATGGAAGACGAAGAGGAGAAGATGAAATAATGGCTATGTTGAAAATGAAATCAATCAGAGAATTAAGTGAAAAAGATCTGAGAGACAGAGTAGAGCAAATGAGATCAGAATTATCAAAATTACAAACTGAAAATGCTAAAGGAACACTCAGAAAAGAGACGGGAAAAATCAGAAAAGTAAGAAAAGAAGTTGCAAGGCTTTTAACAAGACTAAATGAGGTAAAAAAAGAATGAATCTGAGTATGCAATCCGAATTTGATTTGATTGGTAAAAATGTAACAATTTCAGAATCAAAAAATAAAGAAATTATTGGAATTAATGGCAAAATCATCATGGAAACAAAAAATATGATTGTAATGGATACCAAAAATGGGAAAAGAAGTATTCCAAAAAACATATGTCAATTAAGCAATAATGGACAAGTAATTCAAACAGATTCAACTAAATTGAAGAAAAGACCACATGAAAGACTGGAGATGTTAGCATGACACGAAATATTGGAATTAATGTAAAAGCCCCTAAAGAAGAACCACATGAAGGAGATAAAAAAAATCCATTCAATGGAACACTTCCTGTTCGTGGTAAATTATTTGAAGGCAAAGTTGTTAAATCAAAAGGAAAAGATACAGTTGTACTTCAAAAAGAAGCTCCAGTATACTTTAGTAAATTCAAAAGGTACGGAAGAAGTACTAGTAGAATTCATGCACACGTACCATCAAACTTACAAGTGAATGAAGGAGATACAGTTATTGCTGCAGAATGTAGACCAATAGCAAAATCCGTATCATTTGTAGTAGTGGAGGTTAAAGAATAATGGGCGGAGCACGTAGTAAAGGTAGTAAAGGAGTAGAAGACTTTAAGCCATACATCACAAGATCAATTCCAGTAGGCGCACGTATTACTTGTGCAGATAATTCAGGTGCAAAAATTATTGAAGTAGTTAACGTACATCAACATAAAACAAGAACATCAAGACTTCCTGCAGCTTCTGTAGGGGACTTTTGTAATGTTGTAGTAAAAAAAGGACCGGCAGAATTAAGAAAACAAATTCATGGTGCAGTAATAATTAGACAAAAATATGTAGTTCATAGACCAAATGGAGTTAGAGTTCAATTCGAAGATAACGCAGGCGTATTAATTACTCCTGAAGGTGAAATGAAAGGAACCGACATCAAAGGTCCAGTCGCATCAGAAGTTACTGAAAAATGGCCAAGAATAGCAAATTTGGCAAAGATGGTGGTATAAAATGAGTAGATCATCACTTCCAAGAAAAACAAGAAATCAGCAAATTTACTATGCAGCTATGCAAACAGCAAGTAAGCAATTATCGTGTGCACTTTCAAAAGATTTAAGAAAAAAATATGGAAAACGCAGTGCACGAATCATTGAAGGAGATACCGCAAGTATTGTGAGAGGAGAATTTGCAGGAGTTGATGGAAAAGTTACCAAAATATCAATTCCAGATAGAGGAGTAAACATCGAAGGAGTGAAAAAAGAGAAATTGAAAGGAGAGAAATTTGACGTGTATGTTCACACAACAAATATCATTTTGACAGGATTGGATTCAGGAGATAAATGGAGAATTAACAAATTGGAAGGAAAGAAGGCAACAGCTGCAAGAGCAGACGATAAACCAAAGACAGAAACGCCAAAAGTGAAAGAGGAAAAGAAAGATACAAAAAAAGCAACAAAAACCAAAACAAAGAAAGGAGACAATGAAGAATAATGGTACATATCGCAGGAAGTAAAAAACTCAAAAGACAAATGGCGCCACTTTTCTGGGGAATTACCAGAAAGAATAAGCGATTTGTAGTCACAGTAAAACCTGGCGCACAGTCAAAACATGCATCAATACCAATCTCAGTATTTCTAAGAGATACACTAAAAATTGTTACTAGTTTGAGAGAAGCAAAATCAGTAATTTATTCAGGAAAAATAAAAGTAGATGGTGTAATTAGAAAATCATTACATCACGGTGCAGGTTTAATGGATGTAGTAGAACTAGAAGGTGCTAATAAAACATACAGATTAGTACCACAAGAAGGAACATTACTAAAACCAATTGAAATTGAAGATGCCGAAAAAACAAAAAAGTTTGTACAAGTAAAATCAAAAACTACAATTAAAAACGGAAAAACCCAACTTGGTTTTCATGATGGAAAAACATTGATAGATGAAACTGCAGTATCAGTTGGCGATACATGTGTATTACAAATACCAGACATAAAAATTCTATCCGTAATTAAACTTGAAAAGGGAATGAACTGTTTAATTACAAAAGGTGTTAATGCAGGAAAGATTGGTAAAATAGATGAAATTAAAGAAGGAACATTCAGCATTCCAAAAAGTTTAGATATTACATTTGACGAAAGACAAATTGAAATTCCAGCAAGATTGGTAATGCCAATTGGAAAAGATAAACCGGAGATAAAGATTAGGTGATTTTATGGCACAAGAAGTACAAAATGTAATGAAAGAAATAAGATTAGAAAAAGTTGTCCTTAACATGGGACTTGGAAAATCAGGAGATGCTGTAGAAATTGCTAAAAAAGCATTAGGACAAATATCAAATAAAAAAGTAAACGATAGACCTGCTAAAAAAGCAATTAGAGATTGGGGAATTAGAAAAGGAGAACCGATTGGTGCAGCAGTTACCGTTAGAGGAGATGAGGGTAAAGAATTACTAAAAAGATTACTAGAAGCAAAAGGGAACCGAGTTAATGGTCGCTCCTTTGATAATATGGGCAATCTTTCATTTGGGATTTTAGAACATATCGATATCCCAGGAATAAAATACGATCCAAAGATTGGAATTTTAGGATTAAACGTGACAGTAAGATTGGTAAGACCGGGTTTTTCAATATCTACAAGAAGTAAACATAAAGCAAGTGTTGGAAAACATCATAGAATTACACCTGAGGAAGCAAAAGCATATCTAACAAAAGAATTCGGAGCTAGTGTAGAATAATGGGAAAAACAACTTGGGGAAAAGATAGATCATATGGTGATAGAGGAACAGGATACACACCTAGAAAACAAAGTATTCCAGGCACATCTAATGAGAAACGATATGGTAGAGGCGCAAGATGGTGTAAAAGATGCGGATGTTATGTGTCAATTCAAAAATACGACTTAATGTTATGCAGACAATGTTTCAGAGAAGTTGCAACTTCCCTAGGATTCAAAAAATTAAGGTGATATGATATGCCTGCAATGAATGTACTAGCAAATCTATTTGTAACAATTTACAATACTGAAGCTCGAAGAAAGTCGGAATGTGTTGTACTTCCAACATCAAAAATTGGAACAAATGTTCTAAGCACATTGAAAAAAGATGGATACATCAAAGATTATGCTAGAACAGAAGATAACCGAGGCGGAAAATATAAAATTGATTTAATGGCAAAAATTACAAAATGTGGAGCAATTAGTCCAAGATTCAAAGTAAAAAAAGACGAATATCTAGAATGGGAAAAACAATATCTTCCATCATTTAATAGAGGAATGCTGATAGTTACAACAAATCAAGGTGTGATGTCACATCATGAAGCATCTAACAAAGGGTTAGGAGGATTTTTGATAGGTTATGTCTACTAGTCTAATAGATAAACTAGCAGCCGAATTGGAAATTCCAGAAGGCGTTACAGTTTCATACGATAGACCAATGATAACAGTTCAAGGACCATTAGGGAAAACATGGAAAAGTTTCAAAAAAATTCCAGTAACAATCGATGTTAAAGAGGGTAAAGTACTTTTTAAAGCACAAGGAACAAGAGACAAAAACCGTGCAATAATGAATACAGCAAGATCACTTATCAGAAATCTTTGTGAGGGGGTTGTTGAAGGATATACAATTAAAATGAAGATTGTATTTTCACACTTTCCTATTACAGTAAAAGTTGATGGTAAGACAGTTCTAATTGAAAATTTCCAAGGTGAACGTGCTCCAAGAAAAACAAAGATTTGGGGAGAGACAAAAGTTGTTCCAAAAGGTGATGATGTCATAATCACAGGACATGTTTTAACAGACGTATCACAAACAGCAGCAGAAATAGAAAATGGCTCAAGAGTAAAAAATAAAGATCATCGTGTGTTTTTAGACGGCGTCTATAAATTTGAAAAGAAAAAAGGTATCGAAAATTAATTTTAAAATAATTGACCCTAGATAATGAATTCAAAGAGCAGACTGAAAAATTAGTTTCTGAAACATTAGAATTATACAAAAATGCAGGAGCATCACCTAGAATAGGTGATGTGTGGAAGTGTGAAAATACAGGAGATTTTCTATGTGGTTTTTTTGTAGGAGAAATGGTGGGTTCAGCACTAAGTGCATTTCAGGTATATCATAAAAGAGAACCGAGTGCAGAAGAGCATATGGAAATTGTTGAAATTGTTGAAAAACATTCAGACGATATTGTTGCTTTTTTCACAAAATTCAATCCAAATTAATTCGTCGGAAGGATTAAATCGCATTTTACTTGGAAAAAATTATGCCGCGTTAGCTCAGCCTGGTAGAGCGTTCGACTGTTAATCGATTGGTCATCAGTTCAAATCTGATACACGGCGCCTTCTAATCTTCAAAATTAGTTAGATGGTTTTTTGCACGTTGTTAGTTTAGATCGTTAGACAGGATCGATCTAATATTGGATCTATGATAAAAAGTATGCAGGAGTGTTACATTGGCCAGGACTAGAAGGGCTAACAGGTATTGTGTTGATTGCGGCGCAAGACTGGTTTACTATCCTAGATTATCAAACCCAAAAGCACCAAATGAACACAGAGTTTTGGTTTATGCATGTCCAGATTGTACGGAGGACTTTGAAAAACCAAAAATGTTCTCAATAAAAAGAAATGTTACAGAAGATCCATTAGAAACGGTAGAAATAGAAATCACACAGATACAAAAAAAGCTTGCAAAAAGTAAATAGAGGAAAAAATTTTAGAAAATCATTGTATCCAGAAAAAATTCGTTCACGTGCATGGTATTTGGTTCCAATTTTCTTTGGATTGATTGGTGGGATCATTGCATATTTTGCAATAAGACGAGATGATCCGCAAAAAGCAAAAAAATGTTTATGGATTGGAATCATTTTAACTGCAATTAACATCATAGTGAATATTTCATTATTTTCAACTGGAACGTTTGAGCAAGATTATAGCGTAAATGTCTAAATGTTTCTAAATTCGAATTAAGAAATATGGGTAATTTGAACGTGTTAAACTAGTTATAGCATGAATTCATTGTCTTCTCATGTCACGTCTAAGAGATAATGTAGAACGATGGCTAATACATGAAAACTATGATTTTAATCAATCAAAAGCAGATGATGTATCATTCAAGATTGTAATAAATAATTCAGACGGATTGGGAAACGATACCGAAGTTTTCGAACCAAAAGCCCAGGAAAATATACTAGTCATAGGAATTAAAATTGAAATGAAAACTAAGCAATTAATTCGATTCAGAGAATTGAATGAAACAGAACAAGATAACTTTAAGAAAAAAATCGATGACTTTTGTTATTCAATCAAGGCAGTGGGTAAATTTTTAGAAGAAGATGGAAAGAAAAAGGTGGGGGTTTACATAATTTTAGATAAACAAGAACAGCTAAATCAGCCATTTTTCTTTAAAGCGTTAGAAGAAATTATTGAAATGAGTGAAAAAACAAATCGATTTTTGATCAAGACTTTTTAATCCAAAAAATCTAATTTGTTCGTAAAAGCTAAACCCCCTCCATATCATTACCAATTTACGAATAGACCATATTTTCAAAAACAACAAAAAACATGGGGGGTTGAACATTTGTTCCTAGATATGCAAACCAACGGTCAAAACACCACCATTACCCATTACAACATACCGGGTTAGTTTGAGTTAGTCACGAAAGCTAAACCCCCTAAATTACATCAAAAAATATGAAAAAATTATCCAAACACTGATAATTCCAGCAGTCAAAGGATACCAAAACTTCGGAATACTTTGTGGTTTTGAATTTGAAAATATTCCGTGCTCATTATTGTTTGGTTTCACACATACATTATGTCAAAAGTTGCTTTAAGTGATAGCAAAACCTACCGTGTAAGATAAGTAATGTTTCTAAATTCGAATTAAGAAATATTGTTTATTGTTACTCCTCGTTCATAGGGAGATGAGGAAGAACGAATATTTTTTCAGGTTCAATTTTGAGAATGATTCTTTTTTCACCAGGACGCTTGAAAGGATATTTTTCTTTTCCCATGTACTGTTTTGTTAGAAAATCAGCGTGTTTGTATTCATAATCAGGGATTATTTCGACCACTTTGCCTCTAATCGAGGTCATGTCAAGCGGATTCTTAGAATCAACTACAGATATTGCAACACGAGGATCACGTAGTATGTTTTTGTGCTTTAATCTACCTTCAGCAGTATTGATTCGTATGTGAGAATCTTCAAAATCCCCCCATACAGGAGTGACTTGAGGTGAACCATCAGGCATGGTTGTGGCCAAAAAAACCAGATTTTTACCATTTAGAAGAATTTCAGCCTTTGAATCCATACTAAAATAACACAAATTGAATATTTATGTCTCAAAAATTTCAAAATACCATGAAGTTGACGATATCATTCACAGGACATGAACAAGTTTTATCACTACACGAGAAAACTTTGGAAATTACTAAAGATGACAGCCTTACACCTCAAGGAGATTGTATCGTAGGGGTAAATTCAGGCATATCATGTATAGATTTACCTGAAAAAATGAAAGAAAAAATACAAAACCCAAAATCAAAAATCTCATTCACGCTTAAAGTAGGAAAATTCAGCTTCAAAATTCAAGGTCATGGTTCTGAAAAGCTAACGCTAAAGCATGTAAGCGACATAGTACTGCGTAAGAGCGCATTCACATGCTCACGTACTATCGCTATCAATTGCGACAAGGCTTCCAGTGACATACCTAGAGACTTGGTCAGTCTCCTTCAAAACCCGCAAACCAAGGGCAAGATGATCATAGAGGTATTGTAATCAGTGTCTTTTTTCAAAGACCGTTGTAACTGCACGATTTACAATCTCCATCATCAAGTATTGACTATATTCCTGTTTATTTTGAGAGTTTTTCGCCTTACCAGTCTTTTTTGAAAGTCCGTCTAGAAGTTGTTCAATATGCTTTGACGTTGACTTTATGACTGTAGAGTATTTCTTCTCAAAGTCTTTTGGGGTTTCATAGTCAAGAAACTTGGTCGATGTACCGTAGAATTTTATCATGGCACCGCGCTTTTCTTCAATTTTCACCACTTCAATTAATTCAGCGCCTTTCAAGATTTCTAGATGATGTCTAGTTGTCGTAAGGGCTTTTTTGAATCCATTCTTTTTTAATTGAGCCGTGATTTGTTCTGCGTTAAGATGTTTTCGATATAGCATTTGCAGAATTTTTGCTCGTGCGGGGTCCTCGATAGCTTTTGCATGCTCCAGACTTGTTGCAAGTGTACGATTCACCGATATTGGTTTTTCGAGTATTGTTGACATGTTGTTTTTTCTATAGATCTTAGCTAAAAGTTATCTGTATCAGTATTTTTTGTCCAAATCCGTTATTTTTTTTATGCAATTAAAAATCTAGTAGCAGACTGTATAATTATAGTAGTATTATCATTATTATTGTAACATATACTATAATATTCGTAGTGGTATCAATAACATGGATACAGTTACAAAAAAATCAGTAGAGGTTCAAAAATCAGGATTTTTGGGGAAAAAATCCATAAAATTAGGGCAATGCAGCCAAAATAGGTTGGATGTAGGGAAAATATAGTATTTAGAAATCGAGTTAAAGAGAGTGACCAGTAGTGCGTTCGTATGCTGCAGTATACCTATCAGTCATTTTTTGAATAATTTCGCTAGGGATTGCAGGAGCAACAGGTTCTTGTCCCATCGCTCTTGAATTTTCAAATTGTTTTTGATACCCGTGTTCAGTTAACCAGTCACGAAGGAGTTGTTTATCAAATGCTTCCTGGATTTTTCCAGGACTGTAAGAAGATTTTGGCCATAAACGGTACTCATCAGGACCAATAGAATCACCAAGTGTAATTTTACCATTCAGTCTTCCAAATTCTAACTTTAGATCTGCCAAAATGAATCCAGCAGCATCTGCAATTAAGGACATTTTATTGTAAATTTGAATGGTTTTTTCAGATAACCACTCATAGTCGTCTAATGTTACAAGGTTTTGTCTTATTGCATCATCCTTTGTTATAGGAATATCATGTTCAGACTTTGTCGTAGGATCAAATAACGGAGAAGGAAGTTTTGCAGCAAGAGTTGTGTCAGCGTTATCTGGCAAAGTAATCTCTCCAGACTCCCACCTACTAACTAAACTACCATAGAAATAGCCACGTACAACACATTCTATCGGCAACATTTCCATTTTCTTGACAATTATTTCGGTATCTGAATGTGATTTTACAAAATGATTATCAACGTCTAGTTGTTCGAACCAAAATTTTGCAAATTTGCATAATACTTTGCCTTTTTTAGGAATTTCATCATTAAATTTAACATCATATGCAGATACACGATTACTAAAATTAAATAATAAAGTATCATCACCCATGTCATAAACATCTTTTACTTTACCAGAGTTAAGAAATTTCATACCATCTAAGACCCCATCATTCCAGGCATTGCAATTGGTTCACGATAAACTTTACTCACATAAACACCTTCATTGGAAGTTACAATAACAAATTGTAATGAATTTCCTTGAGGTGGAGAAATGATTTCGTATTGTCCAGGTTTTAAAGTTCCAAGATATATTTTATCACCATCTCCAAAATTAAGTTCGACATTTGTTAGTGGTTTTGTTCCAGTATTTTCTAAAGAAACACGTGCCATGATAAACAAGCTCTGTTTTTCTTTTGTTGGATCAACAGACAGGGAATATTCTTCTTGTGTAAGACCATTAGGCGTGAAAAATATGACAAATACAACGCCTGTAACAGCAGCTATAATTCCTCCAATTATAGGAATTTTATTTACCATTAAAAAACAACAAAAAACTAGAATAATAGTTTTGTAAGTATTTGCCGGATTATACAGCAAAAAATCAATACAAACTAGGACTTGGAACATTAATGTCTAATCTATTGATCTGAAAATCTTTGTTTCCAATCCCAAGTTTTTACAAATTTTAATACAAGTCCAATCAAAATCAAGAGTATTCCAACAGATATGTGAAGACTGTAATCGAATAATGTTGTCGTATGCAAAAATACACCAGCAACTAATACCAAAAACCCAATTGCAAAACAGGCAATCATACCTGCAAATACAATTTGATTCACGTACTGTCTAACTATTACAATAATTTAAGAAAAACATTGACGTCTATAGCCAAATGGATAAGAGTAACATGTATCAAGTATACTTTAGAAATTGGAAAAAATACGAAGAAACCAAATCATAGTGGGAATTGTTAGCATTTTGATAATAGTTGCAATTCTTGTAAACATGGATATTGACGAACAAAACAGACTTGATAAAATTGGAGAATGTAGGGCAATCATTAGTGAGCATTTGGATAATCCTTGTGTTGACAATGATCAATGTGAGAAAAGACAAGAAGCTGAAGAACAAAAATGCTTCAATGAATTTGATGAACTGACACATAATGAACGTAAGTATGATAACATGAAGATCATAGCACGTTCGCCATGACCTTGAATTTTGAAGAATAATACAGGATGTTAATCTGAAATAAGTCTAAACCAACACATTATATCATTTGTAGAATAATAGATTTTTCTTATTCAAGTCTCATCATAGAGCCAAGAATGTTATTTTGCCAACTTAGATCAATTTTTTGTACGTTCTTGATTTTTTGTTTTGCCAGTACGTCCATTACGTTTGAAAGATAAGAATTTGTGCGGCTGAATGATTTTTTGTGACAGGTACAACTGCACTTTTTTCCATCACAGCAAAACTTTGCACAAGAAGTACATCGTAATTTCATGGCATATCATTACAAAATTACTATTTAACACCCCGAGATGAGAGTGATTCAGCCTAACTTGCAGGAAGGATGAGAATCACTCTCAATCTGGTTGTAAACTACTTGCAAAATCAGTATAAAAGAACAAAAATCAGCTTTGCTGTTTCTTTTTTTCTTTTAATTCCTTTTGTCGTTTTGCAAAATCTTTTGCATTATCATGTTCTTTGTCTAATTCTTCAAAAAATTTATTTGAAAATCCTTTCTTATCAATAGAACGTGTTTCTTTGCTCATTTTTCAAAATCCTGTTCGGGAATTATAGATAACGTAGTTGTTGCAGTGACATGTTCGATATTACGTATTTGTTTTGTAATTATATCTTCAATTTCAGAAGAACTCTCACCCTGAATTTTTGTAAATATATCATAATAACCAAATGTACCTTTTGCTTCTTTCACCAAATCAATATCTAACAATGCCTTTAGTACTTCCATTTCATGTGCCATTTTACATTGAACTAAAACGTATGCAGTTTCCATTAGACACTTTTCATCTGTTTCATCTTATTAAAATTTGGGGTTATTCCTAATGGTGCATAATCACCAGTTGCACATGTGAAACACATTGAATCTTTTGGAATGCCAACGGCATTTGCAAGATTCTCTGCATCATTGTATCCTAAAAAGTCTGCACCAATATCATTACGAACTTTCTCAATCATTTCTTTTTCTGTAAGATCTTTACCGCCATCAAATGTTGCCAATTCTTCTTGTGATGGGAAATCTATTCCAGCATAACATGGGAATTTAATTGGAGGGTAAGTAACCATCATGCTAATTTTTTTAGCTCCTGACCGACGTAATGCTTTGATAATTGCTTTAGAACTAGTACCACGAACTAAACTATCATCTATCACAATGATATGTTTATCCTCAATAACTTCACGAATTGGAATAATCCATCTGTTAATTTCTACCCTATCACTTTGATGTGGTTCGATGAAACTTCTTAACGGACCTTTCTTACTATAACGATCCTTTAGTAAACCTTCATCAAATTGTATTCCAAGTTCTTGTGCAAAACCAAGTGCAGCAGGTCTTGCAGAATCAGGTACAGGAATTACAACATCAGCATCATGAATTGGATATTTTTTTGCAAGGAATTGACCAATTCTTTTTCTTGCAAGATAGATGTTTGTTCCCTCCATTTTGCTCGAGGGTTGAGCGAAATATGTAAACTCAAATGAACAATGTGCACGATTCTTATCATCAGAAAACATTTCAGTTTCAAAGCCACCTTCTTTACTAATTTTAATTAATTCGCCAGGTACAACATCACGAACTAATTTTGCTCCAATTGCAGAAATTGCCGAGGATTCAGAAGTCACAATGTGTACATTACCATCTTCTTTGTGACCTAAAACCATAGGACGAAATCCTTTTGGATCTCTTGCAGCAAACACAGCATCGTCATCAGAAAGAAAGGTGAAACAAAAGGAGCCAACCATTTCATTTTTCAGTATAGATAATGCATTTCCAAGTTTTCCGTTTTCAGTAATTAATGAAACTAGTCTTTGTGCTGCAACAAGTGTGTCACTAGCATTTTGCGGAGTAAAAGTGCAACCACCTACAAGATTGGAAAGTTCTTCAACGTTTGAAATTGTCCCATTATGTGCAACACATAGATCCTTAACTTTTAGTGGCTGTGCACTCTCAAGATCACTTTTTCCAACAGTAGAGTATCTAACATGTCCAATAGCAGAATGTGATGCATATTCTTCAGTGATTTTTTTAAATTCTCCAGAAGAACCTGAAACAAGTCCAAGTCGTTTTAGCGGAGCTTTATTTGGTATTGCTAAGCCCCATGCCTCCTGACCTCTATGTTGTAATGCACGTAATGCGTCAATTACCATAGGGATTACATTTACGTCACCTTCACTGTAAATTCCAACTACACCGCAGTTTTCTTTAACCATTTTGAATTATTTTCCCCAATGAATTTAGATAATTATTTTCTGCTTTATCAACTCTTAGTTCCAAAATTTGGTTAGACCCAGATTCAAAGATAATCTGATCGCCAGAAAAGATTCCAATCTCCGAGAATGAACATTGATCATCAGATAAAATAGATTTGATAGCATTTAAATTATTTTTATTTATAATCAAGATATACCGTGAGTGACTTTCAGAAAATAATATTTTTTCATATGAAAGAGATGATGATAAATCAATTTTACATCCAATTTTGCCGAAGATGCATAATTCAGAAATTGCAATAGCAAGACCACCTTTAGAACAATCATGAACAGATTTTAGAAGATTTTTTGATATTAATGATAAAACAGATTTCATATTCTTTTTTGATTCTGAAAAATCTACTTTGGGTGCAACGCCACCAATAAAATTATGAATATATTCATAATATTCAGAACCTCCAAGTTCATCTTTTGTTTCACCTACCAGTAAAATTACATCGTCGTTTGAGGGAGGAATTGGAAGTAAAGGTGATTTTTCAATTAGTCCAAGTACTCCGATTAATGGAGTTGGTTTGATGGGGCCCTCAGATGTTTCATTGTAGAAACTAACTTTACCGCCCACGCATGGAACATCAAGAAATTTTGCAAAATCAGTTATGCCTTCAATAGATTCCATAAATGTCCAGAATATTTCAGGATCTTCAGGATTTCCAAATTGCAAATGATCAACCATTCCAATTGGAGTTGCGCCGGTACAGACAACATTTCTGCATGCTTCTTCAAAACATCCAATTGCACCTTGTCTTGGATCAATATAGCAATGTTTTGGATTTCCATCAATTTTTACAGATAAGAATTTTCCATTATCTAAGCGTAAAACAGAGCCATTGAATCCAGGCTTAATCACAGTCCGGATTCCAACTTCATGATCATATTGACGGAAGACCCAATGTTTACTCGCAATATTAGGGGATGAAAGTAATTTTAATAAAATATCAGAAAATGACATTTCACTTTTAGATGATGGAGAAGAAGGAAGTTTTGAGAGATATTCTGGTTTTGATTTTTCTCTATCTACCAAAGGACCACGTGCAACAAAATCTGCAGGAAGCAATGCTATAGTCTCATCACCGTTTTTTACATGCATCATTTTATCTTCTTTTACAGTACCAATTACAGAACATTGAATTCTAAATTTATCACATATTTCTTTAATTTTTGAAAGATTATTTGGATCTGATATGATAAGCATTCTTTCTTGAGATTCAGATATCATTATTTCATCAGGAGATAAATCAGATTCACGTAAATGAACATTTTTTACATCAAGTTCAATACCTATTCCCAAACTTTCTGCAGTTTCAGATATTGCACAAGAAAGACCGCCACCACCCAAATCTTTCATTGCATTAATACAATTTGCATCACGACATTCTAAAATCGCTTCAATGATTAATTTTTCAATAAATGGATCTGGGATTTGAACTGCGGAACGATCTTCTCCTTCTAACGCATCAGATGCAAATTGAGAACCACCAACGCCGTCGCGGCCGGTAGAACCACCAATCAATAAGACTAAATCATCAACATTAGCATGATTTTTAATTAATTTTGATTTTTTACCAAAGCCAACTGCAGCAACATCAACTAATGCATAATTTTTGTAACATTCATCAAATTCAACTTCACCACCAATAGTAGGAATACCAAGACAGTTTCCATAATCTGCAATTCCAGATACCGCATTTTTGAATAACCATCGTGCATGTGCATCATTTTCAATATTTCCAAATCTTAATCCATCAAACAAAGCAATTGGCCGTGTTCCTGCAGACAATATATCACGAATAACACCGCCTACACCGGTTGCAGCACCACCAAACGGTTCAACAGCTGATGGATGATTGTGACTCTCAATATGTACCGTCACGACAAAACCATCACCTACATCTAAAACACCAGAATCATATCCTTTCTCAACTATCACGTTAGGTCCAGTAGTGGGTAACATTCGTAAATGTTTTTTTGATGATTTGTAAGAACAATGTTCAGACCATTCTGCAGCAAGTATTTGTAATTCAGTATCAGTTAGTTTTCGTTTTACATTTTTTTCAATATGCTGCTTTTCATGTTCTTGAAAACTCAATTTTTCATACCCACAGTTTCAATAAGAGATTCAAAAATTAATGAAGAGGGTTTATGATCAATTTGGTTAATTGCTTTTTCAGCAGCACGTTCTGGATGAGGCATCATACCAACCACATTTCCATCAGAATTACAAACACCTGCAATTTGAGAAACGGAACCATTAACCTTATTTTCATACGAGAAAACAATTTGGTTATTCTTTTTTAGTTCATTCAAAGATTCATCATCTACAAAATATCTTCCTTCTCCGTTTGCAATAGGAATTGGAATTTTTTGGTTCAATTCTAGTTTATTTGTAAAAGGAGTCTGGTTATTATTTACAATTAGATTTGTCCATTCACACATAAAATTCAATGATTCATTTTTCAACAAAACTCCTGGAAGTAATCCAGATTCTACAAGAATTTGGAATCCATTACAGACTCCTAAAATTGGAATTCCTTTTTCAGCCAATTTTTTTACATCGGAAATTATTGGACTATGTGCAGCTATAACTCCGGCACGTAATCTATCGCCATATGAGAAGCCTCCAGGAAGAACAACTGCATCAATATCTTGTGGGAGATTTTTTTCATGCCAGAAAAATTCTGCATTTAAGTTAAAAACATCCGTCAATACGTGATGCATGTCACGATCACAATTACTGCCAGGAAAAACAATAACCCCGACTTTCACAATTTATGATTGAATTCGTGGTATAAATTTGATTTCGTGATGACATGTTTTTATTTCAAGAAATTTACATTTCCATTATGGGACAAATTAGAGACATTATGGAGAAAGATGTCATAACAATAGAGAATGATAAGACTGCACAAGATGCAGCCAAGATTATTGCTGAAAAGGACATTAGCTTTCTAGTAATAATGAATGAAGGAAAACCTCAAGGAGTACTAAGCGAAAGTGATTTTGTTCGTAAAATTGCAGCAGAAGATAAGAAAGCAAGTGAGATTTTAATCTCAGAAATCATGTCATACAAATTTCGTTCAGTAGGACCAACTACTACGATAGAAGATGCTATTCAAAAAATGCTGAATAATAACATTCGTCGATTGTTAATTTTAGATAGTGAGAAACTAGTAGGGGTCATAACCCAAACAGATCTTGCGAGTTATTTAAGAGACCAAATTTTAGTTGACGGAACAATAAAGAGCATTGGTGGAAATTAAGTTTCTTCTACAGTAGCAGTGACTTTACTGACTAAAGGATTGTAAATTCTAAGTTCATCACAAGTTTTGACAATTGCATCTTTGGCATCTTGTTCATTTTTTTCAGTTATAGAAAATTTCAAAATAGTGCCGGAACGGATTTTGGTGATGTTTGTGTTTTTATCTTTTAATACAAGATCATTAAGTATAGTGTCACCCTCAGGATCACTGATTCCAGGTTTGTTTTCAATCACAACACTAACTTGGAAATTAGGCATGATGTTTTGTCTGTGTTAAATAATTTAAGTGCTCTATCTAAAGTCAAAAATTAAAAATATTGACTTGGCACTAGTGACTAGCAGTTTTGACGCTTATATTTTCAATAATTTACTTTTGATTATTGAAAATTAAATCTAATATCTACAGATCAATAGTATTTACTTTGATAGTATCCATTGGAGTAATACCCGCTTTGTCGGCTTCAAGTGTTGCTGAAGAGCGTGAGATTCCAGAGTCACTAAAACATCTTTTTGCATGTGATAAAACAATCTCACTTGATAAAATCGTTCACGAAGATAATCAAGTTGAACAATCAAAAAATATCATGATTTCCGGTAAAGTGAATTTTGAAGAAGGAAAGGCTGTAAATTTGGGAATACAAAAAGGATATCCGGCAATCCTGTGGGTTTATCAAATTAATCCATTTCCAACAGATTATAGAATGGTCATGTCAGATGGAGTTCACATTTTGGAAGATGATTCATTTGCATTTACAATTCCAGAAAATAAATTAAAAGAAGGGAAATTTGCGGCATACATCTTTTATGGAATACCAAAAGAAAGTATGCAGAACTCAATGCTTACTGGAAAGGCTGAATTTTACATAGGAATGAGTAGTGATGAATTTGAAAGACAAGAATATGAAATAATGAAAAAATATCTAGGAATAGATGACATCAAGAGATTACAGCTTGAAAGAATAAAAGAATCAAACTCAATTAATTCACAAAGTTTCTGTTCTAACTAGTATGTTTTAGAGTAGACATTGGATGTAAAAGCGAATCAAGATTAATCTCAGTATTTGGAAAATATGTTGCAAGGACAGATAACGAACCGGTAAGCAATAAACCTCCAATTCCAATAAGTAGCATTCCACTACCACGTTCAATCCAACCAATCCAACGCTTTATTTTGTTAAAGAATGTCATGAAACGATCAATTGCCAATGCAGATATGATAAATGGAATTGCCAATCCTGCAGAATATGCAATAAGAAGAGATGTTCCTGCAATCCAACCTGAACTAGTAGCAGCCATTGTTAGAATTCCTGCAAGAATTGGACCAATACATGGAGTCCATCCTGCACCAAAAGCCATTCCTACAAATAATGAACCAATATTTTTTGTAGAACGATTCTGGAAATTCATTGATTTTTGCATATTCAATTTATTTAGTTTCAAAATTCCAATCAAATGAAGTCCAAATGCAATAAGTACAATTCCACCAATTCTTTCAATCCATAATGTTGCTTCATCAAACATTGTTCCTGCATAAGAAACAGCAGAACCCAATATGACAAAGATTATAGAAAATCCTAAAACAAACAAAAGTCCTTTTGTTAGTACCATTGTTTGTATTCTAAATTTTGATGTGGATTGTTCAACAACTTCTTCATGACCACCGGTAGATTCAGTAATTTTATCTTGATTGAAGTTTCCAGTTTTATCTGAACTTTGTGCAGTAGACAATTCTTTCAAACTCATTCCGGTGATAAATGATGCATATGCAGGAATTAACGGCAATACACAAGGAGATAAGAAACTTAACAAACCTGCAGCAAATGCCACACCAATACTAAGTTGGTCCATTTGAGATAATTCAAAATTCCGTATTTGTTCTTGTGATTCTTCAATTCCTGTAAGACCCAATGCACTTTCAATGCGCATTTCAACATCAGTTCCTTCAAAAATTGGACCCTTCCATTCGTGAATCAATTCGCCATTTTCGTTTATCAATAGCGTGATAGGAGGACCCATCATTCTAAATTCACGAGTTGCATTATTGCGAGGGTCGTACCAGATGTCAGTGGTCATATCCATATCGTTAGCAAATTCTTTTACAATGCTAGGAGATAATGTATCAATACTTACACTGAGTGTTTTAAGACCAGAAGGAGAATATTGTTTATTTAGTTCGTTAAGGTATGGCATTTCTTCTAAACACTCCATACACCAAGTTGCCCACACATTTAGCAATACAACTTGACCTTCAAGATCAGTAAGTCTTACAGTATTTCCGTCATAATCATATGCACGATAATTTGGATATGTTTTTGGTTCATCTTGTGCATATGCAACGCTTACGCTAGACGTGAATAAGAGAATAGAAAAAGTGAGAAATAGGAGTTTCCTATAATCGGTCATCCCAGATTCTAACAAAGATTTCACCTTTAGTCTGTTTATCCTTGACATTTCCACCGGAGTATTGACCGTCCTTCCAGTCTTCGAAAACACCATCTTCATCTAGTTTATCCACATCTACCCAAACGCTTGAACTATTCCAAGTCATTGCGGTTACACCACCTACAGAACTAATCCAAGCATTATCACCGACACCAACTTTTTGTGCTTCAGTGAGTTTTCCAGTATCTGGATTAACTGCAGCAGTATAGACTGCTCCTCCATCAACGGTTCTATCAGACCATGCCATTCTTGGGACATCATCAGTTCCAACAGTTATTTTGATGTGAGCAGGAGGGAAGAATGTTTCACCCCAGACTTTAAGCGGATAAGACCATGTTTCAGCATCATCTTTGCTTACTGCATAGTAAAGACCAGGTCCTTCTGCATTAGAACGACCACCCGTATACCATGCGGCATGCAAGTCACCATTACTATCAAGAGCCATAGAGGAGACTGTGTGAGCACAACCATTTGTCTCATATCCGTCATCACCTACAAGTTCTGGTGGATTCCAGATTGCACCGTGGTCATCAGATTTTGAGACAACAATATCACGATAATTCGGTTCACCATAATTTCCAACTACATTTCTGTATTGGACAAATGTTTCACCTGTAGTTTTTGAACAAATATCAGTTGCACAACATGGACAGACTTTATTTTTGACTATAACGGATTTTGAAAATGATTCTCCGTTAGTGTCAGAGTGTTGCATACGTACTTGTCCGGTTGTATAACCTCCATTTTGCTGACCTCTAGAGTCTAGCCATGCGACATAAACACGTCCGTCGTCACGAATAGAAAAGCTTTCAAATGTTTTTGAATGCATCATTCCATTTGCAGCATCATGATAGTGAGTATTTGGATCACCAATCAATGTGTGCATTGGCCATGTTTTTCCACCGTCATCAGAACGTGCAAGGATTGAATATGAATAACCATGTCCAAATCCTTCATCCATGACTTTTTTGTCTTTGATAGAGTGACCATACAGTGCATAAATTTCACCATTTGGTCCTATTTGCAACATTGCACCACCGGCCATGTGAGGTCGGCTTGCTTCACCAGGTTCATTTACAATTGTTGGGGCGCTCCAGGTGTTTCCGCCATCATATGTTGATGTAAACAAAATGTTGGTATCACCATTAACGGTGTCAGCATAAGTAACATGTACTGCACTTCTTTCACCATCAATTACTACACCAGGATATGCCATTCCGTCACCATGTTTTTTTGCAAACTGGTAATCATCTTCATCGTAAAATTCCATTTCTTTTTCATCAAAGTTTGTTCCTTCAGGAGACTTTGCAAGAGTTATAGTCTTACCGATTGATGTTGGCATTTTAATTTCATTTAGTGCATCAACTTGTACGGAAATAATATTCTCAGCAACTAGAAACTCTACTGCTCTAACAAATTCAGCATCAGAGATTGCATCTTCTGCCCACCAACCTGCGGTATTTTTAATCCAGTCAGGGACAGTTTCGGATTTTTCACCAGAAACTTTTTGGACAGGAACTGAGATAATTCCTTGGTTAACCAAATATTCAATTCCTTGAATAAACGATTGTTGATCAATATCCCCACTTGCCCACCAACCTGCGTTAGTTTTAACCCAGTTTGGAACAGATTCTGCATTTGCAAGACCTGAGCTTGGGACAGATAGGAGTATTGCTGCGAATAAACCTAGTATTGCATACTTTCGTATTTGCATGAAAACTCTCAAGAAATCTGTTATTAAAAAGAAATACATGATTTGGTTTTCGAATTAGTACAAAGTTAGAACGAACTACTTAGATTCATCCCAATTTATGACAGCGCTGCATTCATAGAATGGCTCATTCAATTCCACATATCCATCAAATTTTCGTATTTCAAATGGCTCAATATCTAAAATTTCAGAATCACCTTGCGCCAATTTTGTTCCTTCATATGATTTGAGTATTATACTGAAGACTATTTTTTCAAAGAATTTTTTAGAATTGACAAACTCACCAGTTATCTCAATCATTCCAAAATCATCTTTTATACATGTAAAATTTTGAATTCCTAATTTAGCACCAGATAATTCAGAATCATTTTGTGGAGAAGAATTATTTGATTCTTGAGAAGAATCATTTTTTGATTCAGGTTGAACTTCAAAACTATTTTGTTTCAAAATTTGATGTAATTTTGGATTTTCAGTTCCATTGTGAATTTTTTCAAACATGACATCTGCAATATTAAACACTAAAGAAGAGTCAACATTGTGATAATCTTCATAAGCTGTAATTAGTAACGCAAGGTCGTCATAAATACAGATTATCATATGTATTTCATCCTTACTTGCTTCAACAATATTTTTTTGATTATTGTACATGCAATCTCCTGTTAAATCTGATGTTCCACTCATATCAGATTGATCAAAGAATGCATTGTAGACACGTGGATATTTATCAACAAATGATTTTGCGTCTTCATTAGATTCATACTTATACAATTCCATGAGAACGTATGGAACTTGATTTTCATTGTATATTGGATCATATGGTCTAGATATATCATACAATATTTTTCCTACAGAAGTTTGTATAGACAGGGATTCTTGTGCCCTATATTGAAAGATACCTCGTGAATAATCTTCAAAATATTTCCAAGTGAATGGTTCAAATGTATTTTTTTCATCATCTGTAGGGAAGTACGACAAGAGTATTTGCTTTTGAGTTAACTGTGGAATTGGTTCCGGAATTATAAATTCTGATGGTTCAATATCGATAAATTTTTCTTGAATTAAAAAATATAGTATGTCTTTAAAATCTTGAATTGGTTTTTCATCAAGTGACCATTTTTTTGCATCTGTCTTTATCCAGAATGGTAATTTAGGACTTTCAGTTTCCAGTAGTAAAAATGATGGTCCAGAGAATTGTTCATTTGCAAAAATTATATCCACATTATAGATTCCAGGAATGAATTCATTTGTTATCTCATAAGAGATTGAATCAGCACTAGTACTGCTGAGACGGATCATATCATTAGCAGGGTTTTGAATTAGTATCTGAGGATTTGAACCTTTTTTTGCAAGTTCTTCAGGTAACACCCATCTGAGATTTATTAATTCAGTTTCAATACAATTAGTACATTCAGGATCAGAAGGGATTATCATTGTCTGTGGTTTGTATGTATCGTCAAATAATTCATAATCTGAAAGTGGAATTGCAAGAATATCCTGTTTAATAATATATTCAATTATCTGAAAGAATTGCTTATCAGACAACTTAGAATCAGACCACAAACCTGCAGGAAATTTTAACCACTCAGGTATAGATTCTCTTTTTAATTTTTCAAATATTTTATTTTCTTTATCAATAGTTGATTGATTTTGTTTATCAAATAATTCATTTAGTCTATCTTCAAATGATTTTATTTCTTCAAGTTCTTTTTCATCAAAGTTTTTTGTTACATATCTTTTATTGTTATAAAATTCAATATCATCAATAGTTCCTGAAATCACGCCATCAGAAGTATTTGTTTCAATTAATGGGAATAATCTAAAATATTTTAGATTATCTACATTAGCCCATCCTTCAGTATGCTGTTTTTCAACTAATGTTTCTCTTTCAAATGAACCATCGTCAAAAATACTTACTGTAAGAAAATTTTTCATTTTTCTATATTCAACCCAGTATGTTTTATTATCACCAGGAAGTGATTTTTCATTTTCAAATGAGCCTTTTTCTGGTTGAGAATGCCATTCCAAGTAAAATCCCAAGTCATACATGAGCATTGTACGTTTCATATCTACACCAGTCATGAACGCAGTACCCAATCCCCATTGTTTCGCATCACCGTGCGTGATGTCGGGTGCAGTTCCAGAGGAAGGTTTTGAAAATAATCCAATCAATAATTGAGACCATGAAGAATCACCACCTGTTTTAAACTCATCAATAGTTAGCTTATACCTTAAGACCCAATCTTCACCAATTTTTTCACCTA
>JAOMCX010000009.1 GCA_028345195.1 Candidatus Nitrosopelagicus sp.
CAGAAGCTCGTCGTGCAGAAAAATTTCTTGAAAAAGATTTAATGAATCATCAAGATATTACAAAAGCAAAACTTTCGCTTCAAATACTTCAAGAATTATTTTCTGTAACTGTAGAAAAAATAGACGAAGAATTTACAATTTTAGTCAGTGATTATCTAAAACACTCTATTAATTTTCACGAGCGTGAATGGAAATTAATTAATCGTAAGGTCACAAATGGGAAGGTTCACCTAACACCGCATGAAACCGTAAGATTAGTTAGAAAAGAACTTGACAGACATATCTACACAAAAATCAATTCATCATCAACTCCTGAAATGATAATCGGATTTGAGACCTATGTTGATAAACTAAAACAACTTGCAAAAAAATTCGAAGTAAAAACAGTAGAGTCAAAGGAATTTCCTCCATGCATAAAGCATGCAATAGAGGTTTTAGAAAAAGGAGAAAACTTACCGCATTCAGGAAGATTTCTACTTGCAACTTTTCTCTTAAACAAGGGGCAGACTGTTGAACAAATTGCACCTTTATTCAAAAATGCACCAGACTATAATCCAAAAGTTACAATTTATCAACTGAATCAACTTTCTGGTATATCTGGTACTACTGAATACAAATCTCCATCTTGTGAAAAGGTAAAGAGTCAAAATCTTTGTTTTCCTGTTCCTGCATGTGACACAATAATCAATCCTCTTCAATTCGGGAGAAAAAGAGTATGAATGGAAAAGATGTTACATTCTTAGAAGATACATTCAAAAAATTTTATTTTGAACATTTTGATCTTTTACACGTGCCTGATGATCCTAATCAAAGAGAATTTGGTTACCAAAAATTTAACGGAGGAATGAATAGACATATTTCATTAAAATCCGATAAAGAACTGCACTTACTTTTAATGCAAAACAAACCTTCTGATGTTTATTGTTCTAATGCACGATACATGTTCCCAAATTTACCAATGTCTGAAAAAGATTGGCAAAATGCAGAGCTAATTTTTGATATTGACGCAAAAGATCTAAGAAAAGAACACCCAAAAAATAATACGCTAATCAAATGCTCTGAGTGTAATGAAATTTCTGAACTTGGTGAATCATGTCCTAAATGTAATTCGACAAAACTTTCGTTTACCACACTAACATGTGATGACTGTATAAATTCAACAAAAGACGAGGTTTTAAAATTAAATAAAATTCTCATAGATGATTTAGGAATTAATGAAGAAAATATCAAGATCTTCTTTTCTGGAAACGAGGGATTTCATATCTATGTTCATAAATCCGAATACGAAAGTGTTGGCTCTAGAGAACGAGCGGAACTTTCTGATTACATAATGTTCCGTGGAGGTATTCCTGAAACGTTTGGATTTAGAAAATTTAACACAAACAAATCATCTCTTCCAAAATTTGATGATGTTGGATGGAATGGAAGACTTGCAAAGCATTTGTATGGAACAAAATCAAACCGCTCAAAAATTTCACAAGAAATACTTTCTGGTGGATATGCGTTGTTTCAAAAAAAGTTAGAAGACTTTAGAGATTCAATTGGAATAAAAATTGATCCAAATGTCACACAAGACATTCACAGAATTTTTAGATTACCTGGTTCCATTAACAGTAAGAGTGGTCTTACGAAAATTTTCGTAGAGGATCTGAAAAAATTTGATCCATATACTGATGCATGCTTTATTGATGATGATGAAACAGAAGTTGCAGCAAATTGTCCGATCGAGTTTTCATTAAAGAAGAAAAAATTTGGGCCATTTAACAATGAACAAGTATCTGTACCAAAGTTTGCAGCAGTCTATATGATGTGTAAAGGCATAGCATCAAGCGTGTAATCTAAGATTTTTTTGTAATTCTACCAATAAGGTATTAATTTAATGAAAATCGAGTTTATTCAACTTGTACAGCGCCAAAAATGAAGACAGTAGTCAACCACCACCAGATGCTGGCAAATTTATCAAAATTGGTATTATTGCATTAATCGGAATTATAATTTTTGCATTGGCTGGAAATCAAGCAGTAGTTTTGTCAATGAATGTGACAGAATTTGCTGATGTATTTACAAAACCACTAATGTTTGCATTGATAGGTGGAGTCACCCTTGCAAGTATAGCATTACTTCGAGTTAACGTAGTTGGCAGATCATCAATTTTCTGGTTTGCCATAACTAGCGTAATTAACATGATGAACCGTGGTCCACAAGATCAAGTTCAACAAACCGTACCAAACTTTTCTGAATTCAAGTTATCTGGTGTACAATTTGCAATATGGCAAGTCACAAAAATTCTTCTCTTTGGTGCATTCTTTGCAAATCTCATGTTTGGATTTGGTTTACTTTACATGGTAGAAGGAAATGATTTAGGCGTTGAAAATATTACAACACTATTCTCACTTCCATTTGTAACTCCACCAAATGATCCAATGTTTGCAATGGATAATGTAACACCAATGATTCCTTCACTTCTAATTATAATTCCACCAATCATTGGAGCGATTGGACTTCGTTTAATCCTCTTTGTAGGAATTCATTACATAATCAAAGTTGTTACACTCTACCTACATGATACGAAAGAAGGAAAACCAAGATATCTTAACTACATGGCTACAATTGAGGCTGTAATTGGAATAGGAATAATCTGGGCTGCCTTTAACATGTTCTTTACAGATACTATTGATTATAACACTAGATATGCAATAGGTGGAACCTTTGTTGTAGGATTTGCGTTAATTGCATTTTCAATCTTTGATAGAATGCGTGCACGTGTTTTAACACACATGTTCAAACGTGATGTATACATTCGTGTTGCAGCAATCATTGCTATTGCTCTCATCGTAGGAATTGCAATGGGTGTAAACAACAGTGTTGCAGATGCAAAAAAGATTGAATATCTTGGACCATACACTGCACAACAAATTGGTGTTAATCGTCATCTTGCAGAACTTGATTTGATTAATGAAAATACTCACGAAGTACAAATTACATCTGTTAATCCAAACGTAATTGATTCTTACATTGACGCTAATGAAGATGTACTAAGTAAGATTCGTGTATGGGACTGGAACGCTGCATTTGCAAAATTAAAACCAGAGATTGGTCTTATTCCTTATGTAGACTTTGAAGATAATGATATTTTGAGATTTGACGATAAACTTTACTGGACTGCATCAATGAAGCCAATACTTCCTTCATCTGTAAGCCTTGAAAATCAATGGTATAACGAACATTTAGTATACACACACGTGCCTGATGGATTTCTTACACTAGAAGCAACAGAAGGAAAAATTGTTGATAGTTCTGAATTATTCCAACAAAGATCAATTTACTATGGTGAAGGTGGATTATTAGATGAAACCTGGTCTGGTTACCCTGTAAATCGTGAAACAAGTGCAGAGCTTAATGGTGCAAAATATAATGGAATGGGAGGAGTTGACGTACCACCACCACTTTCATGGATCTTCGAACCAAACTTTATCCTATCTTACCCTGGAGAATCACTTCACATTATGAGATACAAAGACGTCAACGATAGAATGCAAACACTTTATCCGTATTTCTTGTATAACATGTTTGGAAAAGAACTAGATTCCTATCCTGTAACTGATGGTACTAACACATATTGGCTTGTTCCATTAATTGTTGGATTTGATACACGTGATGTTCCATATTCTGCTGGAAATCCATATCTTAGATTAGCAGGATTTGCACTTGTTGATACATACAACGGTAACATTGATCTGATAAAAAATGGTGATGACTTTTTCTCAAACATGCTGATGGCACAATATGATGATCAAATAATTGATACACCTGCATGGCTAGAAGAACAAATTCGTTATCCAGAGGAATTATTCAACTGGAAAACAGAAATGTACAATATTTACCATGTAACTGATGTTGAAACATTCATTCAAGCAAACGAGTTTTATGAAATTCCTAGAGGACTTGATACATATTACATTCAAGCAAAACCACCTGGATTTGAAGAAACTGAATTCATCGGACTCTTATCATTAGAACTTCGTGGTTCACAAGGACGTAACTTGGCAGGATACATGATTGTAGAAAATGATATGGATAAACTTGGTAAGATGACCTTCTATGAAGTTCCATTAGATTCTGAAACAAAACTTTTGGGACCAACTTCAGTAAGAGAAGCACTTGACCGTGATCCTGACTTTGCACAACTCAAGACATTATTGAGAAATCCAAGAATTGGTGATAATATTTTGTATCGTGTAGGAGATCAAGATACTTACTTTATTCCAGTATACACTGCAGGAGCCGGTGGTTCTGTAGCACAATTAGGTACTATTGCTGCAGTAGGTGCTGGATTTACAGGAGAGTATTATGTTGGTTTAGGCGATACACAAGAAGACGCATTTGAAGCATATCTACAAAAGCTATCCGGCGTTGTCTCTACTAGTAAAACTGGTGAAACTATAATACAATTAGACAAAGATGAAAGATTCGAAAAAATCATGGAAATGATAAGCAATAGTGGTTTAACAATTACAAAGCCAACTGCAATTCAAATTCCATTATCATTTGAAGAAGGTGAAATTGTATTCTTTAATGAATCTGATAAAGCCGCAACTGAGGAAATGATTAATGAGTTCATGAGCGAATACGCTATAGGAACATCTAGAGTATTGATGTGGGAAGAAGATACTTCTCTATACTTTGGAGTAATTAACACTGTAGACGGAATTGCTGAAATTCACTACATCAAGATTCAGATTGGAAAAGACTAACCGTGCTACTTTTAGTAGATAACGGCTCTGTCTTTACAAAAGATATTTCAAGCACACTTTCAAAATCTGATGTAAAATTTGAGCAAAAATCATTTGATGAGATTAGTTTAGATGAAATAAGAAAATATGACTCGTTTATTTTATCTGGTCGGCGTCAGAACGATTCACAAATGAATGCAAAAAATTCAAAAATTATTTTACATGCGGTAAATGAAAAAAAGAAACTCTTAGGAATCTGTTATGGTGCTGAAATCCTAGCTCTTGCATTAGGTGGAACCATACGTAAATCTTCTGTGATACAAGGTGAACAAGAAATTGTTTCAAATGAAAGTGCTCTTTGTACTGGAAAAGAAACAGTTTTTGAAAGTCATTCATACGAAATTTCCAAACTTGGAAATTCACTAGACTCTATAGCAAAGTCTGAAAATTGTAAAAATGAGATTGTAAAACATAAAGAACTGTCAATTTTTGGTACACAGTTTCATCCAGAGATGTCTAACGATGGTCAAACAATGATTATAAAATTTACAAAACTTTGATGATATTAATATGATAAAATTATCGTATCAACATGAGCGACGATTCTGGGCATGAACTAGTTTTACCACCAATTTCTGATGATGACAATATTTGCTTACCACTTTCAGTAAATGCTGTAGCCAAATATTGGAATATTGATCTTCCAATCGAAGAAGCAAACGAAATTGCATCGAAATATGTAGGAATGAACGGCAGTATCTTAATTGAAGGTATTAACCTTGCAGAACGACATGGACTTTCTAGTTTAATTTTACACTCTAGTATTACAGAATTAAAACAGGTAATTGATATGGGAATTCCCCCAATTGTTATTTTACCTGGATTGCATGATGTGGTACAACATGCATCAGTAATTTCTGGCTATGATGATAACGAAAAAACAATTTTTCATTATGTTCCAGAACAAAAACCATCTGAGGAAGGAATTCAGGTTGGTGTTATACCAGAAAAAAGATTTGAAAAACTCTGGTCTGAAGATGGATGTCTAATGGTTCTGTTAGGCCCAACTGATATCATATCTGCACTCAAGTCTGATCAAAATAAATCAAAATCAAATAGACTGTGCTTTGAATCTGAAAAACTTAGTTTACAAAAACAAACAAAGGAAACAACTGACTCATTAGAAAAAGCCATTGAAATTAATCCCGATAATTCTACAGCATTATGTCTTTTAGGAGGAGTACTAAACGAGCAGAATAATCCGGAATGTGTTTCATACTATGAAAAAAGTCTTGAAAAAAATGAAAACTGCTATTTGGCTTACCGAGGTCTTGGAAATTTCTATTTAAAAAATCAGCAGTTTGATAAATCTGAAGAAAATTATACCAATGCAATTAAAATTAATGATAACAGATTTGGTCCTATATACAAAAATCGTGGTTATGTAAGACAACAACAAAATAAAATGGAACAAGCTAAAGAAGACTATCAAAATTATATCAAATTTACACCAAACGCAAAAGATCGTGGAACGATAGAACGTGCATTAAATGAAATGTAATTAAAATTATTACTGCACTAATTTTTTCTTTTTTACAGGTTTATTCTGATGTTGAATCAGTGTAATTTCTTCTTCTTCTTGCATCTGAATCATTGCTTGTTCAAACAATTCAATTAGATGTTGGCAGTTTTTTGATTTTACTTTAGAATACTCTGAAAAAGTTTCTGCAATTTCATTATAACTCATAAAAATACTCGTACTTTATTTTATATAAAATCTTACAATCAAATCACTCGATCAGAATTATATACTTTGGATTGTTACCAGAAACATGCTTGATGCAAGATGTCCTGAATGTGAAAATGTGGCAAAAGTAAATGATGAAATCACAAAAGTCACTTGTCCTCATTGTAAATTTGAGGCATCATATGAAAAATATCTTGAAATTATGAAAGATCAAGCAGTTAACATGGCTACCGATTATATTCCTGACAGACCGGGTTTTTAATTACCAAACTGATCCTTTATCTGAACAATCCATATGCGATCCACATCTAGGACAGATGAGATGGCATGCCTGTACGTCGAGCATTATTTCATTACATCTTGGACACTCGACTTTTTCTTTCATGGTTGGTGTACAAGAAAATCGAATTAAAGATTTTTTGCAAATAAAAATTGTCCAAAGGTTAATTAGTAGTTCACAAATTTTTGAGATCGCAATGGCTAATTTCAAACTGACAATTTCAGATGTTAAAGGCAAATCTATCACCAAAGAACTCAAAGAAGGAGATGCAAATCCACTCATGGGTTTAATAGTTGGTGCAGAAACCGATGCTGCAATTGTAGGATTAGCTGGTAAATTGAAAATTACCGGTGGTAGTGATAAGTCAGGCGTTCCAATGAGAGGAGACCTTCATGGAATGGCAAGAAAACGAGTTTTACTATCAAAAGGAGTTGGACTACAAGATACTGAAAAAGGATTGAGAAAAAGAAAACTTGTCAGAGGAAACACAGTTTCTGACGAAATATTCCAAGTAAATTGCAAATATGATGGAGAAATCAAAGATGAAGCTCCTCCAGCAGAAACCGAAGCTGCAGCAGAAGACGCACCTAAAGAAGAAACTAAAAAATAATAATATCAAGGGTTTTAATTTCTAAATACACACTATCATTATTGAAATACAAAAAATCACTTTTTGTCTTTAGACGTGATTATCGTTTAGATGATAACACTGCTTTAATTCAAGCTTGTGAAAATTCTGAAGAAGTTGTACCTTGTTTTTTATTTGAAAAAAGTTTGATAAATGAAAATAATCCAGTTTTTGCAAAAATGCGTATTAGATTTATGATTGATTCACTAAAAGATTTGTTTGAGCAAGCAAAAAATTGTAATATTCTAATCAAACAAGATTCTATTTCCTCATTAATCTCATCATCTGTAAAACAAGACAAAATTAATGCTGTATTTATGAACCGAGATAATTCACCATATGGTAGATTCCGTGATAATCACTTCAAACTTGTATGTGAAAAAAATAATATTGATTTTGAGGCATATGGTGATCTTTTACTACGTGATGCAGGTTCTGTTTTAAAGCAAGATGATACACCTTATCTTGTATTTACTCCGTTTTATCGTGCAGCATCCCAGTATAAGGTGAGATCACCACGAAAATTTACTCACAAAAACTTGATCAGTTCAAATCAAGACTCTGATAACACAATTTCTAAACTTGAAAAAATAATTCCAGATACTACCGTAATCAAAGGAGGAAGAAAAAATGGTCTTAAAATTTTAGAAAATTTTGATGATATTGCAGATTATAATGTACAAAGAAATATTCCTTCAAAACCTACATCACAACTTTCTACACATAATCGTTTTGGAACTGTTTCAATAAGAGAAGTCTATCAAGCAGCCTCTAAATTTTTTGGAACTGATCATTCATTCATATCTGAATTATACTGGCGAGATTTTTTTTCACATCTAATGTTTCATTTTCCACACTCACAGAAAAAAGAATTTCAAGAAAAATATCAAGATCTAAAATGGTCTCACAATAAAAAGAAGTTTGAAAAATGGACTGATGGGATTACTGGATTCCCTATAGTGGATGCTGGCATGCGTGAACTAAAACAAACGGGTTTCATGCATAATAGATGTAGAATGATTGTTGCATCATTTCTTACAAAGGATCTTCAATGTGATTGGAGACTTGGCGAAAGACATTTTGCAAAATATCTGATTGATTATGATCCGTGTGTTAATGCAGGTAGCTGGCAATGGTCTGCATCTACTGGTTGTGATGCTCAACCATATTTCCGAGTCTTCAATCCATGGCTACAACAAAAAAGATTTGATCCTGAATGTGTATACATAAAAAAATGGGTTCCAGAATTAACTGACGTTTCTACCAAAGAGATACATGAAATTGACACCAAACCATTGGATGCATCAATAAATTATCCTAAACCGATGGTAGTCCACAAAGAGGAATCAGCTCGCTCAAAAATAATGTTCAAGGTTGTTTAATTGCCAAGTCTCAAATATTCTTCGTTGTAATTTTTTACATGAATCGACTAATTTTTGCTTCAATAGCTATAATGGCGGTATATTTTCTAGTTATGGGCATTGTATTTCCAGATACAATGTCATTAACAGAAAAAAAAATAACATCGCCATTTTTTGTTACGTCATTAGATAACCAATCAATCTCTAGTGGAGAGTCAATTAATCTAATCATTGATTCAGGTGTAACTGGTGGAGATTCTGATATGTTAATACTAATCATTGGTTTTCCTGACGCAAAATCTTTTGATGAAATAAAAATCATATCAAGTGAGTTTACACAATCAGCAAAATTTTTTGAGATTGGTGATGAAGTAAAAACATACTATCCTAGTGATTTTAAAATTGCAGATTACCCTTTATTGCACATTTTTAATATGCCAAATCCAATTAACAAAAAACCAATTTTACAACTAGAAATTTCTCCAGAAAATTTAGGTGAATTTAGAATTTTTACTAAAGCAAAATCTGCTCCATTTACTGTAGATTCAATCTTTCCAAAAGGTGGATCTATAGATGAAGATAATGAATTTGTAGAAAAAAAGGTGATTATAGTTGAGTGATCAAATATCTGAAATAAAAGAGAATATTCCTTTTTGGAAAATTGTCATACCTTACATTGTTTTAGGAATGGGTGTTGTTCTTGTTACTGGTGCTGGTTCTTGGGACATTACTAATCATATATTGAATAAACCTGAATCTTTCTTTGCAGAACCTCATATCATTTTGTATGCTGGTGTAATTGTTTCAATTAGTGGATTTATTGGATTATTTCTACCAATAAAAAACAAAAATATTTTCAACTTAAAATTTCCAAAACTTTTTTCTGGACTTGGAATATTTTTGTTGATAATTGCAGGACCATTGGATTTTTGGTGGCACGACACGTATGGTCTTGATGGTCTATTGAGTCCTACACATTTAGTATTGATGACGGGAATGTTATTTACCAGTATTGCATCAGTGATAGGAATTATTCGAATTGAAAATAAATTAAAACGAAAAACTGGTGTAATTTTACAAGGATTAATTTTTACTGGTGTATGGTTTTCACTTACCGGCTTTGCACATTCATTTTCTCTTCCTTTTTCAAAAACTGATTATTTTGATTTTAATCCAGAACCAACATTTGCAGCAGTATTTGCAACAATTGTTTATCCAATTGTAATGGCATTCATTCTAATTAGTTCATCCAAAGTAAATCCAGGAAGATTTGGTTATCTAAGTACAACTGGAGCATTTTACATTCTAATTATGATCTTGTCTGCTTTGTTACCAAATCCTGTCTTAGTAGATGCTGTACCATTTTATCTACTCAATCTAGTTCCGTTTGTTTTAGCAGATGTAATAATAAACAAATCAAAAATAAAGAAATCTCATTATATTGCAGGTGCAATGATCGGTTCTAGTTTCATTTTTTCATATTTTCCTCTAATCACGTATACATACAACGAAGTTATGTTTCATCGACTTGTATGGCCTAGTATGATACCTTTAATTTATTCAGAATTCATCGTAGTAATTTTTCCTATGTTAATAGCATGTGGTGCAGTATCAAGTGTTATTGGAACTTTAATTGCAGTTAAAGTATCACGTAGAATTATCCTTTGACATTGTTTGTCGTAGACGATGTTGACCCATTCCAATTTTTTTGTGTCCTTGTTTGATTAATTCCATAGCACATTTGATGGATTCTTCGTATGTATGATCAGAAAGTTTTCTTTCACATAAATTACAAATTGGATCTGTCATATCCTGTTATACACATTATAAGAAAAAAGGGTTACTAATGTCCCAATTATCATTGTAAAATGTCTAATATGCAAATTATACTATGAACAAATTCTAGGATCCTTTTTTATATCAATTATCAAACGATTTGATATGACAAAACTTGTTGGAAAATTAGCAGCTTTAATGTTGATTAGTGTATTAGTTACATCCGTTGGTGCAACTCCTGCATTTGCTGATTGGGATAAAACAAGCTATCCTGCAATTCAAGGAACAATTCCTATTGCAGATGGTCAAGATTTTGCTGAGTTAAGCAACATTACATTAGTTGATGCAATGTCTACAGCTGAAGATGCTGTACCTGATAGTAAAGCAATTTATGGAAAACTTTCTGTGATTAACGGTTTTCTTGTATACAAAGTTGTAATGATGGATGACAACAGAGGTCATAACAAAGTTCTAGTTGATGCTGGAACTGGAGAACAACTTTACGTATCCGATGTTGTATCAAAGGATTCTTACAAAAACAAACGATACTCTGATAAAAAATATGATAAAAAATATAATCAAAAAATGAAAGACTACTACAAAGACATGACTCCTGAGCAGATTGCTGAAAAGAAAAAGCAGTTTAAAGAAATGGGTGATGCATGGAAGTCTATCTCCCTTCAAGACCGAGCTGCTATGATTATTCATTTTATGCAAATGAAAATGCAATGGGATACAATGTCTGATGAAGATAAAGAGCTAAAGAAACAAGAAATGAAAGAACAATGGAAAGAATTCCTGCCATTATCTCCTGAAGAAAAGAAACAAAAACTTGAAGATTATGTAAAATCTTTGAAAAACTAATCTGAATACTGTTTGATTTTTACAAGCGCGTTTTTAATCGGTTCTGAATCTTTTTGTGCCTCTTGTAAATCTCCTAATAACTTCATAAAATATTCTCTACCTGTATCTTGCGCCTTTGCAATATCTGATTGATGACATTCTAACGCTTTTTCTAAAGTGTCCAGATCCTCTTCTAATGATTGAGCAGATATCGTTCCTTGTAACATCTGTTCAATTTTTTTCATTGCTCCTATAACCATTGGGTATCTTTTCTGTGCTTGCGATTGTAAAATAGGTGCAAACATAGCAGCTGCTTCTTTTAATTCTGGACTCTCGCCTATTGATCGTAATCGTTTCTTATAATGGGCAAGTGATCTCAAAACGATCTCATATCCTCCTTCATCTTTTAGAAATATTCCACCCAGCCAGACTGACATACAACCGAGTTTTTTTCTTTCATTAAATCTCTTTGTAGGCATAAATTCTAAAAATTTGATCTCAAGTTATGATCTTAACGTCAATAATGAAATACTTGTTTTAATTGTCTTTTTTTTAAAAGAGCTAATAGAGAAGTTGTCATTAGTTACTAACGTGTGTAGCAGATGAACACACAGTTACTGGTCTTAAACTTCTCATTTTTTTAACTAATTCCATTATATGATTTTATGAGATTGGTTTTTTAATATAAAAAAACGGCATTAAATCATGCTTACCACTCTACTTGAAAAAGTCTCTAATCGTCTTTGTTTAAAGTCTAATTCACAATTATCTATAATTTCAATTCTAGCAGTTACTGGACCTCTAGTAATTCTTGTAGCAGGTATATGGGATGCAATTAATCATATTCAAAACTCACCAGAATTTTTCTGGTCAGATCCACATATTGTAGTATACGCTGGTGTTACACTTGTTGCCGTTGCATCTCTATTTTCTATTAATTTATTGATAAAAAATTCAATTAATGGAATTTTGAAACGTGGACTTCAACTTGTAATAGTTGGTTCTATAATGCAAATTGTCTCAGGTTTTGGAGATTCCATATCTCATGATATGTTTGGAATTGATGGTTTGTTATCATTAACACATCAACCACTTGAGATTGGAATTGTTTTATCTGCATTAGGTGGATTTCTAATAATAAAATCTCGTCAAAATACAACTCTTAATGCATTTTTACCATTTTCAATTGTAACTTTTCTACTTATGACAACATGGCTTGCATTTAATTTTGCATTATACTTTGGCCATTACATTCAATGTATGCCAATTCATCTGATATTTTCATCAGGTTGTTCTGTTCTATAATTTTTCAACTTCATAAAAGATGTGAATAATAGTAATAATCCTCCTACAAACATAATTCCGGCTGGAATCATGATTTTATTGGCATCTGTACTTCCAATTTCTATTTCATACCTCATATTCTCCTGAGAAAGATTTGTTACGATCATTGTATGCACGCCTGATTCTTTTACATCAAAGTATCTAATTGACATCTTTGTTTCAGATATTCCCTTTGATATGGTATTTTGGTTCTCATCAACAATTCTATAAAATACTCCTTGACCCTCGAATTCTGGAATTGTTATCTTGTAATATGCTATATCTTCTGCCTCAAAAAACAAACTTACTTCATTAAATTCTGTCTGTTTTAATGTCATTACTTGTTGTATTTTATCTGATTCTGAAAATATGATTCCAGTACCAGATGCTCCAATTATTATCAGTAAAATGCTCATTTTGAATAGTGAAAGTCTCATATAATTTTTGCATATTTTTTTCAATAAATAATTTACCAAATTTTTTTAGAAAAAAACTTCTCTACATACTTTTATTCTACAACTGTGTATGCTAACCCATGATATACGAAGGTAAATGTCCTTTCTTCAAAGTAATTGATGAATTTATCTCACGATATATTCCAGATGAAGAAACAAAAAAACAGAAAAAGTGATTATGATTAAACATTCTGAGAAGTTATCATCCGTAGTGGCTTCTCTCAACTTCACTTAATACAAATAGATCAATTTTATTTATGACCAACGCATAAACTATACCATGATGTGGGAGAATGTTACTCCATTTCAAGTGGATAAATTATGGTCCCAAGTTGTACATTATTACATTGACAAAAAAAAATTATCTAAAGAAGAGGCAAATAAAATTGCAGCATCTATTGTAAAAAAACAAATTGAAAAAAATACTTGTCAAAATATAGCTTGCCGACACTTAAAATCAAAACATCTTGGAGATAAGCGGCAATGTATGGTAGTAACCTGTCCGTGCTCTGAATTTATGAAAAAAATATAACCTATGTTTTAGTGATTTGAATTAGAAAATTTTTAGAGTCATTTTGAATCTGTTTCTTTTTTTCTTTTGACATTTTCTTGATATTAGAAAATACGGTCCAAAGTCTTGGATTATTTTCTAGTTTCTTTTTGTTTGTTAAAAAAAAGTTCCAGTAAAGATAATTAAATGGACATGCATCTTCTCCTTCTTTCTTTTTTACATCGTATTTACAATCTTTACAATAATCTGACATTTTGTTGATATAATTTCCACTTGCAGCATAAGGTTTTGTTCCAACAATGCCTCCATCTGCATAAAGGGTCATTCCATGTGTATTTGGAAGTTCAACCCATTCAAATGCATCTGCATAAACTGATAGATACCAATCACAAACTTGTTTAGGATTAATTCCTGCAATTAATGAAAAATTTCCTGTAATCATTAATCGTTGTATGTGATGAGCATAGGCATCTTTTATTGTCTGATTCAAACAATTTTTCATGCAATTCATGTCTGTTTTTCCTGTCCAATAAAATTCTGGAAGATTATTTTTTGCATTAAAGTAATTTGTTTCTGAATATTTTGGCATTGTTAGCCAGTAAATTCCTCTAATGTATTCTCTCCAGCCTAAAATCTGTCTTACAAACCCTTCTACAGACTCTACTGGAATATTCTTTTTTTGTAAAACTTTGTCAATTACTTGCTTTGGTTCTAACAATCCTATGTTGAGATATATCGATAAAACTGAATGATATAGAAATTTTTCATCTTGTGCCATAGCATCTTCGTATGGACCAAATAATTCTAATCTATTTTCTATAAATTCATTCAAGCTTTTTGTTGCATTTTGATGAGTTGTTCCAAACCAAAATGATTCTAAATTACCAAAATGTTTTGGAAATTTTTCTTTTACATCTTCAATTACCTGCTTTGTAATGTTATCTGGTTTATGTTCCAAGGGTTTTGGAATACTTGGATAATTTTTTGGTAATCGCTTTCTATTTTTTATATCATAATTCCATTTTCCTCCTTGGGGTTTTCCATTTTCATCAATCAATATGTTGTATTTTTTTCGCATCATTTGGTAAAATGTCTCCATCTTTAGTTCTTTTTTACTTGAAGCCCATTCCTGAAACTCTTCAATATTACAAAAAAATCTCTCATCCTCAACTATTGATACTGGAATTTTTACAATTTTTTTCCATTTTTTTATTTCTTGTAATACTCGATATTCACCAGGATGTGTTATCACAATTTCTTTTGGTTTTGTATTTTTACATTGCTTGACTAATTCTTCAGTAAATGTATTTGATGAATTATTAATTTTTGAATAAATGACTGTGTATCCTTGTTTTTTCAAGTCTTCTGCAAAATGTCTCATTGCACTGAAAATCAAAATTAGTTTTTTTTTGTGATGATTTACGTATGTTGCTTCATTTACAACCTCCATCATCAAAATTTTATCGTCTTCTTTTCTAAGATTTTTTAAAGATGTAATATTTTGTGATAGTTGATCTCCAAGAACAATACAAAGATTTCTCGTCATTTTACTATTAGAACTGGAACTTTACTCTTGTCCAAAACATATTTTGAAACACTTCCTAGAAGTGCTCCTTTAACTGAGCCTCTTCCTCTAGAACCAATTATCACCATATCTACATTCATTTGGTCATCATTTGCCATTTTTTCAATTGTTGTTTTTACATCTCCGGTTCTTATCTCGGTTCTAAATTCAACATTATTCTTTTCACATTTTTCTCTTAAATTTTGAAATGATTTTTTTGCAATTTCATCTTGATGTCCTGAAAACACATCTCCATATCTAAGAGAATCTACTGAATGAGGTTTTACAAATAAACCTAAAATTTCTTTTTTGGTCTCTTTTACAAGACTAATTGCTATATCTAGTCCTTTTTCAGAATGTTCTGAACCATCCACTGCAACTAAAATTTTTTTTATTTCCATACTGTATTAGATATTCTAGAAAATAAAAATGACAACTAATTTTTCATTATTTGGTCACTAGATAATCCAAAACTGGTAAGCTAGTTATTGGCTTTTTTCATATTTGAGATATTGTCACAAAAATCCACATTTTCTAAAATAAAACAGATGAAAATTTTATTATTTATCGTAGGAATTGCAGCAATTCTTGCTCTATTAGATATAGTAGAATTTTACATGCCAATGGAGTTTGAAGATATGTCTGTTAACAGACACTCATTGTACGTACATTTAGATCCTGTTTGGAATAGTTATCCATCAAACATTGTATTTGATGTTACATCAACATGGAACAAATCAAATGCTGTATTGGATGATTCACAAAAATATGTTCCATTTGATGAAACTCTTCCGGATAATTATGGTACAAATGAACTAGATTCAATGCATGAAAAGTCATTTGTTCGTTTATCACATCAAAACAATCAGTGTCAGTACAACTTTCAACCACATCATTATCGTTCTACGGTTGATGTGATAAGACAAAACATCGAGGTTGCTATGGGTCTACAATTAACAAATGATCCTTACAATATTCAATTTCCAAATGTAAAAAATACTTCATATTCTGATTCTCAACAGGAATCAAAATTACCTACTGCATTCGCACATTTTATTCCAATTTGCATGATAAGTGATATATCAAATTTTGATTATAGTATTAGAATTGATGATAAAACAATAGGTGCAAATTTGTACTTTGTTCCATCTATTTCTGAATATGAAAGCTATAAGGAAACTGGAACCTTCTTTTATTATACCGAACCTGGGTGTTTTGCTAAAAACTTAATCAGTCACTCAGGAACATGTTCTAATGTAACGCAAGATAGTGGAATAATGATTATTCTACCTGATGATGTTAGTCGTTCTCTTGTAAAAGCAACTCTAAACATTTACGAGCAAAAAAATTAACTATATTTTTCTTGTAATTTCTTCCATTCATTGTTTGCCCATGAAAGTTCTGCAAGTTTCCCTGGTTTTACGCTCGAAACATAACTCCAATATTTAGATTTTTTAACAAATTGTTGTTTCTCCCATTGTGTATTTCTTCCAGCATTTGGTGCATCATTCACATTTGCTAAAATATCTGCAATTTTTACAATTTTTGCTTTTGTACTTGAAGATTTCAAATCTTTTCCATATTTTATTTCTCTTTGTTTTTTTGGCAAGCGATTATCTTTAGTAACTGATACTACAATATCTGCAACATTTTTTCCAAACATATCTTTTATTGAATCAAAATCTGTATCGGTATCCTCAATTGTATCATGTAACCATGCAGCACAAATGGTATCTTTGTCTGTGACCTTCATTTTTTTTAAATTTTTTACTACATCTTTTAAATGAGAAAATGTTGTTGTTTTACCATTTTTTCTTAATTGACCCGCATGTTTCTTTTTAGCAAAATTTCTTGCATCTGCAACATTAGACATACTATCATCTAATTAATTGAGTTAAAAAATCATCTATATTGTATTGATGAATATCTAATTCATGGGTAATATCTTAAAGGCAATCTCGATGATGCTTATTTCTATAATTGGTATTGGAATTGTCGCATATTCTATTTCTACTACGCCACCTGATACCTCAATTAATTGCGATGATCAAATTTGTACAACAGGTGTAATTGCTCAGGTAGTTGATGGTGATACAGTAAAATTTCTTTCAGACAGTGGCGAAGAAATTAGAATTAGACTTGCACTTGTAAATGCACCAGAACGTACAGAACCTGGTGGTGATGAATCAAAAGCATTTGCAGTATCACAGTGTTCTGCAGGAAGTGAATCTGTATTCATTTTAGATAGAGGTCAAAAACCATCATTCGATAGAGAAATTGGTCTCGTATTTTGTAGTGAAACATCACTTAATGAATTACTTTTAGAAAATGATCATGCTGAACTTGATCCAAGATTTTGTGGAAGAAGTGAGTTTGGTGGATTAGATTGGGCCCTAAAATATGGCTGCGATTAATTATCTCCTAAAAATTCCTTGAAAGAACTTGGAAAAATTATATCATGATAGGCATGTGGTACCATTTTTCTATTCATTAAAAGTAACTCATGTGCTGCAGAATCAAGAACATATGTGTCGGCCCAGTCACCATAATCTCTAATTGATCTACCAAATCCTTGCAGTAATTTCATAATTGCTTGTGCCTTATACCATAGCGGATATTTTTGCATCTTTATTTTAGTTCTAGTCTCTGATAGCATTGGATAAGGTGCTTTTGCAACAATTTGAAATCTTGACAGGTCTTCTTTTAGATCAACTCCTTCCCATAATGAGGATGAAAGTAAAACTCCATTCTCACTTTCTGCATGTTCTTGTACAACTTGATCTTGAGTTTTACCATCTGAATTAAAGCTGTGACAAATTCTAATCCGTTTTTTATTTACTTCTGAAAGATTTTGTAAAATTTCAAAGCATCTTGATTTCGATGATGTCAAAACCAATCCCTTCTTATCAGAATACTTAGTCATTATCTCATCAATTTTCTTTATTACTAGTAATTCGTCATCTCGTGTTGAATTGTAACTTAATCTTTTAACATCTGTAAACTCTACTTTTCTATTTTCAATTGGAAATGGTGAGACTTGTGTATCAACAATTTCTACAATGCCTGGATCAAATCCTGTATTTTCACAAAAACTTTCTTTGTCTATTGTAGCAGACATAAAAATTTGAACTGGATGTTCAAAAAATGTACTAACATATTTTGATATATCAAGTGGTTTTACAGATAGTGATCTAAATTTCCCACCTTCATCAAAATATGGTTTGTTTAAGATAAAATTTTGTTTATTTGAATAAATTTCAGAACGTGCTTCGGCATATTTTTTATATTTATTTTCTAATGTTTGAACAACTTCATAATCTGGATTTTGGGCAAAAGCACTACTGTCTTCTAAATTACTAATTTGTCTTGCATAGGATTCAGATAAACCATCTGATAATTTCATTACATCATCTATATCTTCTAAATCATAACTTTCTACATCAATTTTACATTCATTCAAATTTCTTTCATAAATATCGATTCCAACAAATTGAATTATTTGATCTTCAATTCTATGTGCTTCATCAAATATTGCAACTTTTTTGTTCAAATATTGAGCGTATTTTTCTTTTTGATACTTCATCATTTGAAAGTAAGAGGCATAATTCCATATGGAATGTGAAGAAATCAAACTTTGATATTTTTGTAAATAGTATAAACAGTCATCTGGTTTTCTTTTCCCTTCTGCAACTTCAGCAAGTTTTGGTTTGTATTTACATTCTTTTTTTGTTTTTTTATCAAAACACGTACCCATGTCACAGGTCCATTTGTTTTGTACAGCAAAATCTGTCTCTGTCAAATCTATTCCATGTTTTTCCATCATTTTATGACATGCAAAATTTGGCATTCCCTTGTTTGGTTTGAACCACGGCATATCCTTGGTATATTGGTCCTGCAAATGCTTTGATGCTGTTACAACAAATGAACTACCAAAATATCCTGCAATACTTGCAGCAATGAGTGATTTACCAATTCCTGTTGGGGCTGAAAGTAAGACAACTCTGACACCTGAATCAATCTTTTCTTGAATTTCTTCTATTAATTTTTCTTGAAGTGGTCTTGGAGCAAATTCCTTTGGGAAAGATTTGAGAATTGTACTTTGTGAAGACATATTATAAAAAAAATTTCTAAACTACTAAAGTTAAATCTATTTCAGCTATCTTGATTAACCGTTTGTAAATAATACTGACTGTGATTACCGATACCTCAATTCTAAAATCATTAAATGACTATATTTCAAGGAGAATTCAAGAAATACCTCTAGAAATCAAAGAAACATTTCTAGAAACAAAAAAAGTTTGGAAGTGTGAAAACGAACTTGATTTTCTTTATGGATACTATGTAGGAAAAATTGAGGAGGCTACATTACATTATTTGTTAAAAGCTACTAGAGCATCAGCTGGTGGTTATGTGGATACGTTTGAGATTCGAGGTATAATTGAAGAGCATCGAGATGCGTTACAAAATGCAATAAAGAAAGCATTGAATTAATTTAAGATAATAATTTAATCATATTTCCCACTACCAAGTCTTTTCTTTACTTTTTGTGGTTTAGAATGTGCTTTAATCATGTGCCTCATTGTTCTTTCAGGATTAGAAAATTCCATCTTACATATTTTACATACTAAATCGGTCGTAGTTTTAGATTTTTTTTTGAATAAATCCAATTGATGAATATACAATTGAAGTGTATATAATGTTTGAAATATCATATTACTTTATTTTTTTGGGATAACCGATTATACTAAATTATCACAACATCTAGATAGATTATTGTCTGAAATAGAAACAATTCAACTTGCACCAGATTTTTCAATTTGCAGAATTCTAAATGGAATGTGGCAGGTAGCTGGTGGACATGGTCAAATCAATCATGATTCAGCTATATCACAAATGTTAGAGTATAATGAAAATGGATTCAATACTTGGGATATGGCCGATATCTATGGACCTGCTGAATCATTTTATGGTGATTTTAGAAATGAATTAGAAAAAAAGAAAGGAAAAAATGAACTAGAAAAAATTCAAGGCTTTACAAAATTTGTTCCTAACCCTGGACCAATGACAAGATCTATTGTAGAACATTACATAGATCAATCAATGAAAAAGATGAATGTAGATGTAATTGATGTGATTCAATTTCATTGGTGGGATTATAATGATGCAAGTTACATTGATGCATTACACCAATTGACAAAACTTCGTGATGATGGTAAAATATCCCATCTTGCACTGACTAATTTTGATACAGAACGAATGCAAATAATGAATGATAATGGAATAGAATTAATCTCAAATCAAGTTCAATATTCAATAATTGATCAACGTCCAGATGTAAAGATGGCATCATTTTGTAAAAATCATAATATGAAATTATTAGCATATGGAACTTTACTAGGTGGATTACTCACCGAAAAATATCTTGGTACATCAGAACCAACACAATCAGATCTTGACACATTTAGCCTTCAAAAATATATGAATATGATTGATGCATGGGGTGGTTGGAAATTATTTCAAGAATTACTTGTTGTATTAGATGAAATTTCAAAAAAGTATAATGTAAAAATTGCAAATGTTGCAACACGTTTTGTTTTAGATAGACCTGCAGTCGCTGGTACCATAATTGGTTCAAGATTAGGCTTATCTGATCATATTGGACAAAACACCAAAACATTTTCACTACAATTACAAAATGATGACTATGAAAAGATAAAATCTGTTACATCAAAGGCAAATGATCTTTTTACATCAATTGGTGATTGTGGTGGAGAATATAGATAATGTTATTCTTTATTGGCAATTCTATATCTTAGATATTTATCATCTGGAGAAAATTTTGCAGGATGAACACTTTTAGTAGCTTGATCACATTTTTTACATATTTCTTTTAGTGTATATTCTCCACATTTCTCACATTTTCTTAATTGAAAACGCATTATCCTTCACCAATTTTTATCGATTCTTCTCGTGTAAAAATATAAACTCCATTTTGCTTTTTCACACTTTTCTCAATTTTTTCTAAAATTGGTTTCAATGATTTTTCAGCAGTTTTAAAATCTTGAGAAACTAAACTTAATCTGTATTTTGGTGCGCCCAAATATGTTATCTCTATTTTTGCATCTTCAACATTTTCTGCATCTTTTAGTGTTTTTTTGATTAGTTCAACTCCGTTAGATTGATTATTTGAAATTTCTAAAATTCCTCTTAACTCTACTGATGGAAGTTTCATTTTTGAACAAATATCTTCAATAGTTGTCACTACTTTCTTCTGTAGTTTCAAATCTTCTATCTCGGCACTACCTTTGATTGCAATATTCAACATTGCATCGTAAACTGAATCATATTTTGATAAAAATTTATCTTCTAAATCTTCAATTTGTTTTGTAGTTAATTCTGATTTCTCTTGAATATTTTTTAAAATTCCCTGTTCTTTTTCAAATCTTTTAACATCAAGAAGTTTCTTTTTTCTTTGATCTTTTGAAATCTGTTTTAATGATAGATCAATTTCTTTTCTACCGCTTTCGACTTTTTTTACTAGTAATACTTTCTTTTCTCCTTCTCTCACATACTTGTTTACTTTACGTACCCACCCTGGAGCAATTTCTGAAACATGTAAAAATCCTTGAATTTTATTATATTCATCTAATGTGACGTAAGCACCATGATCACTAATTTTTGTTACCGTTGCAATTACAATCTCACCAGTTTCTGGTAATTCTTGTGTATCTGATACCATTTCTAATTTTTCTCTATCTGCTAAGGTTAAAAATCAATTCCTTTCTTTGCCTTTATTCCAGATTTGAATGGATGTTTGATCTCTTTCATCTCTGTAACTAAATCTGCTAATTCTACAATCTCTTCTTTTACATCTCTTCCTGTTAAAACAAGATCCAAATTGGAAGGTTTTTCTTTAATTAATTTTATAATTTCCTGAACATCTATCAAACCTAAATTGATTGCATAGTTTACCTCGTCAAGTATAACTACATTATAATTTCCTGAATTAATTTTCTCTCTACAAATTCTTAATGCTTCTGCGGCATATTTTTCATGCTCCTCTCTAGGGCTATTGTCATCTAATATTCCAACAAATCCTTTTCCTATTGCAATTAATTCAAAATTTGGTTCTAATTTCTTTGAAGAATCCATTTCGCCATAATGCCATGATCCTTTGATGAATTGTAACATACACACTTTATGGTCATAACCAACCGCCCTCATTGCCAGACCTAATGCCGCGGTGGTTTTACCTTTCCCATTTCCTGTATAAACAATTACCAATCCATCTTTACTCATATCTACACAAGAAAATCATCTAGTAAAAACATTGTAAATATTAAATTAAATCCATTTAAATAAAAAACAACATTAACAAAAGAAATTGAGAGTTCCAAGATTAGTAATTGCAGGTTCCACTAGTGGTGTTGGAAAAACATCAATCACTAGTGCGATAATTTACGGTTTAAAAAAAAGAGGTTTTTCAGTACAACCATTCAAAGTTGGACCTGATTACATTGATCCAAGTTACCTGAGTTCTATTTCAAAAAATGAAACTAAAAATTTGGATGTCTGGTTAATGGGAACACAAGAATTAATTGAAAGTTTTACCAGAAATTCAAAATCAGATATCTCGATTATTGAAGGTGTAATGGGTTACTATGATGGTTTTGGTGGGAAATCAAATCTTGCAAGCACACATCATGTTGCAACATTACTTGAATCACCTGTAATTTTAATTCTTGATGCAAGTAAAACTTCTCGTTCAATTGCTGCAACTGCATTAGGATTTACTAAATTTCATAAAAATTCAAGAATATCGGGAATTATCTTAAATAAAATTGGAAGTAAAAAACATGAAGATCTTTGTCGGGCTGCCTTACAAAATTTAAAAATTCCAATAATCGGTGTTGTTCCAAAAAACCCCTCATCTAATCTGGAATCAAGACATTTAGGATTAATTCCTGTACGTGAACAAAAAGATCTTCATAATAAAATTAAACAAATCTCAAAAGAGATTTCAGATTATCTTGATTTTAATTTAATTGAAAAAATTTGTAAAACAGCATCCTCTTTAAATAAAATTAAATCTGTAAAAACCACAAAATCAAAAATCTCAGTTGCTATTGCTCTTGATAATTCATTTAATTTCTATTATCATGATAATATTGAAGCATTAAGACGTGAAGGTGCAAAAATAAAATTTTTTAGTCCAATTAATGACAAAAAAGTACCCAATTGTGATTTAATTTATCTTGGTGGTGGTTTTCCTGAAATTTTGGCTTCATCACTAGCAAAAAACTCGTCAATGAAGAAATCTATAAAAAATAATGCTGAAAATGGAACATCAATTTATGCTGAATGTGGTGGACTCATGTATCTTACGAACTCAATTACTTATGGAAAGAAAAAATCAAAAATGGTTGGTCTATTTGATGTAGATACTATAATGACAAAAAAAATGACATTAAATTATACTGAGGGAAAAATTAATTCAAATTGTATTTTATCTAAACCGCGAAATTTTCGTGCACATGAATTTCATTATTCAAAAATAATTAATGTACCAAAAGATTCAAAATTTCTTTATGATTTAAAAATTGGTGAAGGAATTTCATCACATAAAGATGCAATAACTGAATATAATACAATAGCATCATACTGTCATCTTTATTTTGATAGTGGAAAATTTGCTTCAAATTTAATTAAAAATACTTTGAAAATTTAGAAATGCTTATGTAAAATTATGATAATCTATTGTAATGGGATTAACAGAGGCAGATGCAAAAGCTCTAGTCAATGAAGGAGTTCTTTCAGCAGATTATGATGAACACAAAGAGGCAGTAGAATTTTACGACAAAGCTCTAAAAATTATTGAAACTAGCGAAACTTATCTAAACAAAGGAATTTCACTAGTAGAGTTAGAAAAGTATGAAGATGCTGTAACGTGTTATGATAAGGCAGCAACCATTGATACTAATGATTCTCTCATATGGTATAATCGTGGTGTTGCATTAACACAATTGGAAAAATATGATGATGCCATTTCTAGTTATGAAAAGGCAATTGAGGTATCACCTGGTTATGCAGATGCATGGTATAACAAAGCAGAACTTCTAAAACACAAGGGTCAAGATGCAGAATCTGAAACTTGCTTCACAAAAGTCAAAGAACTAGAAGGAGAATAATCATCTTCTTCGTTTTATTACAATAGCAGCTATCACTCCTACAATAACAATTCCAACTATCGCGTACATTACAGTTAGATTATCTCCTGATTCATTAGACGTAAATTTTGTAACCTCTTCTAGCGGTGCTTCAGAGATGCGAATTATCTTATCATTGTCTCCATTTGCTGTTAGTAGATACAAAACTCCATCAGGACTAATCTGTGCTGTTCGAATTCTACCAAAATCTCCTTCAAACATTTTTTCTGCACTGATTAAAGAACCATCATCTGCAACATCTAACACCATCAAATGCTCTCCTCTTAACGCTCCAACCAAAAACTTTCCTTCTAAACTAGAAATTTTATCTGAACTGTAAAACACCATTCCGCTTGGTGCCCACGTTTGTTCACCACTATGAATAATTGGATTTACATAATTGTCATCAGATGAATCCCCTACAACTTTTGGCCAACCATAATTTTTGCCCTTTACAATTACGTTAATCTCATCATGTCCATATCCCATCTCTCCAGATGGTCCATGCTCTGATGATACAAGCAAACCATCATCATTCCATGCAATTCCTTGTGGATTACGATGACCATAAGAAAAAATTGCACTTGAATCAAATGGATTATCATCAGGTATAGTTCCATCAGAATTAATTCTTAAAATTTTTCCTGCAAGAGATGTTAGATCCTGTGACCATCCAGGATTAACTGCATCACCTGTTGTTATGTATAATTTTTCATCAGGGCCAAATGCAATTCTTCCACCGTCATGCCATGGTGCACCAGGTATGTCATCTATTACTGTCTGCACATCTATTAGTTCATCTCCATCAACTGTAAAGCTAAAAACTTTGTTTTGGAAAAATTCTAGTTCTAAATTTGTTTGATAAATGTAAATTTTCTTATTCTCTTCAAAATTTGGGTGTAAGGCAAGACCAAGTGTTCCTCCCTCATATGATCCACTCTTTGGGAATGTTTGGATTACTTTGGCCTCACCAAAATTTTCAATTTTCCATACACGTCCGTCTCTTTCTGAAAAGTAAATGTCTCCATTTGGTGCAAAAACCATTTCCCATGGGTTGTTCAACCCGTCAACTACAACATCTATGTTAATCTCAGCAAATGCTGGGGTAATCAAAGAAACAAAAGCAATGGCAATTAATGGTGCAAAACGTTTCATGATTGAAATATGCATTTTTTGCTTAAAATGCTATGCAATGAAAAACTCATCCTCAGAAAATTTTTCGTGCTTCATAATTCGGCGTTCAAATGAACTTTGTCTCATCACTGTTTGAGGAAGTCAGAGAGAACCTCGTCTAATCTATAATCATCAGCAAATAATACAACACACATTGCCTATTTAGAATCATTCATTTGAAATAGAAGAAATCCTGAAAAGACAACGTTTGTCGTCTCTTCAGGCAGAGAAATTAATCTCCTGTTGGCGTGCAAACCAATAGAAATTATCAATTTTGATTCAAACTAAAACCTTTCTGATAACAATGAAATACTCTTTTTACCAATCATAATCATGGTATATGCTTGGATAATTCCAATCTCAATAGTCGCAATTTTAGGAATATCTGGCTATCTGGTATACAGATATGTGATTTTTGATATCTTGGCAAATGGTTCAATCAATAGAACCTTGAGAAGGTATAACATCAAAAAAACACAGTTTGAGATAATCAAAGAGTTTAACGAAAACAAAGGTGAAACATTATCTGACGCAGAAATTAATCGCTTAGCAAAACATTATCGTAGAAACGAACCTGACCAATTTTTATCAATGTACGATAACTTGAGAGATAAACCTAAGAACTAAGGTCTTTGGTTATTTGTTGGAATTTCAATAAATGGAGTTGCTCCATCACCGCCAGTAACTAGCGGTAGTATTCCATCCCATTTCTGAATCTTGAGCCATTCTAGATAGTATGGGTTGTTTGCAAGTGCTTGGTTGATAATGTTAATTGCTTCTGCTTCACCTCTTGCTTCTGCAATATTTGCTTCTGCAATACCAAATGATTGTGCTTCAAACTGTCTTGCTTCTACCTCAATTCTCACCAAATCATTTTCTGCTTTTAGTGCGCGTTGTTCTGCCTCTACTTTAGATTCAATTGCTTGTGCAAATAATACTGAGAACTGGAAATCTGTAATTGATACAATTTCAGTTGTAATGTTAAAGTCAGCGAGACGTTCAGAAATCTCATTTTGAATATCTTGTTTTACTAGAGGTCTTTTTGTGATTAACTCTTCAGCGTTATAATTGGCTGTTACCTGTTTTACAACCTCCTCTACAGTTGGTTGAATGATACGATTCTCATAGTCTAAACCGACCTCTTTGTACAGATAGTTAACACGAGTTGGGTCTGGATGATAGTTTACTGTAATCTCAGTTGACACTGTCTGCAAGTCCTGTGATGCCGACGTTGTCGCTTTTGTATACTTTAGGGTACGAACCTCAAGTGGAACAACTGAATCTTGGAACGGAACTATAAAATGCAGTCCTTCCTCTAGTGGAGGATCAACTAAATCTACGGCGTTCCAGTGAAGTAATACTCCTCTGAATCCTGCATCTACAATTGATACTGCAGAACCGACCATAACTCCAATTATAATTAAAACAATTAATCCTAAAACTACTCCTTTAGCCTTTCCAAAGTTTACGTTCATTGGCTGATTTTGATATTTAGACAACGTATTCGATCTGCATTTACTCTAAATATAGTATGCGAAAAAAACAGGCACATCCTCGAAATTCTTAATTTAAGTATGGAATAATGTATTTTATGTTCTGTCAAAAATGTGGCATAAAAATAGCCGAACATGGTGATTATTGCTCATCGTGTAATACACCATCAAAAAAGACTCTTTCCTGGTGGAATAGGATATCATTACCAAAAAAAATTGTACTATGTTTTGGTATAGGATTTGTCGCATTTCAGGCACTAAATTTTGTTATTGCATATTTTATGGAATTAACAGACAGCATTAGTGGTGCCTGATTTAAAACTAAAATATGGTAATTGACCTATTCTGATTACTGTCTTCGTCAGTAGCGGTCTATGATTAGGCCGTTGTGGTTACGGAGATGGTGAGTAGCTTTGAAAAAGGTGAAAGCCGTTTCCATCTTTAAATTATTTGGTTTACAGAATAAATTATGATGAAAATTTTTCTCATATTCATAATTGCAGCAATTACAATAGTTGGTGTTGAAAATGCATTTTCAACTCACATTTCGCAACCAATCTTTACCATTGATGAAAATTTTGTATATTCAGTTGGTGATGATTTAGCAATAACCGGCTGGGTTGAGTATGATGATGCATCAACTTCAGATGTTTTACTAAGTGTAAAAATATCAAATCCAAATGGAACTGTCATCTCTGATTTCTTTTTGACTAGTGACTCTAATGGAATGTTTGAGTTTCCATTTGAGCTGTCTAATGATGATACATCTGGTGATTATCTAGTGAACATAATGAGTATGTGCAGAGAGATACATCGAGATATTTGTACACACAAGACTGCAGAAACTACCATCAGTGTAATAGGAGAAGAAAGTAAGATTCCTGACTGGGTTAGAAACATCTTTGTTTGGTATGCTGATGATAGCATTTCAGAAAAAGAGCTGTTACAAGCATTACAATATCTGATAAAGGAAAAGATTATCCTAGTTGATGACGTTACTAACACATGAGTAAATACATGAAAATGGAGTGTCCAAAATGTGGACGCAAGCTAAAAGATCATTCTAGAAGTGAATTAGCAAAATGCTCATTGAAAAACTGGACCTCGGGCTGGAAAAAATAATGTCTGAAGATGAAGAAAACAAAATTGTTAATCTTCGTGGAATTGCAATAATCTCAATGTTTGTTACTATTTGCGTAATTTTGTACATTCAAACTAGTTAGTAAAATAATAGTGTGGAAGAGAAACTGAAAATTTCTCTCCCACCCATGAACTGCGTGTTCATGGAATCAACGATTGTGCTAGTATGGTCAGTGATAAAAACCTAAATCTCACGATGACCTATACGATCCCATGAAATATGATGCAACCATGAAACGAATAATGGACTCTGATCCAAACATAAGAAACTGCATTGTAGCTGATAGTGAAGGAGAAATCAAGGCAGTAATGCATAGAGCTGGAATCCGTAACTATCTTAGTGATGAAGAAACATCTGAATCACTAAAACGTGCAGCAACTTCATGGAAGGCACGAAAACAACTATCCCCAAAGATTGGTCAAGGACAATATGCTGTTGCAGCATTTGAAAAACTAACAAGAATGACTTTTCCTGCAGGAAAAAATCATTTAGTATTTGTTAGCATGGCCTCAAATCCGGTAAGGGATGACTATCATCAAGGTGGAAGAGAAGATGTTGTTGAACATGTCTTGAATATCCTTAGCGGTGATCCTACAAAAAACTAAACATCAGAGATTACAATATTGGATATTTCTCTAGACTTCTCTATGCCCATTTTTCCAAATTACTATCAAAGATAGTTCTCTTGTGAACTTTACGTAGATTCATTTTTGTTTTGTATTTTAGAACACAGGATGCACAAATTTTGTGTGGTTTTAGACAATGGTTACAATGAAAGGATTTTGATGCATGTTTCTTTTTACAAAACTCACAAATTGACGAATCAATCATTTGCTATTTTACATTTAGATTTTATTAAAAAACAGATGATGATTATTCAAACTTATTCTATATATGAAAAATAGAGAAAAAGACAGGATATTTCTTTGAAATAATCGACTTTGAGATGCTCATATATAACAAAACTTGAAAATTGTCAAAAAATTAAACCTCTAAGATAACTTTCTCTCATAATTTTATTTCAAATACTCTGGATGATGTGGTATATCATGGTAGAAGCATATGATGTGAAGGCCAGAAAGAAAGTAGAGATCAAGGATCCTAAAGTCGTTCAACTAAAGAACGGACGTTATGCGATTAAAGGAACATCTCCTGATACAGGTATCACAGTTATGAGAATATGTGGTTCAGATAAAGCTAAAGCAGAAGCCCTAATCTAGAACCTTTAACAAAAATGCGGCCCCTTTTGTTTTTCTAAATTTTTAACAAGCTTTTGCTATAAACTATTTTTAAAAAATGTGAGCAGAGACAGTAGTTTCAGTTCTTTTACAAGAAAATTACTAAAGCTCTTCCATCATTGTGTATGAACAGTTTGGTTATAGGTATTTCAAATGAAGATTATTTAGCTAGGAGTGAAATGTACATTCATGCAAGAAGATTCTGCTAATGACTTGAAGGTTTTACAAGAATGGTTTGAGACTAATCGTATTCGAGAGACAGGGATAGTTGAGAATGTACAAAAACAGCCAGCCTCGCCTGAGAGAGACGAGATGTTGGAAATTTGTAAGGGCAATATAGAAGAATTTTCTATGATGATTCAGTTAGTTGCATCAATAATTGAAAGAGAAAAAGAGTAGATTCTGGTAGAGCAATAGTTTAGATTAATTCAACTTGAAAAATCTTACAATAATTTTTTCATAGGCGTCCCATTCTACATCATCTATACTTCTGTCTTCCAAAAAATTAATAATTTTTTCTGCCGTCGTTTTTCCTTTTAGCAACTGACCTAAACCTAACGTTGCCAACTCTGGCATGTCGCTAAGATCAACTTCATCTTGAAAACGTCCCTCGTTTCTAAGCCTTTGTTTCATGTATTGTAATGAAACTAAATGGCCAGGTTCATTTGCCGCCTTTATTGCAGCTCTGACAAGTTTCCCCAACCAAGATTCACTACGTGCAATGTAATCAAAATACAACTCATTTTGTTGTTTTGCAATATTCTCTACACTAACAACTGAAGAATACACTATTACCGGAACACGGAAAATTCTATTCCTCTTTCTGATTCTCTCCACTATTTTATATCCTGGATCAGGTGAATCACGAATGCTTACATCAGTAACTATTACTCTAAATCTATCCGGTTCGATTTTTTCATTAAATTCTTTTTCATTAGAAACCCATGTAACCTTAAAATCTCCGTCATCTTCTAGTGCATCAATTACCAAGTCTGCATTGTCTTCATCGTCGTCAAAGAGAAGAAGTTCTGGTTTTTCACTCATCTTTCAACAAATCCTTATTGAGATTCTCCAAAGGAATTCTTATCAAAAACATAGTCTCGCCTTTTCCAGGATTTGTAACTTCTTCTATACTATTTTCAATCTTAGCCTCTCCGCCATAATCTTCTTTGACGATTTCTCTGATGAGAGTTGCACCCATTCCGGTTCCTGACTTTTCTGCACCCTTGTATGTTGTCCAGAGTGGATCAAATATACGCTCAAAGTTATGCTCGTTTATTCCATGTCCGTTGTCGTAGAATCGAATTGTAAGATGGCTTGATGATGCTTCAAACATAATTTTGATTATCTTTTGTGCGCGTGGAACTTCTGTCAAAGCCCTGAACGAATTAGAAAACAGGTTTATTATTACTGATTCAAATGATGCTTGGTTCATCCATATGTTTTTCTCACAGCCAGGTTCAATGACATGTTCAAACTTTATTCCATGTTTACTCATCAAATCTCCAAATCCGTATTCAATTTTTTTGATAGTTTCTTCAATGTCCATTTCTTCGCGCTTCTTTGACGATCCCTTTGCACCTTTGAACAGTGCTGCGAATTCCCTGATATACGAGTTCAGCGAGCGGACAATCTCAATATCTTTAGATGATTTTGTAAGATAGTCAAGCTTCTTCAAATCCTCATACTCGTCCCATTTTTCTATTAATTTGTTAATCCTCGCATCAACCCTTGACATAGGTGTTGTAAACTCGTGGTGGAATGTTAATGCAGAAATTCCAAGTGATGACAGATTTCTATACATTTCCAAGTTTGATGCGAGTTCCTCAACTTCCTCCTCCTGCTGCTCATCCTGGAGTTTTGTATTGTGCTCAATTTCTTTTAGCTTTTTTGCTATTCCTTTCTTTTGTTCCATGTATGCGGGACTTGGGTCCTTGACATCTAATTTTTCAATAAAGTCCATGACCTGTTTTACATCAGATCTTACTGCTGCGCCAGCATTTACCTTCTTAGTTTCTTCTTTTTTCTTTTCCTTTTTTGCCTCTATGTAATTTTCAAGTTGCTCAATCACGCCCAAAACAAAGTTGTTTTTCAAAATGTAAAAGTCAAGATTTTCCTCCACTCTTTCCCTAGTGGTGGTCTCTCTGATTCCTGGATTCCCATCTTTGGAAATTGTTACGAATCCAATTGTCTGTTCATTTCGTATATGACTTCCCCTACGTCCCTCGTATCTTGGGCCAAGTCCTACCCAGTCGTTTCCTTTGCTTCCATACGGCATGACTCTGACATTGTCATTGTAGATCTTTATTCCTGCATTGTTTTTTAACTGATCATGTAGGGTTTTACTATCTCTAACTTTGGTAGGTGCCCATTCAGAAGATTTTTCCTTGTAATGGAATAATCTAATCTCCGCATCTCCAATCTCGTGTGGATTTCCAAGTGCAATTTTTCCTCTTCCTTGAATTTTTTGATTGATTGGATCGGCTTGCTTTCTTGTATCATCTTCAGGTTCTTTTGAATAAATTGTGTACGTGATAAGAGAGCCTCGTAGTCTTGCTCGAATCTCCCAAGGTGCATATTTTTCTACTGTACTTTCTATATCTGCATTTGGCGCCTCGAATCCATGAGATTCAATTTCTATATTGAATGCGTGTTCGTCTCTCTTTGAGATAAACTTTGGTGGTAGAAGATTTCCTAATTTACTATGTACTTCTTCTATCTCTTCTTTTTTCCATTTGTGCTTAAGATCTGTAATTTCCAGGACGATTCCGTGTTTCTTGTCCTCTCTTTTTGAAAATCCAAGTTCATTTGGAATATCTGTAAGATTTTCTCCTGTTTGGTAATCGTTCCAGTTAATGTTCAAAGTTAGATTATCATCTGGACGGTCACTCTGTCTTCCTTTCCACATCATAGGCGATGACTTTAGAGTAATTTTGTTTCCAAGCTTCTGGCACGCAAAGTGCCCCATGCCCTTTGCTCCTGAAACACGTCTCTTGAAAAATCTAGAGATAGTTTCCTCCTCCTTGCTCTTTGTTCCTATTCTCATCCACTTGTCTCTTATGTCTTCAAATGTCATTCCAAATCCGTCATCTTCTATTACAATCTTTTTGACATCAAGAAAATTCTCTAATGACACATCTGCGTAAAAGTGAACCTTGCAGTTTAATGCGTCTGCATCATGAGAGTTTTTCACTAACTCGATAAGTGCTTGAACTGGTGAAGAAACGGATTGTTCACCAATGTTCTTCAGATGTTTTGCATCTACTGTATGTTTAATCTTCATTCAAACTTCTCCTAGAATCTAGTTTTTGGCCACCAATTATTTCCAGTCTAATCAATTCCCTTCTAAGCATAAACTGATACTTTACTATTTCTCTAATTGCATAGTATGCAATTGTCGCAAACTGCGGCTTTACAATTAACACCATTCTTCTTTCTTTAGTATATGTGGTCCATATCGTATCATTGAGCGCCTCTCTTGGAAATGCAGTTGTAACTAGCATTCCCCATTCCGACTTGTCTTGAGTTATGTTCTTGTCAAGTTGTTCCAAAAACTCACTTGACCAGGTCTTTGTTCTTTTAACGCTGACTGAAATCTTACCAATTTCCATTCCCCCTTCTCTCACAAATGCAAGTATGTCAGTTCCATGTCTTGCTGCCTCCTCCTCTGAAAAAGAGTCGTAAGGACAGCCTGCCTTGAGATGTGACAAAGTTACAACCTCCTGTGCAAATCCTACATCCGTTCCAAACAGTCTATTTCTGACTTCTTCTAGGAACCTTTCTATTTCCTTTAGTCGCTTGCCTGTATCTTCTTGCATAGACGAGAACCTTTCCATTATTTCATATGTGGAAAATTGCTTTTCTTCTTGTTTTTGATTTGTTTTATTCATTTTTTGTACCTGCATATTTTTTCATTTTTTCATTTATAATATTGGAAAACTGACCAGTTTCACAGCTCAGTTTATTTTTCTCTGCATGCTCGTAGAACTCCCTGATGCATCTTGTCAGTTCGTTGACGTAGTTGATTGGTTCTTGTACACTTACTTGGGTCTCACCGTTTTCGCAGGAGACAATTGTAACAATCTGCTTAATCATTTCAGATGTCGTCTCTCTCCACATAAGCGAGTATGCTGTCTCCTGGATGTAGTGGTTTAGTAAGATGTCCGGAGTCTTGCTTCTTGTTGCCGATTTGAAGTCAATTACAGAAAGAACTCCATCAAATGTTCCTATGCAGTCGACCTGTCCTGCCATGCCAAATTTGTGACTGAACATCGGGGTCTCCATAACGCGTATGTCGTCTATTCTGTCTATCTCGCTCTTTACAAGATTGAACAGACCCATTGCAAGAATTTTGTTCCGATGCTTTGAGATATCCATGTTGCTCAGATAGTCTGTGCATATCTCGTGAAATGCGGTTCCTCTTATTGCTCCCATCCTTGCCGCATAGCTTGCAACATTCTTTCCTACCCTCTCCTTCCAGCTCTCAAGCTTCTCATTACTCTGAATGGAAAGTATTGACGTGATTGACGGATACATATTTCCATCTATCTGATAAAATCTAAATCCTGCCACCTGGCGCCTGTCAAGCTTTCTCAAACTGGCTGCGGGCATATGGCTAAACATCTCCGTCCCCCCTTACCACGCCTGAAATTCTTGCTGTAGTGCACCAAGACGACAGCCTCTCCCTGTCGCCCTCGCTCATCCTTTCAAAGAGCGCGTCCATTGCTGCCCTCGCTCGCATATCCTCCCCTGTGTTAATTTCTAAAAATGCGTTCTTTCTGTCTCCATTGGACGAAATGTTTGGCGTATGCTTTGAGAGTACCTCTTTTACGCTCTTTCTTTTTCTTCTAGAGTTTGATTTTTTCTTTTCCTCGACCTTTTCATTAACGTCTTCAGTAGAAAGGCTGATCGACATTTCTGGATGACATGTCTCCATTTCCATCCAACAGCCTATACAGACATATTCAATTTCGCGAATTTCCCTGTTCATTTCAATGTTGTCTGTCTCCTCATTACAATAGATGCATTTTCCCAGTTTGATCTCTTTTTTCTTCATTATTGTGCTCCCGTCCAGTAATCCCAGAGTGCCCTTTGTGGAACCAAACTGTAGTATCTTCCACGGTTTCTAATTTTACCGCCTAAGTTCCTCTTCTTTCTAATTTTACCGCCTGGAATCTGCTTCTCCACATACCTGTTCATTTCTTCATTTACGCAGACATACTTGGAACCGATCTTTTTGCAACATGCCTTGAGATCGTTATCTGATGTAACGAGTATCGATTTGGTAGTGATACAGTGCGCTAGGATAAAGTCGTCACCTCTGTGAAGCTCACGTAACATTTTGCGCAAAATTCTGGCATATGATATTGTCTGTTCCGAAATCTCCTCACAGGCAATCTTAGTTCCAAGAATTACCTCGACAGATGATATAACTGCCTGGAAATCCATTCCCTTTCTTTCAACCTCTTTTCTTGTCTGGGATGTTACAATTACCAGATCCTCTTTGAAGTCTATTTTTTCTTTAATGACAGCGCCTGCACAAGGATGTGAAAACACGTTCAACAAGTCGCACGTATCGAATACATATCTTGTGCAAAGTATGCCGTCTTTTTGGTTTATTTTTTGTTCCATGATCTTTATAGGCTGATTTTTGTATATAATATCTAGAAACTGACCAGTTTTACAGCTCAGTTTTTGCTTTGAAGTCATCGCATTGCCTCCCGCTCATCTTTTCTCTTTTGAAACTCTTCGTCATCTTTTAATTTACTAAGTGCCGTTCCTGGGGTGTCACAGTTCTTTCCGCTTGGTTCCAGCACCAAGTTAACTATCCTTTCCCTTTTCTCTTCTTCCATGTGATATGCGTGTTTTACATACGACGTGCTGTCACTCCAGTTGATCAGTGTACCTGGGTAAACAATTTTCTTGCAGACACGACATGTGCCTCTGTATCGTGCGTAAATTCTATGCCACGTCATGCTTTTTCTCCCGACAGCCTGTATGAAGGAGTTCTTCCCTCATTTCTCTCTAGGCTTGTCAGAAACCATAGCAGATAGCGGTCTAACAAAATATTGCTAATTCCTGCTTTTACTGTTGGACCTAGGGTTGGTATTTTACTGATACCGATCATCATTCCCTCAATCTTCCAATCTTCTTTTTTGTTTGAATTTATTTTATTCATACTTTTTTTTACGTGCTGTTGCATATAATGTCCGAAAACTGACCAGTTTTACAGGTCACTTTATATCGTATGTGGTATTACACTTATTGTGAAAACACGTACGCGTTCTAAAAAGAAAATTAAGAAAAAGGTATCGTATGATGAAAGGCATGTCAAGTGGGTGAGAAAAATAGTAGAAGAGAATAATCCGACTGGTATTTCTAGAAACGAATTGACAAGAACTAGGCAAAAAATGAGCAAAATTGCATTGGATCGTGCAATTGCATCGGGAGAGGATCCTCCTGGAAGAGAGAGAATTGATCAAATTCTCAAAGACTACAACGGCACCTACTTTGAGTATAAAGAAAATTCTGGCGGTTCTGGAAACAAATCATTGGTCACCCCCTTGGAACTTGACAATACTACTCTGCTTGGAAATTTGGAAAATGTGTCAACTTTGCATGAGATTAATGATAATATCAAAAAGCTTACTTTGGGCAGAGGCTATGATAATGACCGAAATTTTAAGACCGCCGAATATGTAAATCTGGTAACGGTTGAGAAGAAAGTACACTCCTTTCCAATAACAGCCGTCAAATCGGCGATTCAAAACGACGCGAACTATTCAGAACGCCTAGAGGCACTAGTTTCCACTACGAAAAAACAGCTCAATTCAATCAAGAAAATAAAAAAGAATCAAAAGTATAGCACCAAACATTTTGACGAAATATACAAGGAATTTGAAAATGTATTGGAGATGAGCTTCGTAAACCAAATTATTTCTAAAATTCTCTCTGACCGTAATTTTTTTGCACTGCTTCAGGAGGAAAATATTGACCTTGACGAATTACAACCTAGAAGAAACAAGATAAGAAGGCTGATGAGTCAGGCTAGTGAGAAAATATGAAAAAATACACTTTCTTAGATCAAGCATAATCAAGGATAGTTTTTCTGACTTTGTTTTGATGCATTGTCTTTACAATTGACTTTGCAATTTCCTTTACCACCGGAACCACTACTGCGTTTCCAAACTGTCTGTATGCTTGGTTGTCTGATACCTCTATCTTGAATGATTTCGGAAATCCCATAAGGCTTGCACATTCCCTAGGAGTCAGCTTTCTTGGATTCTTTCTTTTCTGCGCTATGAGAATCTCGGCACCGTCCTTGTAGTATCTTGCACTGAGCGTCTTTGAAATCTCTTTTGTATTGGTGACAAGATTAAATCCAAAGCCGTTTCCCTTTGCCTTGTGCTTTTCTTTGTGTCTTTGTAGTGAATTCCATGTTCCATCTTTCAGTGTATACTTTTCGTCAACCTTCTTCTGAAGTATGTTGGCAAGTGTGGGTCTCTTGTCTATCATCTTTGGAAACTTGAAATCCATCGGCTTTTTGAATCCCACAATGAAAATTCTTTCCCTGTGTTGTGGTACGACGCTGCTTGCATCTACAATCTTTACGTGAACGTCATATCCCAAATCTTCCTGAAGCTTTTTCATTATCACCTTGAACGTTTTTCCCTTGTCATGACTTTTCAAGTTCTTTACATTCTCAAGTAGAAATGCCTTTGGTTTTTTGTCCCTGATTATTCTGACAATATCAAAAAACAATGTTCCCTGTGTCTCATCCTCAAACCCGTGCTTACGTCCGAGAGAATTTTTTGAGCTAACTCCTGCAATGGAAAATGGCTGACACGGAAATCCTCCCACAAGAATGTCGTGAGTTGGAATGTCCTTTGTCTCTATCTTTGTAATGTCGCCGTCAGGAACTTCGCCAAAGTTTGCCTCGTACGTTTGCTGTGAAAATTTGTTCCATTCAGAAGAGAAGACGCATTTTCCTCCTGCCTTTTCAAATGCAATTCTCATGCCTCCTATTCCTGCAAAAAGATCGATAAACCTGAATCCTTTTTCCATCTTTCTTTTGTTGGTTTGTTTGATTATTAATTTTGGTTGTTCTAAAATTTAGATCAGTTGTCAAGGATGTCTGCTGATAATCAGTGAATCCCAGAAAGAATTTTGGGCCCGCCATTGACAATAATTCCTTGAATTTCCTTCATACATTCCACTATCAAAAAAGATCTCTCCAGTTTTAACATGTTTCATAAAAGTCTCAAAATTCATGGGCCCGCCAAACACTATTTCTTCATATCCGCGTTGGCCAATTTTGCATTTGAACCACCCACTCTGATTAAATTTCCTTTCTAGCTTTTCTCTTAACGAGTTTTTGCCCTCTGCATTCCATTTTGCAATTATGATCTCACTTTGCCTTAGTTTTTCCGGAACTTTCTCTGCTTTTTCTTCTCTTGTATCATCTTGGTATGAGTATACAAATGATATGTTGTTACTTTCATCAATTACAGTCTTGACTCCGAACGAATTGATTCCGTTTATTTTTGGTACTGGTTCCCCTGACCAAGAAAGTCTTCCACCCTTATGCTTGTTGGGCTTTCCAAATATTCTGAGAAAGTCATCTCTTGTCATATCGTATTGACTATCTCTAAAGATCCAATAATTTGGACTCCAGTCACCGAATGTTGTTTTCATCATTGTATCGTTTTTCATTTCATATCCGAATAGGTCCGCTGTGTTGCTTGCATTAGGCTCTACGCCCATTTTCTTCTCCAGCCAATGTCCTTCTTTTCCATCATGACGTTCATTGGATCCTGTCGTATCTGGAATTTTCCCATAAACATTTTTCATAAAAAGCTCGATGATCCTCTTTTGAATTTCTTCACTCATGAACGCATAATACCGCAATAACAATTAACTATGATCTTTTCTTTTTTACATGGCAGACATCTTCACTCCGGAAAAGCGCTCGTGGGTCATGTCGCGCATCCGCTCAAAGGACACAAAGATTGAGAAAGCCATGGCATCACTTCTAAGAAAAAACAGGATACACTACAGGAAATATCCGAAGCTATTCGGAAACCCAGACTTTATCATTGAAAAAAAAGTTCTGCTCTTCTGCGACGGCGACTTTTGGCACGGCTATCGGTATGACAAGAAGAAAAAGCCGCAAAAAAAGTTCTGGCGTGAAAAGATAGAGCGTAACATGAAACGTGACAGGAAGGTCACAAGAACTTTGAGGCGAGACGGCTGGTCCGTAATTCGCATATGGGAGCACGACATACAAAAAAATCCCGACAGGTGCGTCAGAAAAATTTTGAATGTACTCTAGGAAATAATTTCCGCAAGCTTCTTTCTGTCTTCCTTTGAAAGCGAGAGCATGAAGACTATTCCGTCCGGATTTTTTGCATTTTCTCCCTTTGGATAAAATCTAATCTCAACATTTCCTCCGGATTCTTTTGTCTCATAAGGCACTCCACCAATTTTATCTCTCATGAAAAACATGTAATCCACTTGTACAAAAGAAATTACATCTCTTACTGCAACGACAAAAATTTACTGTCATTTTGGGCATTTTTTTGTGCCTAGTTTGACAGTTTTTCTGTCAAAACGGAACTAATTGCATTTCTACGTTACATAGAATTCTTATAGTAATGGCAGTCTAGGATCGATCACTATGACACAAGAAATTGACATCCCTTTAGACTTGAAACGAGTCGTACTGATGGGTGCTGAAGAGACAAAACTTGGCGATAAGAAAGGCGCTCTAAAACAATACAGAAAAGGAAATTTACACATCAGAGAGTACAAAGACAAATTTACAGTTCATACCGACAAGGTAGACCCAAGAGAAGACCCAATGGGACATCTCATCCATGATGCACAAGAAGTGTTAATCGGTTTAGCAGGTGCTGCAATTGGAGGTGCAGCAATTGGCTCTTACATTTACAAAATTAAAAAAAACAGTCCATATAGAAAACAGCAAGCGGTAATTGGTGGATTGGCAGCATCGTTGGCTGCAGGATATGCATCATACAAAATATCTAAAAAAATAAAGGAAAAAATGGATTGATACAATGGACGAAAAAGAAACAATTCAAAAAACAATTGATTTTATCGCATCTGAGATAAGAGAAAACAAAATTCAACTGAAAAAATTAAATCTAGAGCTACAAACAGCGATCAAAAAACAACAGGAACTAAAGGAGTAACTTACAATGGTTTTAGGAAGGACAATCTACGTTTTCATCAAATTACTACCATCAATCCTAGCGTTAAGAAAAGATCGCGTCTTATGGATATCTGATGACAAAAAAGATGTAGATGAAGAGCGATTCAAGCGTCATGCAAGACGCATCTTAAACACATGCATCTCTTTAGGTCCTGTCTACATAAAATTTGGACAATGGCTATCATCAAGAGCTGACATTTTACCAGAACCATATCTCAAAGAGCTATCAAAATTACAGGATGATGTTCCAGCAGAATCTTTTGAGAAGGTTAGACCAGTAATAGAACGAGACATTGGAAAGATTGATGAAAAATTTGATTCACTAGAAACTACCGCGCTATCTGGTGCTTCTCTAGGTCAGGTTTACAGAGGAACTAGGAACGGTCAGCAAGTAATTGTTAAAGTAAAACGACCAGGAATTGAAAAGGTTGTAGAAAAGGATCTCAAGGTACTAATGAAGATCATTCCATTTGCAATGAAGTTTGTAGATCCAAACTTGAGATTTTCTATCATTCCTATAATGAAACAGTTTGTAGAGTCGATGCATGAAGAGTTAGACTATACAAAAGAGTCTGACAATCTCAAAACAATAAAGAAAAACATGGAACCATACAACAATGTCGTTATTCCGAACGTACATGATGATTATTCCACAAAAAACATTCTCACAATGGAGTATATCCCAGGAATCAAGGTTACAGACATTCAATCATTAGATGAAAAAGGCATAGACAGGCAGCAACTGGTAATTGATGTCCACAAGGTTTTCTTTACGATGCTTCTCAAGCATTCCATATTTCATGCAGACCCACATCCAGGAAATATCTCGGTAAAAGATGATGGTACGCTCATTTTGTATGACTTTGGCATGATTGGTCGTATCAATGATGAAACTAGAGTAAAGCTAGTCAGGCTATACCTAGGATTAATAGAAAAAAATCCACCACGTACGGTCACAGCAATGGACGAGCTAGGAATGCTTGCACCTGATTTTAATCGTCAAGTGATTGAAAAAGGAATTGAGCTATCAATCAAGTCCATGTATGGAAAGAAACCTGATGAGATGGAGGTTGAACAGTTAATGAATATGGCAAATAAGACAATGTCAAAGTTTCCGTTCAAGCTACCAAAACATTTAGCGTTATACTTGAGAATGTCCACAATAATAGAAGGCATTTACCATACACACAAAGTTGATTTCAAGTTCATCAAGGTATTAGGACAAATCTTAGAAGAAGAATCACTAATCAAAGACGCATACGTTGAAGAAATTAAAAGATCATTTTCACGTTTTGCAAAAACAATTGAAGATACATTAACGATTGCACCTGAAATTAAAAAATTCATGGATGACACAAAACTGATGCAGCAACAGTCTGGCAGAAAAAACAATACAATGTTGGCCGGAAGTATTTTTGCTGCAGCCGTTTTTCTTGGTTCTGCATTTATGTTCCAGTCAAATGAAACCGTCGGAGTACTAGGAATGATCGCATCAGGCGTAATAATTGGAATTTCTGCTCTATTCAAGAAGAGATAGTTCTAAATTCTCATTCCAAAGAACGATCGCTTTCTTTAAAATGAATAAAGGCTTAGTGGTGTATGAGCAAAATGGCATCATCAAAGTCAAGAAAATCAAGTAAAATCAAAGAAGAGGTTGAAGAAATCGTTAATGATGAAGAAACCACACGCCTCGATAAACTAAAGGTAGGCAGAAAAAACTTTTCATAATCCTGCCCAAGATTTTAATTCAAAGAAACATTCGTCTATTCATTGATAATTACATTTGAAGGTGGTGACCAAGCTGGAAAAAAGACCCAGTCTGCAATGTTACAAAGAAAACTTCGTTCTGCAAAATTAAAGGTAAAGCTATTCTCATTTCCTGATTATACAACTCCTATTGGAAAAGAAATTGATAGATATCTTCATGGAAAGCGAAAATATCCAGCACAGGTAATCCACTGTTTACTTGCAGCAAACAGATGGGAACGAGCAGGTGATGTGATAAAAGCTAATGAGAAAAATTCTGTTGTTATAATGAATCGATACAGGGAATCTAATTTGGTATATGGAATAACAAACGGCCTCAAACTAGACTGGCTAGAGAAATTAGATGAGGGATTGCCAAAATCTGACCTAGTCATCGTTTTAGATGTGCCTCAAAAAGAGTCATTTGCAAGAAAAAAACAAAATCGTGATAAATTTGAAAAAAATAAGGAATTTTCAAACAAAATCTCTCAAGGATATCGTAAATTAGCAAAAAAGAAGAGATGGAAGGTGGTAAATGCATCTCAGTCAAAAAATGATGTTCATAATGACGTAATGAAGGTCGTAGCAAAAAAGATGGGGCTATGAAAAATCAATTTTTAGAAATTACAGATCCAATACATGATTTCATTCGACTGAACAGTACTGAACAAAAAATAGTTGATACATCTGTCTTTCAAAGATTAAGAAGAATCAAACAATTATCTGGTGCACATTTGACATATCCTGGTGCACAACATACAAGATTTGAACACTCACTTGGTGTGATGCACATTGCCGGAATGGCTGCAAACTCATTAGCATCAAAAAAACAAATGCCAGTAACTGACATTGATGATATTAGATTAGCAGCATTACTACATGACATTGGGCATGGTCCATTTTCACATCTATTTGAAGAGGTGTTACAGAAAAAAAAGCGCATAACACATGAACAGATTGGAAAAGAAATAATCTTAAAATCAGAAATTGGAGATATAATTTCTAAAACAACTGATAAGAAAAAAATTAACCGTCTTGCAGTTGGAGAGGGAAGTAAACAGTTTGAAAATGAAATCATCTCTGGTGCACTTTCTGCTGATATGATGGATTATCTTCTAAGAGACGGCTATTTCACAGGCGCTGAACATGCAAAAATTGATCATAATCGTATAACAAACTCCTTTGAGATTTACAAAAATAAACTTGCGCTACAAAGTTCTGCTCTAGTAAATTTTGAAACTATGATGATCTCTCGTTTTCAGATGTTCAAGGCCGTATACTTTCACAAAACTGTCCGTGCAGGAGAGGTAATGCTGTTGGAGGCGATGACTTTGGCTGATGATCATCTGGGATTAAGTAAAATGAATGCTCAAGAATATGTAAAACAAACAGATGATACCATTTTAGAACAATTAACATCTCTTCCAGAAACAAACTCAGAGTTAAAGGCAGCCAAAAAAATCGCAGTTGACTATCAGGATAGAAAACTCTTCAAATGTGTTTTTGAGAAAACAATTTCTGGCAAAAAGTCATTTGGAAAAAATACGCTAAAACAATTCAGAGAAGATATTGCTAAAAAAGCAAAACTAGCAGAAAATCAAGTTTTCATAGATACTACCACTACTCATTCCATGCCTCTTGCTCCATCAAAAAAAGAATCAAACTCTATAATCTTAATCAAAAAAGAGGGAAACAAAATTACTCCTCAAATAATCCCAATATCAGAAATACCTCTCGTATCTACAATGTCTGGAAAAATGAATATTCTTAGAGCATATACTCAACAAAAGAACAGAAACAAAGTTGAAATTGCTGCAAAATCAATTCTTGGTGAACTGTAACAATGAAGAAAAAAATTGTAATCAAATTTTCAGGCAAGGTCTTTGCAATGGAGAACGTCAAACTCCTCAAGGATTATGCTAGATTTTTGGTAAAAATTAGCAAAACATACCAACCAATCATAGTTGCTGGTGGTGGAAAGATTGCAAGACACTATATTACACATGCACGTTCTTCTGGCGCTGATGAATCCACCTTAGATGAATTAGGAATTGAGATATCAAGATTAAATGCAAAATTACTCATTTATGCACTAAAAGACAAGGCTTATCCTCATCCACCGACCACTTTACGAGAAGCAAAACATGCAGTAGATAGTGGACTAATTGTAATTGCTGGTGGATTACATCCAGGACAATCAACAAATGGAACCGCTGCACTAATTGCTGAAAAGGTAGACGCTGAACAGTTCCTTAATGCAACTGATGTTTCTGGAATTTATGACTCTGATCCTAACAAAAATAAAAAAGCAAAACTCTTCAAAACAATTGAAATGAAAAACCTGAAGAAACTTCTAATCCACGAGGATTCAGTAGCAGGTGGATATGACCTAATGGATATTGTTGCACTCAAAATTATAGAACGCTCAAAAATTAAAACTAGAGTAATAAAATCTGATATCAAAACTCTTGAAAAGGCAATCAAGGGTGGACCTGCAGGTACTGAAATTCTTTTAGGAAAAAAATAATTACATAATTCATGTCTGAAATAGAATCATTACTAAAAAGTGGACAAACATCACTAAATTTGGGTAATCCAAAAGATGCATTGGAATTTTATCAAAAAGTTCTTGACCAAGATCCAACCAATTTAGAGGCGTTACTCAAAAAAGGTAACATATTTGGAAAATTTGGAAAATTCGAAGATGCAATAATTTGTTATGATGGTGTTTTGGTACAAGAAAAAGAAAACATCTTGGCATTACTTAACAAGGGATTATGCTATCACAAAATTGAACAGTATAATCCTGCCATCGAATGTTTTGATATAGTTTTGAAGGTAAAACCAGACAGCAAGACTGGAATGTACAATATGGCATCATCTTTAATCAAATCTGGGAAACTCACAGAGGGATTAGAGCTATTATCTCAATTGATAAAATTAGATGCTGCATACAAGGAACAAGCAAAATGTGATATTGATTTTATTGATATCAAAAATCTAAATGAGTTTAAAGCAGTTACAATCTAAAATTGCATTATTTGAATTCTGATTGAATCGTATCAAATGTCTCTGTCCAAATTGTAATTTGATTTCCGGGAAATTGCTCAATTCCTGATTCTTCAACTTTGGAATAAATTTTTGCAGCCTCTTCTTTTTCTAAATCCTTTGTCTGTGCTTTGGTATATCCTTCTGCATCAACCAAGATTACTAAATATCCTTCAGGTCGATGTATTGCAGCACAGTAGTTCTCCACTCCTATGGGAATAAATTTTCCATCCTTCTTTTTTGTAGTCAGAGTCAACATGGCAAATCCTGCAACATCGAATAATTTCATTTGAGCTTCATTTGCTCGTTTTTTGCCTTCCTGAACCGCCTGAAAATACTGCATAATCTCCTTCAGTACTAGTGCTATATTTTAGGTTCCTTTTTATGAACAAAAAACAAGAAATTTTTATTGAATCCGAAAATACCTGTTCTTGGAGTTATTGGCGCATTTGCGGTAGTAATTCTGATAATTGCATATTCAGGTACCTCAATTATCGATGATACCTCAAGCGAGGTTCGTATCGGTACTTCTGGTGGAATGCCTACACTAATTCCATTAATCATTGAGCTTGAAGATGTAGAGATTCTAGACGTTGATGAAAGAACCGCATTTGTTGAAATTTCATTCAAGGTCACAAACCCAAATTACAAAGGTGTAATCTTGGAAATGATTCGTTATACTGTTTATGAAGATGATATGAAGATTGGTGTAAAATCAATTGGAGATAGAGCCGCTCCTGGTGGAATAGTATCTGCATCAAATTACTTTACAATTCTAAGTGATAGACCAAGTATTATCTCAGATGAGTTTACCATCAAAAATAATGGCAATATTCCTGAATTGTGGAGTGCATTAGAAAATGGCGATCCTAAGTGGAGAGTTACTGGTGAGGCATACTACAACCTCAGTTCTATGACTGCAGGCGGAGAAAACGAAGTATTCTTCGAATTCACTAAGTAATAGTATCACAATTTTTCAAAATTATGATACAACACGTTATATTCTATTTCTAAAAGATTTCACCATGGCAGAAGCAGATATGGCCGCATTCGGTTCAGCAATTGGCGTAGCAATCGCATTAGCAGTAGTTACATTTGCACTTAGAGGCAAAGGCCACCCAGAAGAACCAGGCGAATAAACTAAAACCACAAAAGAATTTTCTTTTCTTTTTCTTATTTTTATCTAAGATTTCATGCTGTCGAGGAAGTCTTTTCCTGCACCAAAGAAGTTGATGGTCTTTCCAGCCTTCCTATTTGTATAACATCTTTCAAAATATTGACAATCTGTACATTCTACAGATGTCTCTAAAATTGGGGTCTTTTTCTCTTTTAGTAAATCATTTAGTACGCGAACTCTTCTGATAGTTTCTTCGAACATTTTCTTATGTTTTGTAACTGAAAATGATATTTCATCACCTTTTCCGTTTATGTAAATTATAACTCCATCAACCTTTTCGTATGCGTACATACATGCGTTAATGTACAACAAATCTTTTGCATTTGGACTCTCTGGAAAATCTCCAGTTGATCTGAAAACCATTACTAAATCATCTACAATCAGGTCTGCTTGAGCTTGTAGATTGATATCTTCTAGGGAAAAATCTTGAGGTTTTGCACCATAATCTAACTGTCTAAACATACCTCCTATTAGATCTGAAAAACTTGTTCTATCTTTTTCAATTTCATCAGTTCTGTCATAAAATGCTCTTCTGAGGCATCCTGTTACTTCACTTGCATGGATTTTTGATATGTCATCTTTCTTGAATCTATATTCTAGCTCTCTTCCGACTGATTCGACTGAATTTTGAATAACCGACCTATAGTCGCGATCTCCCATCATTGTAGATCAACTGCAAACCACCAGTGTTTTAAAGTTGTTCATAATAGGCGTATAATCTGAATATAGGAGACTAGTAGGTTAGTTTAGGCGTTTTTTTAGAATACTTGTTTAATGCCACATGGAATACCTGATGTTCAAGCATGTAACTGTGGACATCTTTTTTGTCCTTTCCGTTTTCCTTAATGCTCAATACTACCACATTTTCCTCATCTGTTTCAAATGTGAGAAAGTCACTTGACATGAATCCGTGGATATCTGCTTTCTTTTTCTTATCATCTATGAGATTTGTCAGAAAATGTGAAATCTTATCTGAGACCAATAAGAGCGCAAAATGAGTGCCTACTGCAAGTACTGCACCAAGTATAAGATTATCTAAAACTACGTAAAAGTATACAAAAACTCCTATTGATGGAACGGCCAAAATTACTCCTAAAATAGAACTTACCCAAACTCCTAACGCAAGAAAATCAATTTGTGCATCTTTGTATGGGCTCATTACCCTTTTGATTTCTGGTTGAGCTCGTTCCTTGATTACATAATACAGTTTATTATTTGGAATTACTCTTAGTTGCATATTCTATTCAGCTTCTTTTATGATTAATTTTGACATTGTGGTTTCAACTGGTATTTTTTGTTCAACTGCAAATGCAATTGCCCCAATGTTTCTTACTTCATATCCTATTAATTTTGAAATTCCTATGACTGTTGCAAAACTAAACATTTTTGAAAATGATCCGTTAATGGCTTTGTAATATGCCATTTCAAATGCATGTTCAAACTCTGCAATTGCTTCTACTTCATCTTCTGTTTCTGGTACCAAATCCTTGTATCGTGTTGATGCTAATTCATCTAGTGCATCTTTGACACTCTCTGCTGCTCTCATTCTATCCATTACCTGGTTTGGAATGTTTAGTGTTGCAGAACAACTCAAATCTTGAATTCTCTCATCATCTAATCCCCAGAATTTTCCTCTAACAACGCTCATCACATTGTAAAAGTCAATTTCCATTCCAAAGACATGAGATATGTCTTGGTCATTTTCACTACGTAGTGATTTTGAGATATTTTGGTAAAACATCTTATCAAAATAGATATCAAATGCTTGAATGTTTTTAGTTTCATTGTACAGTTCAACTGCTTTTTGAATTTCTGCATTAAATGGTGATGAACCTAATGAAGATACTGCTTCTTCCAAATCCTTTGCAACTAGCGCTTTGACTACGGTATCTCTTTGTTTTGTTAATTCTTCAGCATGCATGTTAAAGTAGGCTGAAATTTCCTCTTGAGTTTTTCCAAGAATTTTTCCTTTCAAAATAAGTTTTAGATTTGATATAAGAAATTTCTGAAAAAAGGCATCAAGAATTTTTGCGTTTCCAGAGGCTTTTGCAATCTTAAATTGCTGGTTTGCAAGATATGTCTTTAGAGCCATTTCCAATTTTTCGGCTGTATATGGCTTTGAGACAGAGTTGACTGCTTCAAGATATTTTGTATTTTTAATTCTAGTAACTAATTCATCTAGATCACGAGATTCGGCTAATGTTTGGAGATCTGGTCTTTTTAGTAATTGACCACGCTTACTATAGGATTTTACAGTAACGAAAATTTTCTGAGAACCTCCAGAGCCCATTTAGCTTTTCTCACGCCGAACTGATTTTAAATGTTTGTTAAATATCTCAGTCAATCTTCTTTAGAAAATCGATAGTTTGATCCCGATCTGCCTTTGAAAGCTTTGAAAATCCTTCTAACAACTCCATCTGAAGTTGAGCTGAATTATCTGCAGATTTACTCACATTTTCTACCGTAAATGGAAGCAGATCGTCTATGTTACTTTCACAATATGCTTTGACATATCTTTCAAAAACTGAGAAACCAAAATGAGGTGCAATCTTAACTAATTTTTCCATGATCTCGAATGCCTGTTTTTCATTATCATCTGCTGCCTGATGCACTATTGCTTTGAGAATTTTTTTCCTATCTGAAATCTTGTCGATAGCTAAAGATACAATCATTCCTTTTTTTGTTAAATGATAAAATGGCATTCCATTTTGCTGCAGTGCTTTTGGTCCTCTTTTGAGAGGAAGTCTTCCTTCTTCTGCTACTATTCCTAATGGAATTAAAACTTCATCCAAATCTCTGAATATTCCTGAATAGATATTCTTCCACAAGATTTTATTTTCCTCTGCTATGCTTTGAGATATCGCAGTTCTCGTTTTTGATGCAGAATTAGTCGAATTTGATAGATGATGTATAATTGCTCTTTGTCTAATTGCCTCCCCTGTTATCTGCTGTTTTTTTGTTTTGAAGGTATCAAATATTGCCAATCGTGTTTTTTCAGATTTCATTTCTTATTTTGCCTCATTAAGTAACATGATTTATTCATTTTATGTTACTATCACAATATACTAGAATATAATAATTTACACCATGTACAGAATTTAAATCTTAATTGTTATATACATTCATCCAGCGGTTTTGATCAATGAAATCTCGAAACCATAAGTATGCTCTAATACTTATGGCCGCAGTCGCTATGACGGCAACAGGTGCTCTATCAACAGCATATGCCCAACAAACCTCTGATGGTATGGATGGCTATGTAGTCGGTGATCCCGATGGTGGTGCTGGTATCTATACCGGTAACCCAAACGAATGTTGGTACGACACTGATGATGACGGCGTCCCAGACATGTACTGTTATGTAGATACAGGTGACATGGCTTGGATGCTAACCGCAAGCTCTCTAGTACTTTTCATGACTCCAGGTGTTGCATTCTTCTACGGAGGATTAGCAAGATCAAAGAACGCAGTCAATACAATTGGCATGGTGTTCATTATCATGGGTCTCATGAGTGTACAATGGGTATTGTGGGGTTATTCACTTGCATTCGGCGGAATAGATAATGATGCAAACATGTTCATGGGCAACCTTGATTATGTTGGCTTCAACCAAGTTTCACACTGGGCACCACTAGGTGCTCCAAGTCCTTGTGAAGATACTTGGGCACACTATTACCAAATGCAAACGATGAAGGAGGGAGATGTATGTAGTGATACATGGCCAGGCACAGTGCCTCACCAACTATTTGCTATGTTCCAAGCAACCTTCGCAATCATCACACCAGCACTAATTGTTGGTGGTTTAGTTGACCGTATGAAATTCAGTGCAATTGTAGTCTTTGTTCTCTTATGGGGAACATTCGTCTATGACCCAATTTGTCATTGGGTATGGGGCGGTGGTTACATCGGCGGAGGAAGCTTAGACTTCAACCCTGACTTATCACCATCATATGCACTTGACTTCGCAGGCGGAACTGTGGTTCACATTTCATCTGGATTTACAGCACTTGCAGGAGCCTTAATCCTCGGAAGAAGATTAGGTTATGGCAAAGTTCCAATGGAACCACACAATGTACCTATGGTAGTTCTTGGTGCATCAATTCTATGGTTCGGATGGTTCGGCTTTAACGCTGGAAGTGAAGTAATGGTAGATGGAATCACTGTAAGCGCATGGACAGTCACAAATACTGCCACCGGTATGGCGACAGTAACGTGGGTGTTGATGTCATGGGCACACACAGGCAAACCTAGTATAGTAGGTGCCGCAACAGGAGCCGTCGCAGGCTTAGTCGCAATCACACCAGCATCTGGTTGGGTTGGACCAATGGCTGCAATAATTATCGGTATTGCTGCAGGTACAGTTTGTTATGGATGTGTTGCATTCAAGAACGCTCGAAAGTGGGACGATGCCCTCGATGTATGGGGAGTTCACGGTATGGGTGGTTTAACCGGTGCTATCTTAACAGGTACACTAGCTAGTCCACATATCTGGGACACAGGTGACGGTATCGGCGCATGGACAGGCACACCAGAAGGTTACGAACAACAAGCAATTTCTATAGTTGCTGCAGGAATGTCAATTGCATATGCATTTGGTGTCTCCATTGTAATCTTCAAGGTAATGGATGCAGTTTGGCCTGGAGGAATCAGAGTCACTCCTAAAGAAGAGGAAATCGGACTCGATCTCTCACAAAACGGTGAAAGAGCATACGTAAACGAATAGAAAAAAAATACTTTTCTTTTTTTCTTTTTTTAATTTTACCAAACAGCGGATGCTAAACTAATTTTTATTCCACACCACAAAGAATTATTCATGTTTATCTCAACTCAGGACTTGGAAAAAATCCACCAAGATAATTCTGTTTTGATTTTGGATGCTCGCTCATACAAGGATTATTCTGCTGGTCATATTCCTGGTTCTGTCAGTTTAGATCTATTCTCATTCCATTGGGCAGATACCTCTCAAAAGGGTCTGGTAAGTTTTGGTGAACATATGAGAAAGATCTTATCTTATGCAGGAGTTGATGAAAATAAGAAAATAATTTTTTATGATAATACTTCTGGAATGCTTGCAGCTAGAGGTGTTTGGATGTGTCTTTACTTTTCACATCCAGATGTCCAGTTATTAGATGGCGGTATCTCAAAATGGATTGGAGAAAACTTACCAACTGTTACTGAATCTACTATTTACAAACCATCGAATCTTACTACACAAATTGATCCTTCAATCATAATTGGATTTGAAGAATTAAATGAAAATATTGGAAAAGTCACAATAATTGATGCTCGTTCTTCTGATGAGTTTGATGGAACTACTCCTAGAGCTGCTCGTGGTGGACATATTCCTACTGCAAAAAATATCGATTGGAAAAACAACCTTGATGGTTCTGGCAAACTCAAACCTGATGAAGAATTAGAATCTCTATATCAAATGAATAAGGATGCACCAATTGTTACTTACTGCCAGGGTGCATATCGTGCTGCAAACAGCTATCTGTCTTTGAAAAAAATAGGCTTCAAAAATGTCAAAGTGTATTTGGGGTCTTGGGGAGAATGGGGAAATAACTTGGATCTTCCTATAGAAAAATAGAGAATCTCTATATCATCTTCAAGTGATAAAGTAGTAATGATACCGAAATTTCTTGTAATGTTTCTAGGTTGTTTCTCTGGAAGTATAGCCGGAATTGTTCCAAGTAATCTGATTATGTTTTATGGATTCACAACTGAAACTTTTACCATATCCATCCCGTTTATTGTTGGGGGTGTTATTGGTACTGTAGTTTGTTTTGTTTTTGCTCATAAAATGAATGATGTTAGAACTGAAATGTAAAAAAAATAATTATTTTTTATTCCACTTGAATTGGTTATAGAGCATTTCTGGAACCACTTGTCTGAATGGTTGTGCACCGCCATCATACCATTTTGTAAAGAACTCGTAAAGATGAAGTCTTAGTGATTGGATGTAAACAATTAATCCTTCAATCATCATGATTCCAATATTTCCTCCGATAAGTAATGCTAATGCTCCTGGAGATTCTACTCCGCCTAATGAAACAAATGAATTATTGACTGTAAGTAATAGCGCTGCATGTACAAGCAACATGATTCCAAGCCGAGCATAACTAATTGTATGTGCAAGACACTCTACACTTTTTCCAAGTAAAACTTCCATGAAGACGTTTGCGGGACTTCCTCCTTCTTCTGGATGTGCTTTGATGTGTTTTAATCCACCAATCATCATAACCACAATTGATGCAATTACTATAACTCCTGCAATTCTTGTAATAATCCAAACCTGAGCCCAATCTCCTAAGAAAACAGTTACCCATGGTACAGCCTCTGTGTGTATTTTTGAGTACATGTTCATTACATCATAACCTGAACCAATTGCACACATCATGATTACAACGATTCCACCGTAAAGTGTAACATTTGGAATTGCTTCTGTAAACATTGTAGTTTTCTTACCCTCTTTTGCCAATTTTTTGATGTGTAACAAAAATGCCCAAACAATGTGAATTATTCCCAAAAATAATGAAACCTTTAGAATCATAATTACTTGTTCAAAGTTTAGTTCTGCTACACTAATCACGCCTACTAGCCATGAGATTGAATATAATGCTCCGCCCTCTTCCAAGAGTCCTTCAAATGGTTGTATGTGGTCTATATGGAATCCAAATGCTTCGCCTGTTCCAACTCCCGCTATTGCTGCCGCTGCACCAGAGATTGCAATCAGCATTCCCCATCTAGAAAGATTTCCTTGTCCTTTTAATTTGAAGACTAAACCTAATCCCATTAGTAATAATCCGTGACCTACATCTGCAAACATCAGTCCATAAAAGATTGGCCACATCAATGCAATCATTGGTGTTGGGTCTGATTCTCCTTTCTTTGGAATTCCCTGACTTTGTGTGATTACCTCAAATGTTCTAACAAAAATTTTATTATCAAATAGAGTTGGTGTCTTTTTTACTAGTTCCGGATCTGAAACATCTTCTACAACAGACATCCATTTACTTGTAACATCTTTGAATTTCTTCTCCATCTTCTTTGGAATGTATCCTTGAATTACCGCAAAGTTTTTTGTTCCACCAGGTTTTCTTAATAATTCTAAAATATCTTTTGCAACCTGTGCCTTTTCATGTAGTGTTAGTATGTCTTTTCTAACCTTTGCAGTTAACTTTGCAAGTTCTTTTGATACTTTCTTGTGTTTTTCCTCAAATTCTTTAATTTTTAATTCTGCAGTTGCATATGCCTTTGTTGGAACTTGTTCTACGCCTTCTGGAATAGAAAATGGATTTGCATTAAAACTACGCATCACTTTGAGAATTTTCTCCAAGTTTGCAACATCTGCAATAATCATAATTGCTGATTCTTCTTTTGTATTCAAATCATATTGATTAATTGTAATATTATCCAGTGTTCTTCTAATTTCATCAATATCTTTTGTTTGAACAATAAACAAGTTTGTGTAAAATTGCTTCATTAGCCCAAATCCGGCAAGATCAATGTTTAGCTTCTTTACTACTTCTAATGTCTCTTTTAATGTGGTATAATCACCAATCTCTTTTTTGTACTCCTCTTGTTCTTTGAGTAATTT